>JAISLX010000116.1 GCA_031277045.1 Treponema sp.
TCGCCGTCTACCAGTATGACTGGCAGCAGCATCTTGTTATACGGTGGCCGGTTTAAATTAATCTTTGTGACGAGGTTCACTGAGTTTTTCGCTCTGTTCCCTCACGGCGCACAACAACATTCCACCGGCTCTCTGGCCCCGTCAGACCAGAGTACTCTATTTCCCCGATAATTTAAATCATAGCATCTTTGTGGTTTTTTATCTTCATTCATATTTCTGGGTCAAGTTTAGAGCATGGTGTGGAAGCAGGGAATGTCCGGCTGGTCCGCCGCCGGTTCTGTCGCGGAGCTTGCGCCGGTGTTTAACGCCGCGCCTCCTCCGCCCCCGCCCGCGCCGTAATTACATGATGGAAGGAGTTGTATATGTACGATGAAAACAGTTTCTATTCGATAGACCGCCTGGTCGAATTCGGCCTGGGGATGGCGGCAGCCCAGCAGATGGTTCAGTCCATGAACCAGGCCATGCAAAATATGCGCGTCCCCGGCGCGGGTAACCCGATGCCGCGCCCGGCGGAGGCCGCCCGTGTCTATTACGCCGTGCTGGACGGCAGGCAGGCGGGGCCTTTCAGCGAGACCGAGCTTGCGCACTTTATCAACGACAAAAAGCTGTCCGGGGAAACCTATATCTGGCATCCGGGGCTTTCCGGCTGGAAGACAGCGGAAAACATTCCGGAGATTTTGCGGCTGCGGCGCTGACACCGCCCGCCATTGGGGGCTGACATGAAAGTAAATCCTGTGCTGCTGGTAATTTCCTTTGCCATTGCCGCACTTGCCGCCTTTGGTTTTTACATGGGGAACGCGGGCGAGACCTACCGTGCTCTCATCGCCGCCGGAGCCGGGTTTTCCTTCTTTGCCACCCTCGGCGGCCTCCTGGCTTTCCGGACGGACGGCGGGGGCGCTTCCGTCAACATCAAAGTAGTATCGGCGCTGTTTTTTATCGCGTTTTTGATAGAGCATCTGGTTTTCAGCTTCACGGCGGTACGGCTGACGCCCTACGTCATCATCACCGGCCTTCTGCTGCTGGTCTACGCGCTGATATGTTACGCCCTTGCGCGGGCGCTTAAAGACAGCGCATAGCGGGCTAAACTTGAGCCACAAAATGATTCCGAACCCGTGTTTTACAGGAGAGAAGACAGGAAAGCAGAACGGGGAGAAATAAAAATAACGCTATAGTGTTCGCGTGATTTTGGACACAAAGTCCGGTGGTTAAATTTCTTCAATTTCGTGGTTATTTTTTAACGGAGGAAGTTGTGAGGGAAACAGAGCCGCGCAAGGGATTGAAGCGGAAATCCCGCAAGCGTTCCGAGTTGGCGCTGAGGAATTGGAGCGGAAAGCCCGGTCCCCGCGAAGCGGGGATGCGCCCAATATAACTATAAACTCGACATTCGGCCAATTGGTTTTGGGACAGGCTCTATAAGTTAGACGGAAGGCCGGTCCAGCCTGATTCGCCTTGCCCGCACTCCCGGCCTGTGGGAATAAAAATGTACGCAGATTTCGGCGGCCTCGTCCAGACCTTCCCCTTCGTACAAAAAAAGTACGTCCGTTTCCCGTCCTTTTCCCCTGTTTTTCAGAAAACGGTCCAGCGCGGAATTTGCCGCTTCCGAACAGGGTGAAGCCAGTATCAGCACGGCGCGATCCTCCGGGGCATCGGGCAATTCCGGCAGGCCGCCGCCGGATTCAGGGAGCGAGGGGGCATTCAGGGGCAGGGCAGCGGGATAGGCCAGCAGAGCCGCCAATTCAGCAGGGCTGCCGGTTCGCGGTGTTTTCCCGCCGGTGTAACCAACGGCTATTTCTATGCCGCGTCCGGCGTATTCCAGAACAAGGGCCAGCGCGTTTTCGCAGAGCAGGTCAACGGCCCGGCGGCCTTTCCCGGCGGCGCGATCTTTGCCGCTAAAACGCCCCGCCGTAAACAAATTCGTGTCGATTTGTGTGTCGATGAGCAGGGTAAGCTTTGAATGGGGCGGCGGCTCAGGCTCTCCTTCGCGGACAAAGAGATCCCCCGCGTGCCCGTAAAGTTTCCAGTTGATGCGCCGGGGGTCGTCGCCGGGCACATAGGGCCGGTGATCGATAAGATTATCGGTGCGGGTAAAGCGGGGCTGGGAACGCTGCTCGGCGCCCCCCGCGTGAAACTCAACGGCCGGAGGCTTCGCGGCCGGCCGAGGCAGGGACAGGAACCGCGGCCCCGGTTCCTGGGGCAGGGCAAAGGCGGCGAGGAAAAAGCCGAAAACATCGAATATGAGCAGTTTATCACGCGGGCCGTAATAGGCGCCCCGTTCCGGTACTTTAAAGGGGCTTTGATGGTGCTTTAGGGCATCGGGATCGAAAACATGGCGCAGTATTCTGCCGTCTCTGGTGGAAAAGCGAATTTCGTAGCGGATAAGTATCCCCGGCAGGCGGAAGAATTTCCCTTCTCCCGAAACGGAGTGCGACGCAGGCGCGGCAACGTGTGTGTTTTCCCGGAGGCAAAGCACGGATCCCTGTTTGCCCGCCGGGGCGAATTCCGGTGACATCCGCGCGGAAAGGGAGGCGGCGTGCCCCCGGTGCGCCAAAACAAGGAAAAAAGTTGCCAAAAAACCGTAGACCAGCGCCGCCAGCACTACCGCGCCTACTAGGGTCAGCGCCAATTCGTGACGCAAAAACCCCGCAAGCAAGGACAGTAACGCTATCGCGATCAGCGGTAAACCGGACAGCCGGGGCGCGGGGCAGATCGGGGCGCGAAACTCCCGAAAAGACGGAGTGGTTTTGCCGTGTACGTCAAACGGTTTTGACGCCTTCGATTCGCGCAAGACATATCTCCCGTATCAGTTTATCGCCGCCGGAACGCGGATCCCTCAACTTAAGCCGGTGAAGAAGGACAGGAACGGCCAGCGCGATAATATCCTCATCGGTCACATAGGTCCTCCCCTTCACCAGGGCCATCGCTTTAACGGCTTTCAGGAAATGCAGGGCCGCCCTGGGCGAGGCCCCCAAAAGGAAATTCCGGTGAATCCGGGTATCCCGGACAATATCCGCGATGGCATCCCTTAAAGCCGGGTGACAGTACACCGCCTCCGCCGCTTTCTGCGCCTCAAGAAAATCCGCCGCCTGCATCACCGGTTCCAGGCTGTTCAGGGCATGTTCCGCCGGGTCTTCGTCCAGTATGGCAAGTTCCGCTTCCCGGTCAGGGTAACCCAGGGAAAGACGCATCATAAAACGGTCCAGTTGGGCCGCGGGCAGGGGAAAGGTTCCCTCGCTTTCGATGGGATTTTGCGTAGCGATCACGAAGAACGGCTCGGGTGGGACGTGAGTCCTCATGCCGATGGTAACCTGCCGTTCCGCCATCACCTCCAAAAGGGCCGACTGCACCTTGGGAGTGGTCCGGTTTATTTCATCGGCAAGGACGATATTCGCCAGCACCGGGCCGGGGACAAAGCGGAAAGAACGGGTTTCGGGGTCGAAAACATCAACCCCGGTGATGTCGTAGGGAAGCAGATCAGGGGTAAACTGGATACGCTTGAAAAGCAGGGCCTTTCCGTCCGGGCCGGCGATAAGGTGGGCAAAGGTTTTCGCCACCGTCGTCTTGCCAAGGCCGGGATTGTCCTCGATAAGCACATGCCCCCCCGCCAAAATAGCCGCAGTCAGAAGTTCAAGAAATTCCCGCTTTCCCTTGATAATGGTCCCGGCGCCGTTGATAAGGGCGGGGGCCGCGCCTTCTTCATCCATAAGAGGAAGCATACCGGGAGAGAGCGTGTTTTGCAAGTTGACATCCGGCTGTCCAGAGGGAAGAGGGGGAGGAGTGAAGGGTGAAGTTAGTAGTGAGGAGTTAGTAGTGAGAAGGGAGGATCCGCTTCGTCTTTGTTGATGCTCATTCGCTATAGTCTCTGAGGATTTCTTCCGGGGATTTACCGCTTTTGAGCAGTTCGATTATTTCTTCCCGTCCCTCCAATTTACCTTCCCGTCTGGCGTGGCCTATCTTGCTCTGGGTGTCCATCTGGTACTTGAACTCGCTCATCAGCCGCGCCCGCTCCGCTTCGTCTTTGCTGATGCTCATTAACACTTCGCTTGCCATTGCTATTCCCTCCTCCTGTTCCAGGATTTCGTTTATGATCCGGCGTTTGTTTTTGTCCGGCAAATACCGGAAAAATACCCCCCAGTGCTCGGCGGCTGTCATCTTTCCTATGGGCTTTGTTACCACTTTGTCCAGTTTGGACAACTCCAGGGTGATGATTCGGCTCCTCCCGCTCAATGACGTTTTATGCTCAGGATCGTAATACTCAAAGGTGTGCAAAAACACCTCGTCATTGAAAAACCGCTCCTTCACTAAAACCGCTATCTGGTAGGCTTGTTTCAG
>JAISLX010000128.1 GCA_031277045.1 Treponema sp.
CGGATAAGCTGGTTGTACTTGCAGACGCGGTCCGTGCGGCTCATCGACCCGGTCTTGATCTGCCCGGTTTCCAGCCCCACCACGAGGTCCGCGATAAAGGTATCCTCCGTCTCGCCGGAACGGTGGGACACCACGGCGGTATAACCCGCCCGTTTGGCCATTTCCACAGCCTCGTAAGTTTCCGTTACGGTACCAATCTGGTTTACCTTGATGAGGATCGAGTTGCAGGCCCCCAAGGCAATGCCCTTTTCCAGCCGTTTGGTGTTGGTAACAAAGAAGTCGTCCCCGACAATCTGAATTTTGGCGCCAAGCTGTTTGGTCAGAGCCACATAGCCGTCCCAATCGTCCTGGTCCAGCGGGTCTTCGATGGAAATGATGGGGTATTTTTCCACCCACTTGGTGTAAATGTCGATCATCTCCTGGGCGCTAAAAAGCTTGCTGGGGTTGGATTTCCAGAATTTGTAGCCTTTTTTGTCGCCTTCGCCGTAAAGTTCGGAACTGGCGCAGTCCAGGGCAATGCCGATCTGTTCGCCGGGCTTGTAACCGGCCTTCTCGATGGCCCTCATGATGTAATCCAGGGCTTCCTCGTTGCCAATGTCGGGGGCAAAGCCGCCTTCATCGCCAACCGCGGTGTTTTTGCCCGCGTCGTGGAGGAGTTTTTTCAGGCTGTGGAAAACTTCCGCAGTCCAGCGGACCGCCTCCCGCATCGAATCGGCGCCCACGGGCATAACCATGAACTCCTGGAAGTCGATCTTGTTATCCGAATGTTTACCCCCGTTGATAATGTTTGCCATAGGAACGGGGAGCAGGCTGGAATGAAAGGTTCCCAGGTGCTTGTACAGGGGTATATCCAGGTAGTCCGCCGCGGCCCGGGCGTTTGCCATGGAAACCCCCAAAATGGCGTTGGCCCCCAGGTTGGCCTTGTTTTCGGTCCCGTCCAGTTCGATCATGGTACGGTCAATATCAACCTGGTCCTGGGAATCCAGACCTTCCAGCTCCGGGGCGATAATGTTGTTCACATTGTCTACCGCTTTAAGAACCCCTTTGCCCAAATAACGGCTCTTGTCGCCGTCCCGCAGTTCCACCGCTTCGTAGTCGCCGGTAGAAGCCCCCGACGGGACTGCCGCCCGCCCAAGGGTTCCGTCTTCCAGACCCACATCCACCTCGACCGTGGGATTCCCCCGGGAATCTAAAATTTCCCTGGCGTGGACATATTCGATAATGCTCATGTGTTTTCGTGCCTCCTCATCGTTAATCCATTGTCCGGTATTAGGCGGCGCACGTCAAGGACCGGAACAGGGCCCGCCGGAATTATCAGGTTTTTGTTGACGGCCGCAAAAATCTCTGGTAGTATAATCTAGTGTCGAATCGTTTCGATCGCCTTTCGCGGGGACACATTGAAAATGGCATACAGTTTGGGGTACCGCCAAATTTTGTGAACGCCGTGTCGCTGACCGGGGTAAATCGTGCGGATTTGCGTGCGCGGCAGGGAGATTGTGTGAGAATCAACCAGGTTCCCGCGCAAATCCATTCAAATGAGCCTCCGCACGGCAAGCCGCGGGGTATTAAACCAGACTTTGCGAATAAACCGTGAGCAATTTCAAAACATCAGATTTTGAGATGAGTTCACGGTTCTGTGGGAACTATGGCAACTATAAAGGATGTAGCCGCAATGGCGGGTGTTTCGATAAGTACCGTGTCGTATGCCCTGAACGGGAACCGGTCCATATCCGAGCGCAAAAAACTGGTGATAAAAGAGGCGGCGCAAAAACTTGGGTACAGACCCCGTGCCATCGCCCGGAGTCTCGCCAGCGGGCGGACGCACATTATCGCTATTCTGTTTCCGCCGGTTGACCACGGCATCGGCCTTCCGGAAATCGATCTGATTATGGAGGCTTCCAGGAACGTAATGAGCCGTGCTTACCATCTGGTTATCTGGACCCTGCGGACCACTGATCCTGATGAACTGGTTCAGCTTATTTCCCAGGAGCTTGTGGACGGCGTTATCATGATGGAGGTCCACCGGAAGGACAGCCGGATAGCGGCGCTGCGGGAAGCCGGTATTCCCTTTATCCTCCTGGGACGCGATGACACGGCCCCCGCCGAAACGTATGTCGATATCGATTTTTTCACAACAATAATGCAGTGTCTTGTGTGGCTGAAAAACCTGGGACACCGCCGCATCGTGTTTATAAATCAAAGCAAAAAATCATTCAGGAACGGCTACGGGCCGGTTGTGCGGGCCCATGAATCCTTTACGGAACTTTGCCATAGTCTTGAAATAGACGGCAAAGAGTATTTTTGTGAATCCAGCGGAGAAACAGTTCTGGGCCGGATGAAGGAGATTTTTACCGCCTGTCCCGGAGTTACCGCCTTTGTCGTCATGAACGACAGAGCTTTGCCGGGAATAATAAGCGGAATTACACAACAGGGGCTTTCGATACCGGCGGACGTTTCCGTTGTTTCGATAGTGTCATCCGCGGCGGCGGCTTCGTACATGGTGCCAAAACTGAGCCTTTTTGAAATGGACATAGGACGCCTTGTAGAGGCGGCGGTCTCCCAGTTGATAGCGAAGATTGAGGGGCATTACGTCGAAATTCAGGAACGGCTGATACCCTGTATCCTGCGGGAATACCAGAGTACCGGTCCCGCCAAAAACGGCGCGTAACCGGGGCCCTGGGTCCCGGTAATTTTTTACGGAGGGTCTTTATGAAAAGATTCATCACAGGTTTGACGCTGGGACTTTTCCTGGCGGCAGGGGCTTTTGCGGGAGGCAAGAAGCAGGCGGCGTCTTCGCCGGACGGAAAGGCTGTTGTCAATTTTTATGCGGCCACCGACCACGATTCGTTCCTCAAGAGGATGGTTGCGGAATTCAACACCGCGCATCCGGATATCCGGGTAATCTACAACAGCATCCCCAATGACGACTACGATGACAAAATCAAGGTACTGGCTGCCGGCTCCAGCGATATGGATGCCTTCTGGATCCGTACTCCCGCCCAGACGCAGCAGTATATCACCAACAACGCGCTCCTTGACCTGGGGCCCTTTATTCAGAGTTCCGGTCTTGACCTTGCGCCGATCCGTACAACTTCGCTTCCCGGCGCCACAAGGGACGGAAAAATCTACGGCCTTCCGACTACCGGTTCCTGCTGGATGCTTTTTTACAACAAGGACCTTTTTGACGCCAAGGGACTGCCCTACCCGGAAAATATAACCTGGGATCAGTATCTTGATTTGGCAAAAAGCCTTACCTACACCGAAAACGGCAAAAAATACTGGGGCGGCGTTTGTCCCCCCTGGACAATGAATCTGGGCGCTTCCTCCGCCGGCGAATACCTTACCGCCCCGGAACCCCTGCCCTATACCCGCCGGTATGCCCAGGCGCTCCACCGCATGTACGTTGATGACAAAAGCCATCCCGGCATCGAGGAAATGAGCGTTGGTACGTTTGACATCAACCCGTTTTTTGAGGCCGGCAATGTCTACATGATGATCCAGGGCGACTGGGAATTCTTCCTGCTTAAGCCCGCATTTACCTATGCGGCGGCGCCGATGCCGGTATTCGAGGGCGTGGCCCCCGGTTCAACGGTGGGGCAGTCATCGTATTACGTCGTTTCCCCCAACAGCAGACACCCAAAAGAAGCCTACCGGTTTATCGAATGGTGTACGACTTCTCCCCAGGGTACGGCCATATACGCCGAGACGGGCAGTGTGCCTTCCTATTCCACACCGGAAGCGCTTGCCGCCTTCCGGAAGAGCGTCAATGTTCCGGGAGTTGAGTACCGCTTCTCCGCGAAGGTTGGCGGCGAGCAGGGTACGGAACCCTATTACGGCGAAGTTAACGATGCCTTTATTCAGGAAATGCAGCTTTATCTGATCGGCGAGCAGAGCCTGGATGCCATGTTTAACAACTTCTTCAAGCTTAGACGGGAAATTATCTCGAACAACTAGTGTCTGCCCACAAAACCGGTTACTTGGACAGGCCCTGCATTGCCGCGGCCTTTAGGCTGCGGCAATGCGTTTTTTTAGGGAAGTTTTATGATACATAAGATGAGCGTCCTTGAAAAGCGGGAAGCCCTGAGCGGTTATCTGTACATTCTGCCGAACTTCGCGGGGTTTCTTGTTTTTACGGCCATACCCATCATCGCGGGCATCGTGATTAGTTTTACTAATTATACCGGATTCGCGGGGGCCAGTTTTACCGGCATCGCCAATTATGTAAAAATGTTCAAAGATTCCCAGTTTATGGCCGCGCTGAAAAACAACCTGTTCTATTCCCTTACCAGCGTACCTCTTACCATCGTAACGTCCCTGGCCCTGGCTTTGCTTCTGAACAGGGGCTTCCGCGGCATGGGGCTTTTCAAGACCCTGTATTTCTTTCCAAACCTTACGTCTATGGTCGCCGTAAGTTGTGTTTTTATGCTCCTTTTTGAGCCGAACAACGGGCCGGTAAATCATTTTCTCGCCGCCGCCGGCATACCGGAAGGCCTGCTGCCAAAGTGGTTTTTTTCCTCAAAGACCGCCCTTTTTACAGTAGTGATTGTCGTTGTCTGGAAACAGGCCGGTTACTACATGATTATGTTTTTGGCGGGCCTTAAAAACATACCCGGCCACTTGTACGAAGCGGCCCGCATTGACGGCGCCGGTACATGGCATTGTTTCCGCCACATTACCTGGCCCATGCTTTCGCCGACAACGTTCATGGTAACAATACTCTGTATCATCGCGTCTTTTCAGGTTTTTGACATTATCAACGTTACAACCAAGGGCGGACCGGGCCGGGCCACAACGGTGCTGGTGTTCCGCATTTACCGCGAAGCTTTTAACAACTGGAAAATGGGCTATGCTTCCGCTATCGCGTATTTTCTGTTTGTTATCATTCTGCTTATTACGCTGATTCAGTGGCAGGGCCAGAAAGGATGGGTAAGCGATGATTAGCGGAAACACAGCGGGAAGGACCGGCGCGGCAAAGCGTTTTGGCCTTTCGCGCGCCCTGACAAAGGCGATTGTTACCGTTGTATGCCTTGTTATTGCCTATATCATGGTTGTACCTTTTGTGTGGATGATCAGCGCTTCGTTCAAGCCGAACAGCGCGATCTTCAGCTATCCGGTCAAGTGGATACCCGAAGTATTTTATTTTGGCCATTACGACAACGTGCTGACCGAAATCCCGTTCCTGGTTTACTTTTTCAATTCCGCAAAACTGGCCGTGGTAATTACACTGCTGCAGCTTTTTACCTGTTCCCTGGCCGCTTATTCCTTCAGTAAACTGCGGTTTCCCGGCAGGGATAAAATTTTCCTTGCCTACCTTGCCACAATGATGGTTCCCTGGCACGCAATTATGATACCCCAGTTTATCATTGTGAAGGGCATGGGGATGTACAACACCCACTGGTCCCTTATCGTTCTCCAGGCTTTCAGCGCTTTTGGCGTGTTTCTTCTGCGCCAGAACATGATCAGCATACCCAACAGCCTGAGCGAAGCCGCCCGGATCGACGGCTGTTCGACATTCCGCATTTACTGGAATATCATTCTGCCCCTTACAAAAACAGGACTGGCTACATTAAGCGTTCTTACGTTCAACGGCATCTGGAACGATTACATGGGCCCCATGATCTACCTCGATTCCGACTACCTGCGTACTATTCAGATTGCCCTGGCGGGGTTTCGGGAGCAGTACAGCGCCAACTACGGCGCCATTCTTGCCGGTACAGTCATTTCAATTATTCCAATTGTTGTTGTGTATATCTGCGCCCAGAAATACATTGTCGAAGGCATCGCCTACGCCGGGGTAAAAGGCTAGGGGAAACGCGGCTTTCACGATTAAACTTAGTGATTCGGGCGCATTCTTTGCGCTGCCAGTCCGGAGGGCTGAGGGCGCCGCTATCCCTTCACCGCCCCGATCATCACGCCCTTGGTAAAGTATTTCTGCACAAAGGGGTATATGCACAAAATAGGAACGGTAGAAATAACTACCGTGGACATTTTGAGTGAATCCGAAGTTACTACGCTGCCTTCCCTGGCCAGGAGGGTTGTCAGGCTCAACGTGGTTGCGGGGTCTATCCTGCTGACATCTATGGCCCGCTGCAGCATCTGTTGTAGCACCGTGGCCACCGGCCAGTTTTTATCGCTGGTCATGTAAAAGGCCCCGGCGAACCAATCGTTCCAGTGACCCACCGCCGTAAAAAGGGCGACCACGGCGATAACCGCCTTGGAAAGGGGCAGGACGATCCGGGTAAAACAGATAAAGTAACCGCAGCCGTCCAGTTTCGCCGATTCCTCAAGGCTGTC
>JAISLX010000133.1 GCA_031277045.1 Treponema sp.
TCCTCCAATACTGTGTACTCTGGCGGCCTGAAAAAGCCTTCGTAAAAGGTCGGCATGGCTGCCCCCAGCGCCGCGTTCAGCCTATACCGCTAATCCCCAGCGTGTCAAGCGAAAGAAAGGGTCCGGGGCACGTTTAGCCCTCAACCCTGCTCTATCTGAACTTACGCCAAACAAGGCCCGTCCGCGCTTTACTCCAGGTCCCGGATATAGGATTCTAGTTTTTCTACGCGCCGCGCCGCCTCTTCCAGTTTAAGCTTCTCCGCGGCTACCAGTTCCGCCGGCGCGTTTCGCAGGAATTGTTCGTTCTTTAGTCTGGCCCCAAGGCCCGCGATAAACTTGCGGTCCTTTTCGGCATCCCGGCTGAATTTTTGTTTGAGGGCGGCCAGGTCCGTCCCGCCGGCGACAAAAACAAACGCTTCGTAATCCGTCCCGCCGGCGGCGTGTCCCCCCGCCAGGGCGATGGAACCGGCGGGTCTGGCGCCCCGCGTCCCGGCCCCCTCCCCGGCAGTTCCGGCCCCGGCGGGCGGCGCTTCGATTGTCAGCTCCCTGATTCCGGCAAGGCTTTTTACAAGTTCCGTCTGGGCTTCCACGATCCTCCGGCACTCCAGGCCGGGGCATACAAGGACATTGAGTTTCCTGTCGGGCGGAATAGTACATTCGCTGCGCAGGGTCCGAACCTTGACTACCAGTTCCTTGAGTACGTCGAATTCCGCCTCGGTTCGGGGGTCGTTCTTTTCTTCGGTATATTCGGGGTAGGCCGCGGTAATAAGGAGTTCTCCCTCCCCGGTATTGGGGAGCTTGCCGTAGATCTCCTCGGTAACAAAGGGCAGAAGGGGGTGGAGCAGGCGGAGGGATTCGGCAAGGACATCCAGCAAGACGGTGGCGGCCCGGTCCTTCTCCGCGCCGGCGCCGTTTTTGAGGGAAAGCTTGGTGGCCTCAACGTACCAGTCGCAAAAATCGTTCCAGAAATAAGCGTGGGCGATGGCGGCGGCCTCGTTAAACCGGTAGCCCAGAAAGGCGCCGGACATGGCCTTTGCCGCGCTGTTAAGCCGGGACCATATCCACCTGTCAACCGGGAGCTGGGCCGGCCGGGGGACTAAATTTCTCCCCTCCAGGTTCATCAGGATATAGCGGCTGGCGTTCCAAATCTTGTTGGCGAATTTGGAGCCCAGTTTGAACGATTCCTTATCCATAAGGATGTCCTGCCCCTGGGCGCATAAAAAAGCCATCGTGAACTTGAGGGCGTCGGCGCCAAACTCGTCTACCACGTCCAGGGGGTCAATGCCGTTGCCCAGGCTCTTGCTCATCTTGCGGCCCTGTTTGTCCCGGATAAGCTGGTGGATATACACGTCCCGGAACGGAACCTTGCCGGTGAACTCCAGAGACGCCATGATCATCCGGGCCACCCAAAAGAAGATGATGTCGTAGGCGGTTACCAGGGCGCTTGTGGGGAAAAAAGTCTTAAAATCGCCGGCGCCGCAATTCCCGTTTTCCCAGCCCAGGGCGCTGAAGGGCCAGAGCCAACTGGAAAACCATGTGTCCAGCACGTCCGGGTCCTGTTCAACCCGCGTGGAATGGCAGTGGGGACATTCGGTTATGCCGGTCCGGGACACCGTGGTTTTGCCGCAGTCCCCGCAGTACCATGCGGGAATCCGGTGGCCCCACCAGAGCTGGCGGCTGACGCACCAGTCCCGGATATTTTCGAGCCAGTGTTCGTAAGTGCTTTCCCACTTCGCCGGGTAAAAAACGATCTCCCCCCGCCGCCAGGCGGCCAGGGCCTTTTCCGCCAGGGGTTTCATCCGGACAAACCACTGTTCCGACAGGAAAGGTTCGATCACCGTATGGCAGCGGTAGCAGTGGCCTACGGCGTGGCTGATGGCTTCCTCCCGGATAAAGAGGCCTGCGGCCTTCAGGTCTTCGATTACCGCATCCCTGGCGGCCTGAACCGTCATGCCCCGGTATTTTTCCGGAACCTCCGAATTGAGTTTCCCGCCGGGCGTAAGAATGTTGATTACCGGAAGGCCGTGGCGCTTCGCCACTTCCCAGTCGTTGGGATCATGGGCGGGGGTTATCTTTACCACCCCGGTGCCGAATTCCCGGTCCACGTAGGTATCGGCCACCACGGGAATGACGCGGCCTGTCAGGGGAAGTTCTACCCGCTTGCCCGCCAGGGCGGTATAACGGGGATCGTCCGGGTGGACCGCCACGGCAGTGTCTCCCAGGAGGGTTTCCGGCCGGGTGGTGGCGATCTCGATAAAAACGGGAACGCCGGGCGCGGTCCCCGCCACGGGATACCGGATGTGGTACATCTTCCCCGGCGTGTCCTCATGGTCCACCTCGTCATCGGCCAGGGCGGTACCGCAGTTGGGGCACCAGTTCACCAGATAATTACCCTTGTAGAGGAGATCTCGCTCATACAGACTGACAAAAACCTCCCTGACCGCCCTGGATAGACCCTCGTCCATCGTGAAGCGTTCCCGGTCCCAGTCCACGGAAGCGCCCATTTTGGCAAGCTGCCGGGAAATGACACGGTGGTGTTCCTCTTTTACTTTCCAGGTCTCCTCAATGAACCGTTCGCGTCCCAGTTCGCGGCGGTCAATACCCCTGTCCCGAAGCTGCTTTTCCACCACATGCTGGGTAGCGATGCCGGCGTGATCGGTACCCGGAATCCAAAGGGCCGGTTCCCCCCGCATCCTGTGGTAACGAATCACGATATCAATGATGGAAACTACCAGGCCGTGGCCCAGATGGAGAACCCCGGTAACATTGGGGGGCGGAATTGCCACCACGTAGGGAGCGGCGTCCCGGCCAGAGTCTGGTTTGAAGGCCCCGCTTTCCCGCCAGCGCCTGTAAATAGGCTCCTCAAAAGTCTTGGGATCAAAGGCCTTTGCCAGTTCAATCGCTTTCATTGCCCCTCCTGGGAACTATAAGACCGGGATATCCCGCGCCAAAACGCCGGTAGTGCGCCGTGTTTCGCGCATAAAATCACCCACAAGCGGTTTTCAGCCGGTTTTTATTCGCAAAGTCTGGTTTAATACCCCGCGGCTTGCCGCGGCTCAAGTAAAGCAAAGCCTGCAAAGATTTGGTATTAAACCAGATGATATTATAAACTTCCTTGCAGAACGAGCCTCCGCCCTAACCAACACAACGCTTAAGATACCGCACGGCTTGCCGTGCGGAGGCTCATTCGCAGCGGGTCTACTACCCGCCCTTCAGGGCGAGGGGTTTCATTCCGCGAACCGCTAAAAACACCGCGGGCGGCCTGGAAACGTCTTGAAAACAGCGGTTTCCATGAATTTTTCCAACAAAAACCTGTAAAATCCCGCAAAGCGCGACAGGCTGCTAGGGACTATAGCTTTTTTTATGCCGCCGTTCAAGAAAGTGACGGCGCGGGGGAGCGTTCAGGGAGCCTGAAACATACGAAGCGCCGCCGGATACCCCCTTGTCCGGGCTTCGGCGCCCTTCCTGCCGGTTCCCTGCCGTTACGCGATCCGTCTTCCAGCGGTTAAAGGACGGCCAGGGCGGCCTCAATCCCGGCGATATCCGACTCCGGGGTGGATGCTCCGGCGCTGAGGCCGACGGTCCGGTATCCGCCAATCCCGGACAGTTCAGCTATTCCGGCGGCGGACTCCACAAGCCAAGCCGGTTTCCTCAGGGATAGGGCGATATCCAGAAGACGGCGGGTGTTGGAAGAAGAACGGCCCCCGGCAATAACCAGCGCGTCCACCTGGAAACAGAGTTCCCGCAGGGCGTCCTGCCGTTCCCTGACGGCGGGGCAAATGGAATCCACCACGATAAGACCGGGAAAATGGCGGCGGATAGCGTCCCCGATGGAGCCGTATTCGGCAGCGCCGATGGTAGTTTGTCCGATAAGGGCGGCCCGCGCGCCGGGATTTTCCCGCGCCAGATTGGAGGCGGACAGAGCCGCCTCTTCCGGGGTAGAGACCGCGGCAGCCAGCGGGGCGTAACCCCTAAGACCGGCCACTTCCCCGTGCCGCTTTTCCCCGGCAATAAAAAGAGAAAAACCCGCCTCCGCAAGGGAGCGGGCCTCCAACTGGTTTTTCTTTACACGGGGACACGTAGCGTCAACCAGGACCGCGTGACGGCGGCGTAGTTCCTTTTCCAGGGAAGGATTTACGCCGTGGGCCCGGATAATGACCGTAGAGGCTCTTAAATCAGGGGGAAGGGCCTCCTCGTCCAGTATCTCAAGCCCCTCACGCCGCAGGGCCGCGAGGACTCTGGGATTGTGGATCAGGGGCCCCATCGTGCGGACCCTCTCCGTCCGGCCCAGCTCCGCCTCCGCCATTTCCACGGCCCGGCGCACCCCCATACAAAAGCCCAGAACACGGGCCCGGATCACATTCACACCGGTTTAGACCTTAACGGGAATTTTTCTCAAGTCTGGCGGCGGAATTCGCGGCCGCTTTCTTTTGGTCCCGTTTTTTTATCCGTATGTCCCACAGGTAGACAAAACCCGACGCGATAAAGATTGTGGAGTACACGCCGCTGAGCATGCCTATCAACAGCGCCAGGGCAAAGTCTTTCATGGAACCGGTAGTGAAGATAAAGAGGAAGATCACCGCCAGCATGGTGGTAGCCGTGGTTATGATGGTCCTCCCCAGAGTCTCCGAAAGGGAACGGTTCAATACCGTTACAAAGGGGTCATCGGGGTAGATCCGCCGGGTTTCCCGAATCCGGTCAAAGATAACGATGGTGTCGTTGATGGAATACCCCAGGATCGTCAGGATTGCCGCGATAGTGGTGGTATTAAACTCCATGCGGCTCCACACCACAACGGCCACCATGATAAGGCCGTCATGGATAATGGCCAGTACCGCGCCGATGGCGAACTGGGGCCTAAAACGGACGGATGAATAAACAAGGATAAGCAACAACGTAAGCCCCAGGAGCATCCCCGCCTGGTCGGTGAGGTCCTTGGAAAACCGGGAACCCACATAATCGGAACGGATTACCGCTACTCCCCCCTGGCCAAAGTAGGTCTCCAGCGTATCAATGATCTTTTCGGTGGGGATACCGCCGGTTTCATCCTCGTCCAGCCGGATCATGAAGTGCCGATCCGCGTCCTGTCCAAGCTGCTGAACCGAAACAACCTTGCCCAAACCGGCAAGGGATTCCCGAACCTCCTGGATGGAAATAGGGGCGGATTCCGGAACCAGATAATGAACTACAAAAGGGTCCTCCCCCAGGAGGGGATTTGCCTGAGCGCTGAAGATAAGGTACTGGGACTGGGTATCGGCGGGGGCGTTTAGCGTAACGGCAATCCCCTGCAACTGATCGGATGAACGAATGGCCTGCGTAAGTGCCCCCAATGTGTCGTATTGGGCAAAAAGAAACGACACGGTCCGGGATTCCACCCCCACGCCGGAAACAACGATGTCCAGTTTGTTTCTGTCAAAGGATACGGCGGCCGCGCCCTGTCCGGCCCAGCCAAGACTAAACGCTGTGGGGGCAAAACGGACTTCCTGGATCAGGCCGGCCTGGAAATCCACCCCCATGTTAAACCCGCCTTTAACGATGTAGCCCACGATACCGCCAAGGGCCAGAATACCGGATATGACGGCGGCGGGCAGGAAAAACCGGGAAAAGGTAATGATACGCTTCATTATTTCGTCTCCCCGGCGGCCAGAACAGGCTCCCGGATTTTACGCCCGGCGGTCCAGCTGACCGATACGTTTTTACTTCCCAGCACATCGGTACCAAAATCAAAAATCAAGCGGGAAACAAAGAGGCTGGTAAATACCGAGGAGAATACCCCGATAGCCAGTGTTACCGCGAAACCCTGTATGGGACCGGAACCCAACTGGGAAAGGAACAGGGCGGCAATAAACGTCGTGATATTTGAATCCATGATCGCCCAAAAAGCCTTGTCAAAGCCCCCCTCTACCACGGCTTTTCTGCCCTTTCCCAGCCGCATCTCTTCTTTCATCCGCTCAAAGATGATCACGTTGGCGTCCACCGCCATACCGATGGTAAGGATAAAACCCGCGATACTGGGCAGGGTAAGGGTAAAATTAAAGGCGGAAAGCACTGAAAGCATGAGGTAGATATTGAGGAACTGGGCCACGATGGCGTTGATTCCGGAAATCTTGTAAAAGATCAGCATGAAGAACATGACCGCCACGAAACCTGTTACCAGGGCAAAAAGGCCCTGCCTTATAGTATCCTTTCCCAGGGAAGCGCCAATACTCTGCTGGTTCGCCACGCTAAGCTCCACCGGCAGGGCGGCGGTCCTGAGGGTCAGTGCGATGTTGTTCGCTTCGTCAATGCCGAATCCCGTAAGCCGCACCGCGTCCCTGATGGGGGTCTTGATGGTGGCCATAGACTTGACGCGGCCGTCCAGCACAATAGCCAGCGGTTTTTCCACGTTGGCGGAGGTAAGCTTGTAGAAGATGTCCCCCCCCTCGGCATCCAGCAGGAAGGTAACTTCCGGCTTCCCGTCCAGGGTGCTCCGTTCCACCACAGCGTTCGTGATGTGGTTTCCGTCAAGGCCCACTTCCTTTTTCACCGCCGTATAGCCCCGAAATTCATCAAGACCGTAACGGTCCTTGGAATACTCCCCCAGGATCATCACGTCCGCGGGGACTATCGAGGAGTCCAAAAGATTACCGTCCCTGTCGAAAGTAGACGCGGGATGGGCGTCGTAGTAGCGGTTAAAAGTTTCCGCGGCTTCCTGGTCCACAATGTGAAAGGCAAGACTGCCCTTTCCCATAATAATGTCGTTGATCCGTTCCGGGTCCGCGCTGCCGGGAATTTCCACATAAATTTGATCGGAACCCTGGCGGCGGATTACAGGTTCGGTAAGGCCAAACCGGTCGATACGGCTGTTCAAAACCTCCAGGGCCCGGTTTACCGCGTCATCGGCATCGTCGCTGTCCAGGGTACGCCCCACCTGCAGAACGATTGAAAGTCCCCCCGAAAGGTCAAGCCCCAGTTGAATGGCGCTTTTCTGCAGTTCTTTAAGTTTGAGAATAGAATCCGCGTAGTGGGATTCGATGGCGTTTATGGCTTCCGCCCTGGTGGAAAAGGCGGAAAGTACGGTCCGGGCGTTCCACTTTTCCGGAAGCTTGCGCTTGGTCTCCTTGTACAGCTTCCGGGCCTGGGGAATGAGAAAACCCAGCTTTCCGGGCACCTCGCCTTCCGTCCGGGCCAATTCGATAAGCTCCTGAAAATCCCCCCGGGCCATTCCGGAGGAATAATTCTTGATCTGTTCCCGGGATTCAAGCGCCAGGGTCTGTTGTTCCTTGGGAATAAGAAAATGCCAGCGGATACTGGGCAGGAGGAACAAAAAACACACCGCCAGCGTTACCAAAATAATAAGGAAGCGGTACCGTTTACTCATAAATGATTCCTAGCCGGTTTCGATTGTCCGGAAGCCATACGGCCGCCCCTGTTACTTGTCATCGACCCCGCCGGCCTCTCCGGAATCTTCGGGTTTCTCATCCCGTTTGTCCTCAATCTTCCCGCCCTTTTCTTCTTTGGCGTCTTTGGCCGCATCTACACTGGAAATAGCGCTGCGGTTGAACTCCAGCTTTACATTGTCGTCCACTTTAAGGATCACCGAATGATCCCTGACAGTTTGAATGACCCCGTGGATACCGCCAATCGTAACTACCCTGTCGCCCTTTTTCAGGCTGTCGAGCATACGCTGGGTTTCCTTCTGTTTTTTATTCTGGGGACGGATGATGAGGAAATAGAAAATGGCAATAATGGCAATAAAGGGGACGAATTGCAGAAACGCAGCGCCGCCTGAGGGATTACTCCCATTCGGGGGGGTGCCCGCGAGAAGGGAAAAAACAAATGACTTCATACATCGACATCCTTATAAGTGAAAAATAAGCCGGCTTCAAAATCAGTTGTTTTGTAACCGGCCTTCGCGGTTTTTGAAGCTTTCAGCCTTCCGCTAAAATCCACGGACTGAAAAGTCCGGCAAAACCGCTGTTTTTATGCCGCGGTTCCAATCCTGGAACCACTTCAAATAACAAGGCTTTCCCAAAACCCGGTTATTTTGGAAAAGCCTCCGGTACGAACCAATTTAAAAACCTGGCTGGCTTTGAAATTGGCTTCGAGGGGAACGGTCCGCTGTCCCGTTTAATCCAAAGCAGCTGTCTCAAACCCTGGGGTTTTAAGGCAGCCGCTGCGGAACAGATTAGCACGATAAAAAACTCCGGGTCAACCAGCCTTGACGGTCAGATTTTATAAGGCGTTGCGCCGGGGGAATTCACGCGAACAACGCGGCAGAGCGCCTGCGGATCCGGGCCTTTTTCATCAGGAATCAAAAAGTCCGGGACCCTCCGGGCAGGCGGAGGATTTATCTCTGGGGGAGGATCTCTTAAACGGCAGGATATCGCCGGCACGGGGAATATCGCCCAGGAGTTCCTGCCAGCCTTTGACGTGGTTCAGGGTTTCAAGGGGGGTAGTGGTGTTCAGATCCAACTGTTTTACCTCGCGGGCCAGAATCAAAAGCGGGGGGGGGATGGGGGCCGCGTTCTCAGGCGGAACGGCGTCCGGCGCTTCACCGGAGGGCAGACCGGTTCCGGGGAGGCGGGCCGTGATGGTTCCCCCGTTCCACTCCATAACGGCCTGGGCACGGCGCAACACCGGCTCCGGAAGCCCTGCCATGCGGGCCACGTAAAGGCCGTAGGATTCTTCGGCAGGGCCTTCTTTAAGGCGGCGGAGAAACCGGATTTCACCGTCCTTGTTGAGAACTTCCATGGAACGGTTCACCAGGCGGGGATGTGCGATACGGGAAAGTTCGTGGTAGTGGGTAGCAAAGAGGGTACGGCACTTAACTCGGTCCAGAAGGTCTTCGCTGACCGCCCATGCTATTGAAAGTCCGTCCCTGGTACCGGTTCCCCGGCCCACTTCGTCCATGATCACGAGGCTTTTTTCCGTGGCCGTGTTGAGGATATAGGCGGTTTCGTTCATTTCCGCCAGAAACGTGGATTCTCCCCTGGCCAGGTTGTCCGAAGCCCCCACGCGGCAGTAAATCCGGTCCGCTATTCCGATACGGGCTTCCCGGGCGGGAACAAACGACCCTGTCTGGGCCATAAGGACAATAAGAGCCGCCGCCCGCAAATAGGTGGACTTTCCCGCCATGTTGGGGCCGGTTATCAGGGCAAAGGAAAAACAATCCCCCCCTCCGCTGCCCAGGATCACATCGTTGGGGATAAACTCCCCCGCGGGCAGGTGGGCTTCCACCACCGGATGCCGGCCCTCCAGAATCAGAAGTTCCGCGCTGCGGTCCACCTGGGGACGGACCCAGCGGCGGACCGTGGCGGACCGGGCCAGGGACTGGGCCGCGTCCAGTTCCGCCAGCAGCGCGGCCGCCGCCAAAAGTTCCTCAAGACGGCTTTGGGCTTCCGCCCGCAGCGCGAGGAACAGATCCCGTTCCAGGTTGATGATCCGGTCCTGGGCGCCGTTGATATCCGATTCCAGGGAAGCAAGGCGGTTGCTCGTAAAGCGTTCGGCCCCGGCAATTCCCTGACGGCGGATAAAATGAGCCGGTACTTTGCCTAAATGGGCTTTGGCGACTTCCATGTAGTACCCGATGATCCGGTTATAGCGGATTTTAAGCCCCGGAATACCGGTTTGCCGCCGTTCTTCCTCCAGGTACTCCTCTAAAAGCTGCCGCCCGTTATCCCGAAGCCCCCTCAACTCGTCCAGTTCCCCGTTGTAGCCGTCCCGTATCAGGTTTCCCTCGGTAAGAAGAATCGAAGGATCATCCGCCAGGGCCCGGCCAAGAAGGTCCCTAAGCCCCAGAAGCCGCGCCAGGCCCCCCTTTCCGGATTCGGGATCGCGCCGGGAGTACAAGGTCCGGGCCGGGGGATTTTCAAAAGGCAGACTGAGGTTTTCAACCGCGGCGCAAATCAAATTCAGCGCGTCCAGCGCGTTTTTTACCGCCAGCATATCCTTGCCGTGGGCCTTTTCCATAGCTACCCGGCCGCTTAACCGTTCAAGGTCCGGCGTTTTGCCCAGGAGATCCCGCAGAGTCCCCAGCCTTCCCTGATCCCGGTAGAGGGCTTCCACCATGTCGAGGCGGGCCTCGATGATCCCGGTTTTCTGAAGGGGATGAAGGATACGCCACTTCAAAAGCCGCCGGCCCATAGCGGTCTTGGTTTCGTCCATTACCTCCAGCAGGGAATAACGGGAATCCTCGTCACGGAGGTTTCTGACCAGTTCCAAATTCCGCTGGGTCGATTCGTCGATGCCCGTGTACTCGCTGTCCCGGTACACCACAATGCCGCGGACGTGGGGAATCATGGTCTTGGCGGTATCGTCCAGGTACTCCAGCAGAACCCCGGCGGCGAGGATCTCCGCGCCAGAATCCTCAAGGCCAAAAGACCGCAGATTGGACACCTTAAACTGGCGGCACAATCGTTCCCGGCTCCGGTCCTGGTCGAACAGCCAGTCCGCCCAGCGGTTTACCACCAAATTCGGCCGCTCGCGGATTGCCTTGGCGATGTCCCCTTTTTCTTCGAGCAGCGATTCCTGGACGATAAGCTCCCGAATCTGGAGCCGTTCAAATTCCTGGCGCAGCTTTCCGGGCCCCCCGCGGGGGAAGGACGTAACCCGGAAATCGCCGGAGGAAATGTCAATGCAGGCGAAACCTAGGGAGTTGAGGTGCAGGGCCAGGCCCGCAAGGTAATTCGCGCTTCCCTTGTCCAGGTAATCCTCGTCAAGGGCGGTGCCGGGGGTAACTACCTCCACAACCCGGCGCTCGATCAGGCCTTTGCCCGGCTCGGAAAGCTGTTCGCAGATCGCCACTTTCTTCCCGTGTTTGAGAAGCTTGGCAATATAAGTCCGGGCGGCGTGATAGGGGATTCCGCACATAGGAAGCCCGTTCCGGCTGGTCAGGGTAAGGCCGAGCAGGGCGGATACCTCCAGCGCGTCTTCGGCAAACATCTCGTAGAAGTCCCCCAAACGAAAAAACAGTACCTCTCCCGGATGTTCATGCTTGATCCGCCGGTACTGATCCCGCATGGGTGTAGAAGACGCGCCTTGATTCGTAAGGACCTCCTGCCAGGCCCTTATATTCGCTAACGGCCTGCCTTGGATATTAAATTCTGTATCAGCTTCTCCGTAATATCAACAGTTGGACTATACCATAATATACCAGAATTTTCTTTCACGCTAAGTACGGTGCTGTAACCTTCGCTTTCCGCGATATAACGGATCTCGTCATAGACCTGTTCCAAAAACGAATTCGACTGGGAAAGTCTGTTCTTGCGGTTCTCAAGTTCGGCGGTTTTTACCTGATAGTACTCCCTCAGGGCCTCGGTCCGGCGGTATATCTGGTTTTCCAGCGCCAGGACCTCGGCCTCGTCCCCCCGCGTTTCCGCGTTTACCTTGCGGGACTGAAGCTCCTGAATTTCCGCGGATCTCCGGTCCACCTCCCGCTGAACCTGGGCGCTGGCGTCTTCCCATTCCCGAACGGCCCGGGAATCCCGCAAAAAGGCCATATAAACACGGGACAGATCCACCACCGCGAAGCGGGTAAGCTGTTGAGCCTGAACCGGGATCTGGAAACACAGCAAACCAAGTACCAGTACACGCGCTTTCACTACGATCTCCTAATAATTCATGACGAAAGAAAGAACCCAATCCAGGCCGCCCAGAGCGGAATCCCTGCCCCCTATGGAACCGGGCTCCCATTGGACATGCCCGTCCTGGGTCCTGAAACGCTTGGCGAGACTAAAACGGAGCGGGAACTGGGGAATGGTAAAACGGATACCCCCCCCAAGGCTGTAACGCAGACTATCGAGATCAAAATTCGTAAAAAATTCCCCCGGGGTTGGGCTGACTCCGGCAACGTCGAAAAAGAAATCCCAGGCCAGCACCCCGGGCACAAGGGGAATCCGCAGTTCCGCCCAGTTTTCCCACAGGGCCATGCCCTTATGACTATATTCGGATTGCCAGCCCCGGCCCACGAACATGCCGTCCACCGCCAGTTGGTTGGCCCGCTCGACAGCGGCCACCGGCTGACCGGGCTGCCGCATGATAAAAGAGAGGCCCGTATGCAGGCCGCCGATAAGCTTAAAGCTCCAATGTTCCCCCACGGGGATGTTGAGGAGGGTATGAAAGTACTCCGCCCTGGTGTCGCTGCGGATGTACTTTTCCCGTTCCACAGGCAGGATCCCGTACACGCCAAAACGCTGGCTGGCAAAGTACCCGGCGGAAGGATCGTAGTAGATGTCCCGCTGGTCCAGACTCAGCGAAACCCAGACGGAATTGGCGGGGGTGGGTTTGTTGTTGTCCCTGCGAATGGTAGGATCGAAAGGCCGGTACAAGTCCGCGTCGTAGGTGTTTACGATAAGCCCTGTCCGCAGCCCCAGCCCTGAGGACAGGATGCCCAGCGGAGTAAGCCAGCGGTAACCGGTGGAAAGCCCCAGGGAAAAGTACCACTGGTTGTAGCGCATAAGAAATTCCGAAGGGTAGGAACTGGCCGTTTCATATTCCGCGTGCGTGTTGAAACCGTCGGGAAAGGCGTATGTCTCGTCCCCGTTGAAAAACGGCGCGACATTATCCATCGGCGTAAGCTTTTGAACGTGCGAAACGGAGAAATCCGCCCCCAGGGACAGGGGCAGGCCGAGGATATAGCGGTGGGTATAGGTAAGCGCCAGGTTCTGGGTATCCGGGGAAGCGTTTAACTCCACCCCCAGGCTGTTTCCCAGACCCAGGAAATTGCGGTCGTTGAGGCGCAGCATCCCCGAAACGGGAAACTGGCTGGGATCGGCGGTGCCGGAAAAGGTAAGGCCGAACTGGATATCCGTGGTGGACTGTTCCTCGACCCGAAAGACCAGGTCCATCAGGCTTTCGGCGCTTCCCGGCCCTATTTCGGGAACAATCGCGGAAAAGTACTGCAGGTTATAGAGGTTCCGCATCGCGTCGGCGATTTTGGTTTTGGAGAACACGTCCCCCGCTTCCAGCGGTATTTCCCGCAGGATAACGTGCGTTTTTGTTTTTTCGTTCCCCAGGACCCGGATGCTTTCGATGTGGGCCCGGCCCCGCTCAACAATATTGATGTTATAGGAGATCTCGTTGTCTCTCCGTATTTCTTCCCTTGTAATGCTGTTAAAAATGTACCCGCTTTCGTAATAGAGGTCCGCGATCCGCTGCAGGTCCGCTTCCAGCCTGCTAGCCCGCAGGTCTTCCCCCACTTTGGAGTAAATCTGCCGCTGCAGTTGTTCGGTGGAAAAAATGCTGTTCCCCGTAAACGTGATGCCCCCGAAGATAAAACGATCCCCTTCGTGAATGTTGAACGTGAGGATAAGACTTTTGCCGTCCTTTTCGCCGGTAACTTCTTCCCTGCCTACGTCCCGAACTTCGGCGTCAACAAAACCCCGGTCCCGGTAGTACTGGGCAATGGCATCACGATCCGCGAGAAGCAGGGCCTCCTGAAAAGTTCCGGCGTTGAGAAAGGCCTTGGCTTTCAGCGAAAGCTGGCCCCGGAGGGTCCGCTCGGAAAACGCGCTGTTCCCCTGAAAACGGATTTCCTGGACGGTAAGCTGTTCCCCTTCGGTGATGTAGAAAGTAACGGCCGCTTCCCCATCGGCATTGTTCTGGATATCCGAACGAACCGTTACCCGGGTATAACCCTTTTCAAGGTACTTGTTGACCAGCGCCTGTTCCTCGTTTTCAACCTGGCGCGGATCCGCCCGGTCCCCGGTTTTCAGCGTAACAACGTCCAACAGTTCGCCGGAACGGATATGGCTGTTTCCCGTGAAAGTGATCCGTGAGACAACCGGCCGCTCGACAACAACGAAACGGAGGACGGTCGCGGTACGTTCCGCGTTCGAAGGAACCGTATCGGGGGTAAGCATCTCGAAAAAACCCAGCGCGAAGAGCCGGATTTGGAGTTCCTCCACCAGTTCGTAGCTGTAGCTCTGCCCGATATAAGCGTCCAGAATCCCCTCCAGGTCCTGAAGGCTGGTATGGCGGAGACCGGAAAACACAATATCCTGAATGGGTTTACCCAGGTACCACTCCTCCCCCTCCTGGGCGGGGACGGATAAAACATTCACCAGGGCGAAAAAAACAATCACGATCAGGTTATACAGGACAAAACTACGGCGCATCTTTACTCCTATTCCGGGGAAATATGTACAGGCGGCCTGCCGTGCGCGTGATCTTTCCCGTATTTACGCGAAAAATCCCGGCTGCCGGGCCGCGCCGGCGATTCGCTGCCCGCATATTCACCCGCGTGAATATCTATACCCCGCAAACTGTTAAAAGACGCCGGATAATCGCGGGTGTCAGGGCTTTTTTAACGGAAAAACCACAAAAAACACGAGCGGCAGGCCGCCGGGGTCCGTTCCCGCCGTCAGACCCCGGTTAAAATATGAAATTCCATGATATGGTAAACGAACAGTCATTTATATACCAGTTTTCCGGATGGGAGGGAACTAAATTCCACTGGATATTCCCCAGCGGACTCCTCAGTTCAAGTCCAAAATCCGGCTCAAGCGTATACCCCCCAAAGCTCCGCTTTTTCTCATCATAGCGAAGGGACAGCATCAACTGGGCGAACACATTCGATCCGATGTACTTACCTACAAAAACAGACGTATTATCAAAATAGTTACCAAGCCTGTCAACCGGCTGTTCCTGGATCCCGATGAGGCTGAAAGCGGCCCGCTGGAGGAACTGGGTGCGGACGCTGAACATATCCAGGTGTAAAAAGTCGCGCAGGGCCCCCTGTATCCGGCGCATTACCTGGGACTGGGCAAGCAGATCCGTGGAGGAAGACAGGAAAGGATTGGAGATCGAGCCGTCTTCCCTGGCGCTGCCGACAAAATTCTGCCCCATAAGGGACATGATCTCCAACTGGGACAAGGCAGGGCTGGATTCAAAACGGGGGGTAAAAGATTGCAGGGGGGCGTTGTCCACGACCAGTGAGATAGTTACCGGTCCGCTGGAGGAACGATCCCGAACCTCCGCCCGGACGGTGATCCGGGGATCAAACTGATCCTGGTCTTCCCTAAAGGTCAGAATACCTTCGCGGATGTAGAAACTGCGCTCAAAGTAAAAAATTTCCCCCCCCCGGAGCTTTACGTCGCCGGTAAAACTAAACGTCCGGTCCATGGTATTGGCGCGGAGCCTGGTTTTGGCGCCCAGATCGGCGTAGGCCTGGATCATGGGGAATTCCCGGGTAGGCCACAGAAATTCCACCTTTTTGCCCGCCGTAATGGTGATATTCGCGATTAGGGGGGTGCCTCTCCAGTTGTCCGCATTTCGGGAGGCGGCGATTTCCGCGGCGTCCAGGCTGATTTCAGTCTCCTGGGCGATAAGATCCCCCGAAATATTGAGGGCCAGGTCCAGCATGGATATGTTCATGGTCCCCGACGTGGTTCCCCGGACCAAAATGCCCCCAATATCGAGTTTAAACGGCAGGGGGCGATCATTGGCGCTCGTGATGTCCAGCGAAAAGGTGGTGGGCACCCAGTTTTCCAGCCAGAATTGGCCGCTTACTACCCCCATGCCCTTGCCGCAGGCGGCGGAAACATCAGTAAAACGCATCTCATTGCCATCAAAGACCAGGGTCATCTGGTCGGGGATAATATCTTCCGACAGGGAGGAGGGTACCTGCATCCGCAGATTCTCGCCCTGGGCGCTGCCGTAAAATTCCGGGTCCCCCAGGGGGCCGCGGATCTGTAGCGTGGCTATGGCCTGGCCTTCGGCAATATTGAAATCTTTCCTGAACGAGAGGAACTTCCATATCGCCCCAAGGTCCACGCGGAGATCTTCCCCCGCGGCATCGATGGTGGAAGAGGCCAGCGTACCCCGGAACGTGCCCTGCAAAGGGAAAGGCTCGGCGAAGACGGCGATAAAGTTCCCTCCGCTTTGGATGTCCAGGAAAATCATGTGTTTGGGCCCGCCTGAGAAGGCGATCCCCTCCCCTGCCCGGGAAAACGTAAACTCAAAGGGCTGTTCCGCGGGATTACCGCCCACCGTAATATTGTTTAAGCGGATGGCGCCCTCAAAATTTTCCAGGGCGGTTTTGTAGCCGGACCAGGAGGCGATGGGGGCGAATGCGGAGCCCAGGGAGAAGTCAAGACCAATCTCCTGCCCGGAGAGTATCCCCCGGACCTGGCCCTGCCCCTCCAGCCGGGATTCGCGCAGGCTAACGCGGATCCGGGGCGCCAGAGTTTCCAGACCTCCCATCTTGAGGCGCAGATCCTCGCAGCGGAACTCCCCGCTGTCAAGAAAAACCCGGCCGCTGGCGTCGATCTCCCGTCCTCCCCTGCCGGAGATGAGGGACCGGATGTCCAGTTGAGCGTTGAAATCCGCCGGGGACCTCCAGACAAGGTCCATATCCCCGGTGGCCAGGGCGTTCGGGAGTTTATTGTGGAACCGGGCCAGCTTCATGCCGGCGCCGGAAAGGCGGAGCTTTAATTCCCCCGGGGAAGACACAGCGTCCGGCGAAAACACGGAGCCGGACGAGTCCCAGGGCCATATCACCGTCCCCGGAGACAGGGAAAATTCAGCGGAGTAACTTTCCTCCATCCCCTCGTCAAACACATAGAGGCTCCCCCGGCGGAAACCGTCCGCGCCGGGGACGAGGGAAATACTCCCCCCCCCGAGCAGGGCCCCCAGCGAATCGTCGTAGTAAATCTCCCGCAGCAGTATCTGGTCCTGATTGGCCTCCCCGGCGATTCGCACAAGCCCCGCGCCGGCGGTCCCGTCCCGCACGAGACCCGGAATATCCGCCAGTTCCAGTTTGGTAAACGTCAGCGACCAGTCGCGGGAGGAAAGATAGCGCAGAGACGAGTTAAAATCGAGGCGGGCGATTCGCCCCCCCAGCGGGATGGGGACATTTTCCCCGCCCGCGTGCCCGGAGTAGGTTCCGTCCCCCAGGGAAACGATAAACATGTTAAGGCCGTAGGAACCCCGGATATCCAGGGAATCGCGGTCCAGGATGGTCCCCTCCAGGTAGTAGCTGAGATCCTGATAACCGGCAGTAACGGCAAAGGAAATATTGTCCAGGTTGGAAAAATCGGATTGCCCGGTAATCTGTCCGCTTCCCCCGTCCCAGAGTATCTGCCCGCCGTCCAGCGTGAAACGCCGGTCCGTACCGGACAGGGAAAACAGCGCGATTAGGTCCTTTTTGCCGGAATAGGAGATGACCAGCCGCGGGGCGTTGTAGAGGACATGCTCAAAATCGGTGGTGGCGAATATCTCGGTAGTTATCTGGGTATGCCTGAGCATATCCTCCCCCAGACCGGCCAGTGCCGGGGGAATCCGGTCCCGGAAACCGGATTCCGCCAACAAGGGGACGGCTAGTTCCAGAAAGTCCCCGGCGGAAAAGGAATCCAGCGTAAGCCTGGTTTCCAGATGCCGGGGGGAATAGTCGAAGGTCCCGTCCGCCTGAACTGCGGAGATTCGCGCATCCTCCCCGTCCCCGTAAAGACGCCGGACGGCGGCGCTAAAACTTAAACCCCCGGTCTCCCGGCGCAGATCCGCGCGCAGATCGTGAAACTCCGCCCCCGCAACACGAAGACTGTCCCCGCTGACGCTGATGTCCCGCCCCCGGCTTTCCACCGAAAGAACAGCGCTGATGCCGCCATCCCCGGTCAAGCTGAGGTTCTGGACAGTCAAAACGCCGCGGGGATTCAGGGCGGCCAGATCCAGTCCCCCCCGGAAACCGATGGTCCCCCCGGGCTTGTCTTTCCGGTCTCCCCGGGCAAGGGCCAGCTCAAGCCGGTCAAAACGGGCATAGTCTCCGTTTCCTTCCGCTCGCACACTAAAACCGGAACCGTTCAGCGGCAGGCCGGGGGGAACGCGGCCCGAAATGTCCGCCCGGTACTCAAGCTTTCCCCCGGAGAACCTGACAAAAGCTTCCCCGGTAGTCCTGACGGCCAAAAAAGGGCGGTAATCCCGCCAGGGATCCAAAAAGCTTAGATAGTCCCCGGGTCTGTACTCCCGGCATGTAAGACGGGCGGAAAATTCCCCCGTATCAAGCCCGTAGTCCAGGGTAACGGCAGCCGGGGCGTGAGCGGCCTCTTCGGGGGGCACGTTGCTCAGGCTGACAACCCGGTCCCGTAGTTCCACATCAACGGCCAGAGCGCCTGTCCTGAAATGATCCGCCGTGATAAAGGGAACGGAAAGAAACGCCTTGCCCTCGTTAAAGCCTGTGTCGCAGGACAGGCGGAACCGGGCGGCAGCGGCAAAACGCGAAGACAGAACAGCGGGGGGAAGGGCCGGCAGAGACGAAAACAGTCCTTTCCAGCGTTCGTCCTTTAACGCCCCGGCATCCAGGCCGGCAAAACCGGCGCTCAGGTTTAGGCTGCCCTGAGCCTCCAGCCACCCGTCCTGGATCCCGGCGTCCAGGCTTACATCGTCCAGGTTTCCCATGCCTTCCAGTGTAAAAGCGCCGTCCCGGACCCGGAAACTCAAAGTTTCGGGGATTTCCGGCGTTCCGCCGCCAAGCCGGGCCAGAAGGTCCAGCAGATCCCGGTCCAGGCCGTAGTCGAAGTACACATGGGGGCTGTCGAGCCGTATCGAACGGATCTTTGAAAACCCGGCCTTGCCCCACAGCAGTTCCCACAGGGACCAGGAAACGCGGACCCGGCTGGCGGAAACAAGAGGTTCCGGGCCCTTCCCCAAAATCGTGAGGGAGCGGATGTCGATCCCTCCAAAAAGAGAAGGCTCCAAAGAACCGTACTCGATCTGCCGGCCGATTAGGGATTCCCCCCGGCCCAGCAGATAGTCCCGCAGCGCGTCCATGCGCCGCGTTAGGGACAGGGAGGCGGGGCGGACAACGCAGAACCCCGCGGCCAGGAGGACGGCGAAAATAACTACATGGGGCACAAAACGAAATTTTCCCTTCCCTGGTTCATGGGGTTTTCGCGGTTTTCGGGGCCGGGGGGAAAATTCGATAATGTTAGTCCTGTTTTGTTCGACCCGCTCAGACGACACTGCCTGTTACCCTCAAAAAAATCTGCCAAGGCTCCCGCGGTTTTTCACCGGAACACCGCCCTTGGCTTTGTTTTGGCCGCGAAACCCGCTGTTTAGTGTCTGTCCACAAACCCGGTTAGTTTTGGGAAAAACTCTATTTATAGAATCGGTTACTTTGCGGGCAGACACTATTTAATTTTAACATACAAGGCCTTCCTGTGTATCCGCGCACTGATAAAACCGGAATTTTCCCCAGAAACCAGAGTTTTTCCCAAAAACCGAAGTTTTGGAAAAGCCTCGCCAATGTGTCTTTTCCCGGTCCCCGGCCGGCGGATATGATAAGCCATGAATGTCCTGCGGAATTTTGCCGTCTTTGAAGGGCTGGACGGCAGCGGCACCAGTACCCAGATGAAACTGCTTACACGGCGTTTCGGCCTTCCCGGCGCGGCCCTTCCGCCCCTGTACGCCACCGCCGAACCCACGGACGGGGAAACGGGCATCCTTATCCGCCGGGCCCTGAAGGGGGAACCGGCCCTTTTGAGCGAAACCCTGGCCCGGCTCTTCGCCGCCGACCGGGGGGAACATCTCTACGGGACCGGGGGCATCGCGGAGCGCGCGGGCCGGGGGGAACTGGTGGTATGCGACCGCTACGTGCCCTCGTCCCTGGTATACCAGGGCCTTGAATGCGGGGAAGAACTTCCCCGCGCCCTCAACAGCCCCTTTCCCGCGCCGGAACTTATCTTGTTCTTCGACCTGGATCCCCGCGCCGCCGCGGAGCGGATACGGAACCGGAAGGGGCGGGATATCTACGAGCGGGCGGATTTCCAGATAAAAGTCCACAGCCGCTACCTTAGCCTTCTCCCTTTTTTCCGTTCCCAGGGTTCCGCCGTGGCCCGGATTGACGCCGCCCTAGGCCCGGAGGACGTGGCGGAACAGGTCTGGGCCGCCCTGCGAAACATGCCGATAATGAGGGGGTGAAACCCGGCCGGTTATGCTTCGCGGAGGCATCTCCCCGCGCCCTTGCGGGGGCGCTTATCTTCCTCTGCATCCTTTTTCCCCCCCCGCTGAACGGGTATTTTGTCCAATACAAGGAACAGTATTACCGGCTCTACCACCTTCACTACATCCAGTACCCCGATGACACCATGGAAAACATCTACTGGCTGGAGCAGGCCCTGAAAGCCGATTTCGCCAATCCCCTTTACGCCCTGGCCCTTATCGAAAACGAAACCCAGTGGGAAAAGTACCGCTGTCTTTTTATGACGCACGTCTATCTTAAACTTATCGAACAGTACCTCTACCTGGGCAACAAGTGGAACAAACGGAACGCCTATTTTTACAACGCCCCCTGGAAGGAACAGAACCTGGAAAGCCTTGGCACCGCGGAAACCTGCTACCGCGCCGCCCTGTCCTACTGGAAAGACGCCCTTGAGTGGGCCGCCAAATCCCGCGACTCCCGCTTCCGCTGGATCAACCTTCAGCGGGTCCAGCACTGGGAGGACGATGTCCTCCGCATCGACGAAGGGGACCTTAATTACGAGGCGATCATCAACCGGGAATTAGCGTTACTGCAGCAAATCCGGGAAAAGTTTCAGGCCATGGACGAGAATACCTATTAGCGCCGGGGCCGGCGGAGAACCGGCCAGGTTATTCCCCAAGTCCAATAAACAACCGCAGAACAGCGAGACATTTTCTATCGAGAAGAAAAAGTCCTGCGGACTTTTCTCATTTTGCACGGGAGATGTCTCTACCCCGCCGGCATTGGCGTAGGAATTGAACCACCCCAAAGATCCCCCGTGAGCCGGCGAGCGGGTTTTTGGGTATTCGACCCTCCTCCGAAGAGAAGAAGCCTGAGTTTGTAAAGATGGCGGTCGGTGATGATGCTAATCTCTAAAAAAATATTAACTCATGATATATGAATAACTCATGTTACGCAAAAGCGCCATTATCCCCCGTGTTAAAAGCAGACAGTAATTCCATCGCCCTCTTAAGTGATGCCATGTAAATTTGGGATTTTATCTCAAAGTGATTGTTACCGTGATTGAGTTTTGTTAATTCTAATTTCACATACGCATATATCGACGCAAATACATGATTGCTTTGCCTCCTCTCCGTATGCGCCGGCGACTTCCCTATGCCAGTATTTTGTTTTATGCTTTCGTGATATACCTCAACACCCCATCGTTTCTTATAGAGCGTCTTGAACCGGTCACCGTCCATCGTTTTATCATTCGTTACCAAATACCGAACCCCCGCCG
>JAISLX010000152.1 GCA_031277045.1 Treponema sp.
GTTCAGAAACCTCAGTTTCTGAACAACAACCGCTTAAAAACAACAAAAAACACGGATTCTTGACAAAATCCGTGTTTTTTGGGAGACTTGTGAGATAACAAATCGGGTTATCGAACAAGTTCAATGAGTAATCGGTGAAGTTTGTCAGGCCGCGCTGAATTTATATGAAACGCCGGATTTTAGACCGTTTTTCAGAAGCTTTTCCCAAAACTAACCGGGTTTCGGGAAAAGCTCTATGCTGGGAAAACAGCGCCTTCACGGCTTCGGGCCGGACGGGGAAAACGGGTAAACGTCAAGCGTAATAGGCCCGGAGCCGGCTTTGCTGCGGATTTCCTTTTCAAGGTGTTATCCGGTGAGTAAGCAATGTTCCCCTGAAGCCAAGGTTAAACACCAGGGCAAAGACGGCTTTACTTTGCTCGAGACTGGAGAGGGGAGCCACAAAATCTGCGCGGATTTTAAGACCCGTGATAATACCAGAGACGGAAAAATTTTGAGAAAGGTTACCAAAGAACCCCAGGGTGGCAGTACTCTCATTACCCCTGGCCGGAGGGCTGCTTACACCAACACCGATAGCCACGCCGATCCGGGGGATAAAGTTATAGGTAAGGCGGAGGCCGGTAAACAGGCCGGTAGTAGCAGCCGGCAGATTAGTCTCAACATCAGCCAGAGTTGAGAACGGCGTGTCAAAGCCTACGCTATAGTTATTCAGAATCTCGAGCTTAAAACCAAAGTTCCCGACACCGCCTATCCTGTCAATGGTTCTACCAAACCCATCAGGAGCGCTGCCGGGATACACCACATAGCCTATGCCGGCGCCAAAATCGAACCCAAAAAATTACGGGAAATCTGAATTTGTCTGGGCGGACAAAACGCCGCCGGCCAGCAGTGCAACCAAAACGAACACAATTTTCTTCGTGATAAACTCCTCATGTATATTTCTACGGAAATATCATCCTTTATCATGCTATATTGTTATACTACAACAATTTAAAATTTTCCAAAATATGTAGAAAAGATTTCAAATTTGCCCTCTATCTCCGTATATAGCGTACCACTTGTTTCTGTACTACTATATGCAGCGTCTGTAAACGATTACAAAACCGGGCACTTGTGAAAAGTCATGGAAGGTGCTACGGTAACCCGGCTTTGAGGAGGAATCATGCCGAAAATTGCTTTTATTGGGGCGGGGAGTACGGTTTTTGCCCGGAACGTGCTGGGCGATTGTATGTGTACGCCGGCGTTAAAAGACAGCGAGATAGCTCTTTACGATATTGACGGGGAACGGCTTAAAGAAAGTGAAAAAATCATCTCCGCCATAAACCGCGCCAAAGGAGGCGGGGCCCGGATACAGCGCTACCTGGGCGTGGAAAACCGCGCGGCGGCCCTGAAAAACGCCAACTTTGTCGTCAACGCCATTCAGGTGGGGGGTTACGATCCCTGCACGATTACCGATTTTGAAATACCCAAAAAATACGGACTCCGCCAAACTATTGCCGACACCCTGGGGATAGGCGGCATCATGCGGGCCCTGCGGACCATCCCTGTGATGGAAGATTTTGCCCGCGATATGGAGGCGGTCTGCCCCGGCGCATGGCTGCTCAACTACACCAACCCTATGGCCATGCTTACCGGCTACATGCTGCGCTACACCGGGGTAAAAACCGTGGGGCTATGCCACAGCGTCCAGGTTTGCTCGGAGCATCTGCTTAAAAGCCTGGGAATGGAAGACAAGCTTGAAGGCCGCCGCGAAAAGATCGCCGGCATTAACCACATGGCATGGCTGCTTGAAATTTACGACAGGGCGGGCAACGACCTGTATCCTGAAATTAAAAAACGCGCGCGGGAAAAAAACAAATGTGAAAAACACGGCGACATGGTCCGTTTTGACTATATCGAAAAACTCGGCTACTACTGCACCGAATCCAGCGAGCACAACGCGGAATACAACCCCTTCTACATCAAACGGGCCTATCCCCAGTTCATTGAGCAGTTCAACATCCCCCTGGACGAGTACCCCCGCCGCTGTGTAAGCCAGATAGCGGGCTGGAAGGAGGAGTACGAAAACCTCAGCGGTTCTAACGAACTGGCCCACGAGCGCAGCGGCGAATACGCTTCGTACATTTTGGAGGCGATAAGCACCGGCATCCCCTGCAAGATCGGCGGCAACGTACTAAACCGGGGCGGGCTTATCAGCAACCTGCCTGCGGAAGCCTGCGTGGAAGTACCCTGTCTGGTGGACAAAAACGGCATAAGTCCCTGCTGCTCCGGGCCCCTGCCCCTTCAACTTGCGGCAATGAACATGAGCAATATCAACGTGCAGCTTTTAACTATCGAGGCGGCCCATACCCGCAAAAAAGAGCATGTCTACCATGCCGCAATGATGGACCCCCACACCCAGGCGGAACTATCGCTTGATGATATTGTTAAGATGGTGGATGAGCTGATAGAAGCCCACGGAAACTGGCTGCCCGCATTCCATTAACGCGCTCCCCGGCGGCTGTTACGCTTTGTGGCGCGGCGGCCCGCGCATTAGTTCCCCGCGGGGGTAATCCCGCTTTCGCTGGGGCTGTTCCCTTTCCGGTTAACAAAACCGATCTTATAACCTATCCCCAGACCGATGGCAAAACGGCGCCAATACAGTTCGAGGGGATAGGGTTTGCTGGGATCAAGGTTGTTGCTCGTTACCACGTCCCCAAGAAATTGAATATAGCTAACGTCCACAAAAAAGGCTCCCATTTCCCCGCCTTTAACGCCCAGTTGAATGCCGCCGCCGATGCCAAACGGGGGGAACTGTTTGATTTCCGCCGTAGTGGCAGCCGGAAAGGACATGACCCCGTAGGGTTCAATCATGAAGTGCCGGGCCGGCTTGATGGGAAACTTGAGGGCCGCCTGAATAGCCGGGATAAACGCGGTGGAAAAAGGATCGCCAAAACTGATCTGGAAATCGCCTTCAAGACTCATCCAACTGAGGAACTGAAATTCAAGGCCCAGCGTAGCCCCCGGAAAGGGGCGGATATAGTGATCCAGGCGGGCATAATCCTTTGTGCTTTGGGGATCCTCGGAGGAAATATAGGAATTTTTTTCCTCGTTTACGGCATAAAAGGTGATGGGATAATCGAATGAACCCCGCAGGTATACCCATTTATTCCGCCAGTGGTTGGTGTCCGGAACACTGGTAAGTTTGGTCAGGGGTATGTTGGCCATAGCCTGGTAGATAAGATGAAGGTTCCATTCGTACATTTCTTCCAGGGTTTCAAAGGCCCAGGAAAACTGCAGGATCTCCCGTGCGTTTGCGGTAGCCCGCAGGGAAATCGTAAGCATGTTGATGATCCGTTCCGCCCGCATGCGGCCGTCTTCGTCCTCATGGCCGTCTTCAACATTCTGGACGATGAAAAGGCTTATCATATAATCGGAATTCGCCGGGGTATCCACCACGGTGTAGTTAGCGCCGGTAAGCTCCATTTTAAAATTTTCCGCGAAGAACGTCTGCTGTTCCGGCCGGCCCCCGCTGACCGGGGCAATATACACCCTCACGTCGTCCCGCGACTGGGCACACAGCGCTGCCGCAAAACATACGCATAAAAGCATTGTCATGCAGTTCTTCATGGGGCATCAGCCTCTTACCAGCAGTCCGCAAGGCTTGAACCAGTCCCGGAGACCTGTTGGTTTAACACTTCTATGCCTTTTTATCCTCGGCAGGAGACTGATGTTCTCTCCGGTCCTCTTTCCGCTTCCGCCTGATAAGAAAAGTGCTGAAGTGGTAAATGGAGAGCAGCAAGGCAAAGCTAAAACTGATTATGGAAAACCAGATAAGAACCTGGGGATTTAAATAGGCTGAAGGTATCCAGCGGACTATTCCCAGCGCAAGCAGAAGCACATTGATGGAACTGACACAGTACAGCATGGCCAGAATAAACAGTACCTGGGATACATAGGTCTTTTGCCGCCAAAATTCAAGAAATTTCTTCATCGTAAAACTCCTTCTGCTATGATTACGGCGGCCCTACACTCGCCAGTGCGTAGAAAACACCCGTGCCCTGGGTTGTTTTGCCCCCCAAGAGATTGAATAAGGCCCCAGCTTAACACAATTTTAGCTGGTTTTCAACGAAAGTTATGGAGGTTTTCAGGATAAGCAGACGGGAATTTCGTTCCCGTTCCGTCCCTGAGCCAAATATCGCAAAATCCACGTTTTATGTGAACTTTAAGCGTACCCGGGGATACATGACTCCTGATGTTAGCTGCTTTAATCTTGAAAATGTGCAAAACCCCCAAAGATTCCGAAAAATTTTGTCAGTTTCACCTTAGAATTTTCCAAAACCAACCGGGTTTTGGAAAATTCTCCTCTAAACAATATATCATCGGCATGTGGAGGAAAATTGTTTACTGGATCGAGACAATAGAGTTGTTCAGAAACCTCAGTTTCTGAACAACAGCCGCTTAAACACAACAATACCGGGTGGTCTTTGAACGCGGCCCCGCTGTTTCCGCCGCGCTTGCCTTGGCCCCCGGAAACCGACTGAAAAGCCCGGGTTTCCCCGGGCTCCGGCAAGCGCAGCAGGGGTGAAACTATCAACCGCCGGCGTAGGGGTTAATAATCTCTATCCGTCCCTCAAGATGCGGTGCTACGGTCTTTAGTTTCTCAAGATAGTATTGGAATATCTGACGCTGGATAAGCTCTGTCTTCTGGATCAGCGTTACATCCGCTGCAACCGGGATCGCCGGATCATCAGTTTTCAGTACGTTGATCATGGTAAACCCGTCCCCGCCGCCGGCCATAAAATCGTTAACCACTACCCGGTAACGGGCGTCAAAGTCCAACGGCGAACCATCGGCAAGGCTCACGCTTTTGAGTACCGGATCGGCGCCTTTCGAGGGAATTTCCGCAGTATATTTAAGCCCCGCCGCGTGGAGAAAATGGCCGTGGCCTGTGTAGGAAGTAAGCCCATTGGCAATACAATCCCAGAGGGTCTTGCCGCCCATCTCAAGCACAACCATGCGGTTATCAAAGGGCAGGATACCGTTGATGTCCCCCAGGGTAATATCGGCGGACGCGGCCCCTTCGGGCACGCTTACACTCTGGCGGATACCACCGCCGTTTTGCAGGGCGATAGTGGCCCCATTGCTCCGGTTAAAAAAAGCCACCTGGCTATCGGTAATAATGTTACCCAAATTCGATTCTTTGAACCGCACGGTGCCCCGTTCCCCGTCCAGGCTTACCCTGGTTTGGGCTACCACGGTTTTAAACCTATCGTCCATCCTGGCGGCATAGCCGTCCACAATGGCCTTGATCTCCGGATTTTCCGGCATCTCTTCGTTCAGAATGATCTGGTTGAACACCAGGCCCGCCATTTTTTTGCCGAATATATTCAGATTGATCTGGTTAAGACATTCAGCATGTTTGCCGGGGTTGATAACCCAGGTGCCGTTCACTATGAACGGCTGTCCCATCACATCCATACCCCCGCCAATTTCCACATGGATACCCGGCACGTGCAGGGGAAGATCCGTATTTTTGCCGTGCAAATGACTTAGGGCGATGACAATATCCGGCTTCTCCCGGTCTATCATCCGGGCTACCACGGCCCTGGAAGTCTCATAGTCATCTTTAAGCTCAATATCTTTGGTGTTTTCAAAATGAGTGGTTTCTTTTGAGGTATCATCGGTCATGCCGGCGATGGCTATTTTAAGACCTGCCGCTTCCTTTACGACATACTCCTTCAAGAACGAAGGGAAGGTCCCGTCCTTCATGTAGGTATTGAGGGATAAGAATGGATAAGCGGCCCGGTTCGCCAGCCTTTCAAGATTTTCCAGGGAGTAGTCAAAATCATGGTTGCCCAGAACGGTAGCATCGTACTTCATGGCGCTCATAGTATCGATAGTGGAATCCCCGTTGAACAGGTTTGCGATATTGGAATTGTAAGGCGAATCCCCCCCGTCTAGCAGCAGGGTATCCGGATTGATCTTCCGGTGGGCTTCAATAATGGCGCTCATCCTGGCAAGGGCGCCGATGGGAACGCTGGAACCCGAAGGCGTATACGGGACCAGGTTGCCGTGAATATCCGCAGTAGCAAAGACCGTAATGACCTTGAGGCCCTTTTTCAGAAGCCCGTCCAGCAGAGAACAGGCCCCGGCCCGGCTGATGGTCCCTTCCCCCGGAACGGGAAGGTATTTGTCGGCTACGGCCTTTTCCAAATGGTTCACCGCCTGTTCCGGCCCGTAAATCGCCCGGGCTGTCCAAAGAGCAAAATCCCCGGCGCTGATAAGCTCTTCCGGATTAAAGTTCCAGTTCCGGGCTTTTATCCCCGCGAATTCAACCACCTCCGCGCCGATCAGGGCTTCAATGCTTGAACTTGCCCAGTGATCCGCGCTGTCCCGGGCGGCAGGCACTGTAAAAGCCTCGGTTACTACCCCCAGGTTCCCCGAATATACCTGCATGCGTTCCAGGTCTTTGCCGGGGTACCTTACCGTTGTTACCGGCACCAGCATAAATACCCGCTGAATCAGGGCCGCCGCTTCGGCACGGGTCAGAGCCTTGTCCGGCTCGAACAGACCGCCGGGGATTCCGATGTTTTCAAGATAACCCCGGCCATACAGACCGGCCACAGCGGCACCCCGGGCGTTTCCCCCTATGTCCGTATAAGGGACTTCCCCGCTTATCTTGCCGGCGCATCCGCCCAGAACCAGACCGGCAAAACCGATCGAAATGAGCAAGGCCGGGAAAAGGCTTCTCCTTTTCATCTTGTACCTCCTAATGCCGCTTTTTAATGGCGGTTCCAAAACAACCGGGTTTGGAACAGATCATCACATTGGTTTACTGTAGGCAGCCCCGGTTAGAGGGCTGTGAGGGCTTGGTTAGAATTTTGTGAAATCGACTGATCCCGGCCCCCGTCCGGGGCGCTTGTCTTGCCTTGGCCCCCTATATGGTGTATGCTCTCGAGACACACCGCTATAGGTGTGGTATCTTAACGCTATATTGCCTTAGGCTCGAAATATACAAAAAACCCCAAAATTCACGGGAAATTTTGTCAGCTTCATCCTTTAAGCGGTATAACGTTTGAAAACTCTGCGGGAGGGGGAAATGAAAGTTGCCCGTTATTTTACCGATGCGGCCTACGGGCCGTACCGGGGCATAGTTTGGGAAAAGCGAAGGAGCGAAATCCGCGGGGCCAATGGGAAGGTCATTTTCTCCGGGGATTGCGTGGTGGTTCCCGCGTCGTGGAGTCAGATTGCCGCGGATATTCTGGCCCAAAAGTATTTTCGCAGGACGGGGGTTCCCGAAAACAGACTGTACGAGTGGAAGACGAGGATTCCGGAAACCGGGAAAGCGGATCCGGGGAACGATCTGCCCAGGGACGGGGCGGAACACGATGCCCGCCAGGTTTTTCACCGCCTGGCCTATACCTGGATGGACTGGGGCCGCCAAAATGGTTACTTTGACGCGCCGGAGGACGAAAATGCCTTTTACGATGAAACCTGTTATATGCTGGCCCGGCAGTTGGCGGCTCCCAACAGCCCCCAGTGGTTCAACACGGGGCTTTACGCAGTCTACGGCATTGACGGCCCTCCCCAGGGACATTACTACTACGATCCCGAAGCTGCCCGCGCCGTAAAATCCGGCAGCGCCTACAAGCGGCCCCAAACCAACGCTTGCTTCATCCTCTCCGTGGAAGACGACCTGGTGAACGAGGGGGGCATCATCGACCTGGTAACCAGGGAGGCCCGGCTTTTTAAGTATGGTTCCGGCACAGGGTCCAATTTTTCCAAAATCCGGGCGGAAGAGGAGCGGCTTTCCGGCGGCGGGGTATCGTCGGGGCTGCTTTCGTTTCTTAAAATCGGGGATCGCTCGGCGTCAGCGATTAAGAGCGGGGGAACAACCCGGCGGGCCGCCAAAATGGTAACGCTGGACGCGGATCACCCGGATGTGGAAAAGTACGTGAACTGGAAGGTTCAGGAAGAACACAAGGCGGCAAGCCTGGTTACCGGTTCGGCGATTGTGAAAAAACACCTGGAGGAAATTAAAAAGGCTCTGGCGAATTTCCGGGGGCCTGAGGAAGACCGTTTTAACGCGGGGAAGAACCGCGAACTGGCGCTGACCCTGCAAAGCGCCCTGGGGGACAAAATACCGCCGGGCTACCTGTACCAGTTGCTGCGCCGCCTGGAACAGGGGGACGCGGACCTTAATCCCCAGGTTTTCTCCACCGCCTGGGATGACGAAGCCTACAATACGGTGTCCGGCCAGTCCAGCAACAACAGCCTGCGGGTAAGCGATGAATTTTTAACGGCGGTTATCGGGGACGGCGACTGGCATCTTACCGGGCGGGTGGACGGGCAGACCGTGAAGACTATCAAAGCCCGCGATCTGTGGGAACAGGCGGCGCGTTCCGCCTGGGCCTGCGCGGATCCGGGGCTGCAGTACCACACAACAATTAACGACTGGCATACCTGCCCGGCGGGAGGGGAGATCCGGGCGTCCAATCCCTGTTCGGAGTACATGTTCCTGGACGACACGGCCTGTAACCTGGCCTCCGTCAATCTGGCCTTGTTCTACGACAAGGAGACGGGCGTTTTTGATGTCGAAGGCTACCTGCACGCCATCAGGATATGGACGACGATCCTCGAAATTTCCGTGGGTATGGCGCAGTTTCCCGCGCCAAAGATCGCGGAACTTTCCTACGAGTACCGGACTCTGGGGCTGGGCTTTGCCAATCTGGGGAGCCTTTTGATGATTATGGGGCTGCCCTACGATTCGGAGGAAGGCCGGGCGGTGTCGGGGGCGCTTTCGGCGATTCTGACCGGGGAGGCCTACACCCAGTCCGCCCGGATGGCCGCGGCCCTGGGGCCTTTTACCCGCTACGGGGAAAACGCGGCGGCCATGCTCAGGGTGATCCGCAACCACCGCCGGGCGGCGAATAATGTCTCCGCCCGCGAATACGAAGGGGTCCACACGCCGCCCAAGGGGATAGACGAGCGAATCTGCCCGCCTTATCTGCTGGAAGCCGCCCGCGCCGCCTGGGACCGGGCGCTGGAACTGGGGACGGCCCACGGCTTCCGCAACGCCCAGGTAAGCGCCATCGCCCCCACGGGGACTATCGGCCTGCTGATGGACTGCGACACCACGGGGGTGGAGCCGGACTTTGCCCTGGTCAAGTTCAAGAAACTTGCCGGAGGGGGCTACTTCAAGATCATCAACCAGTCGGTGCCCCCCGCGCTGGCGGCGCTGGGTTATACGCCGGAGCTTATCGAGGGGATCATCGCTTACGCCACAGGCAGGAAAACTCTGGACATTACAGCCGGTGGAGGGGACGCGGAACTGAACCCCGTCAACCACGAAGCCCTTGCGGCCAGAGGGTTTACCGCCGGGGCTATCCAGGCGGCGGAAGAGGCGGTAAAAACCAGCCTGGATTTGGAGGGGGTTTTTAGCCCCTGGACCCTGGGCAAGGACTTTGTGGAAAAGGTCCTGGGGGTTCCGGAGGCTACCTGGTCCCTGCCGGGTTTTAGCCTGCTTAAACATCTGGGTTTTACGGAGGAGGAGATCGGCCGGGCGGAACGCTATGCCTGCGGCGTCATGGGGCTGGAAGGAGCGCCGGGCCTAAAAGCGGAACATTACCCGGTCTTCGACACCGCCACTCCTTCGGGAAAAAATGGGCGGCGCAGTATCCAATGGACCGCCCATATCGGCATGATGGCCGCGGTACAGCCCTTTATTTCCGGGGCCATCAGCAAGACAATCAACATGCCCAACGGGGCAAGCTACGAGGATGTGAAAGGGGCCTACATGCTCTCCTGGCAGAGCGGCTTAAAGGCGGTTGCCCTGTACCGGGACAACTCCAAACTTTCCCAGCCCCTGTCCTCCATAGCGCCCGGCGCGGACCCCCTGGCGGACACGATCAGGGATCTGGAGCAGGGGCTTTACGCGCCCGCGCGTCCGGGTTCTGAACAGGCCGGGCCGCCGGATCCGCGGAGGCTCCGCAAATCCCTGCCCGCCCGGCGTTCGGGCTACACCCAGAAGGGCAAGATCGGCGGACACACCATCTACATCCGCACCGGGGAGTACAACGACGGCAGTCTGGGGGAGATTTTCCTTGACATGCACAAGGAAGGAGCGGCCTTCCGCAGCCTGCTGAACAGCTTCGCCATCGCCGTTTCCCTGGGGCTCCAGTACGGAGTACCCCTTGAAGAATATGTGGACGCCTTTACGTTTACCCGTTTCGAGCCCAGCGGCGTTGTCCAGGGGCATGACTACGTTAAACTGTCCACCAGCGTTATCGATTACATCTTCCGGGACCTGGCGATTAGCTACCTGAAACGCGGCGATCTGGGGCAGATCAAACCGGAGGATCTGCTGGCCAACAGTACGCTGGGGAGCGGCGGGGAACAGGCCGAAGATCCCGAACCGCGGGGACCACCGGGCCGCAACCGCCATGCCGGCGGCGGGACCGGAGAAGTCCCGGCCAATCAATCGCAGGACAGGGAAAATTCTCCCCCGGCCGGCTCCGCCCAGGCGCGGATCAAGGGTTACGAAGGGGACCCCTGCCCGGTCTGCGGTTCCTTCACGCTGATCCGCAACGGTACCTGTATGAAGTGCGATACCTGCGGCGGAACCACCGGCTGCAGTTGAAAAGGGTATCCGGCGGCATGGCCGCAAAAAAAGCGGCCGGAGGGCGGGAACCGGCGCAGGCGCCCAGCTACTACGGCGCCTGCGTCCCCGGCCTGGAAGAATGTATCGCGGAGTTTCTGGCGGAGCGGTTTCCGGATCTTTCAATATCCCGAATCATGTCCGGGGCCATTGTTTTTGAGACTTCCTGCCCTTACGACCGGTTTAACCTGTTCTGTTTTAACAACGTTTTTCAGGTTACCGGCAGGGCCCCGGTCCAGGAAAGCGGCCGGGATGTCCTGGAACGATTTGTCCTGAACACTCTGCGCCGCCGGGCCGGAGAAGAACTTCTTGCGGCTTTTTCGGCGGGTTCCCGCGAACGGAGCTTCCGGGTGATCTTCTCGCTGGAAAATACCCCTGCCGCGCTGAACGGAGAACTGCGGTCCAGGACGGAGACCTACATCGCCTCCTGTTCAGGGCTCAGGGTGAACCGGAGCAATCCCGGCGTGGAATTCTGGTTCCTTCTGCGCCGGGAGGGGGCTTTTTTTCTACGGCGCCTTACCCGCCACCGCCCCTGGGACAAGCTGCTGCACCCGGGGGAGCTTCCCCCGCCCCTGGCCTGGGTACTCTGCCGGCTTTCGGCCCCCCGGCCCGGCGAAAGAATCGCCGACCCCTTTTGCGGCTACGGCGCAATCCCCCTGGCGCGGCTACGCTACTTCCCCCAGGCGGAATTTTTCGCCTCCGATATTGACGGGCGTGTCCTGGCGGCGGCGCGGGCCAAATTCGGGGAAACAGTGCCGCGGCTCTGCCATTTTAACCGCCTTGACGCGGCGGAACTGCCCCGGCTTATTCCGCCGGCCAGCCTTGACAGCGTTATTACCGATCCGCCCTGGGGCTGCTACCGGGGATCCTCCCCCGGCGCGCGAAATGGGCCGAAAAAGCCAAACACAATGGGAAGGCCGGATGTAACGGGCACAGCGGAAGAACGCGCCAGGTCCGCCGGCGAACGCTACAATCAGTTTCTTGGGATATGCGCCGGCCTTTTAAAACCCGGCGGCCGGGTAGTAATGCTCTGCGGCCGGGAAGGTGAACCAAATGCGGAACGGAACGGTTTTACCCTTGTCCGGCGGATTCCCATCCTGCTTTCCGGCAAAAAGGCGGCAATCTACGTGCTGCGGATATAGGCGTATTCAAAAAGCCGGGTGGTTCTCTTACAAGGCTGCTCTTTTTAAGCGGAAAATCCAGAGAATCTGTTCCAAAAACTGAAGTTTTGGGAAAGCTTTCCCGTATCAGTCTTTCCAGGGGAAGATAAAGCTTTTGAGGGTACGGGTTCCGGTCCGTTCCCTATCCTCTATGAGCAGAGCGTCCCAGGGGATCCGGGGCCGCCGGGTCTTTTCCGCCGGGGGATTTGCCTCCAGCCAGTCGTATTTTAGCAGCCGCAGCCGCAGGGCCTCGTCCAGGTACAGCAGAATCCCCGCCGGACCGGGAAAGAGAAAGGCCAGAAAAACCGAAATAACCAGCAGTACCATGTTGTGTATAAAACTGAACAGGCAAAAACCGGCGTTATCGAAGAAAAAAACAAAGCTTTTTTTGATTACTTTGGTAAGCTTGGCATCCAGCCGGGCGCGGATGGCAAAGAAAAACTGAAACGACAAAACTCCCACTACCGCGGACCAAAACACCACTGCCGCCAAAAAAAGCCCCAGCAGCGAGTTAATGTTGAGGTAGAAAGGGATGATCAGAGTACCCAGGAACCAGAACAGAAAAATTAGGCCCCCCATCACCAGGCCGGCGGGCCAAACCATTTTGAGGTTGTGAAAAAAATCCTTAAACCCAAAGGAACTGTAATCGGAAAGGCTTTTAAGGGAATAGGCGGCGGCGGACAGGTACACCGCGCACCAGAGAATACCCAGCAGCATGGCCGCGATTGAAAGGGCCGGGACAGCCAGGATCAGGCCCGGAATAAAAACGGGGAAAGCAACACTGACGATAAAGCCCAGGTTCAGCAGCGCTACTTTGAAAAGGTTGTCCCACATATCAAAGAAGGTCTTCTTGATTAAAAAGCCAATCATTATTTAATAATATTGTATTATCTTTGGTTTGTCCATAAAGCGCCGGGCCGCCGGCTATAAACCGCGTGTTTGCGTCTGCCGATACTGAAGCAGGGTTATAAAGCGCCCCGCAAGGAGAATCAATGCCAAAAAAGTACCTTGTTTACATAGGATCAACCCTGGACGATCTAAAACAGGAAGACCGGGAACTTTTCCGGCTTGTTTTGGAACTGGGCCATATTCCGGTTCACGCTCCCGGCGGCGAAGCCGGAGACGGGATGGCGCAGGACCTGGTCAACAAAACCATCGCCGAATGTGATTATTTTATCAGCATGGTTGCCCACCGCTACAGCAAAGAAGGGGAGCCAAGCCCTATGGAAGCGGAGTACAACCAGGCGCTGAACTGCGGAATTCCGGTAATCGCGCTTATCGTAGACGAAGATGCCCGCTGGCGGGCCAGCAAAAAGGAATCCAAGCCCGCCCAAATCCGCAAACTCAAGGATTTTAAGGACAGTCTGCGCAGCCACCCCCATGCTTTTTGGTCCAATACCGTGGAATTCTGCCAAAAAGCCCAGAGCCTGCTGCTTCGGGAGATCAATATCCATCCCCGCAGGGGCTGGATCCCCGGGAACGAGGGAATAAATCCGGGGGTAGCCAACGAGCTTGCCCGGCTAGGGACGGAGAACGGAGAACTGCGGCGGCGGCTGGGGATTGAAAGCAGCGATCTAATAACGCGGCTGCGGGAACAGCTTAAACACGCAGTCAGGGTCCTGGCCTTAAACCGGGCGGTTTTGAGCTTTTACTACGAAAACGGTAAAACCTGGGAAAACACCCGGAAATTCCGCTACCTGCGAATCTTTAAGGTTTTGGCCCCGGAACTCTACGTTGGGAAAACCACGGCGGACATCTCCCGTTTCCTGGGGGGGGTGCTGAACCCGGACATTAAACGGGCTATCCGTAAAGATTTCCCCACTCCTTCCAACACCATCAAAAAGATCATGGCCGACTTTGTTCTGCTTAGACTGGTCCGCTGCGCCGGGGGAAACCCGGCTTCCGGTTCGGACAGCGAGATTTGGGAAATTACCGAGTACGGCAAGGAACTTTATGTGGTGTACCGGATACGGCAGCTTGAAAAACCTTTTGAGCGGCTGACCGCCCAGGCACAGGCCGAGGCGGAGCAGCCCGGGAAAAAGGAGGGGCCTCCTCCGGAACGCGGCGAAGGGAAAGCCGGGGGCCGGCGGCACAGGGACCAGGACGCGGAAAAAGACGAAAATTATTAAAAAATGTTCCCCGGCGGCCCTGACGCCCTGTAATTTATCCGCGAATTTTCCTCGACAAAAATCGTAAATTTGTTTATCATTTTAATATGCTGACATATTCCGACTATATCGCCGATTGGCCGGATCTTCCCTGGCCCAACTTTGCAGCGTGGCTGGAGGGGATCGATAACAACTGGGGCGCCCGGACCGCCATTCTGTACCGGGCCGGCAGGCAGAAAAACTTTACCCGCTGGACCTATCATTACTTTGCGGAAGAATGCCGCCGGATTGGCCGGGGGCTCCTGGCCGCGGGGCTTGAAAAAGGCGGCCGCGTGGTCCTGTGGGCGGAAAACCGTCCCGAATGGATGGCGGTATGGGCGGGCGCCGCCGCCGCTGGATTGGTTATCGTGCCGGTCGATTTTCTGGTCTCCGAGGCGGAGTGCCGCAACATCATCAAGATTACCGGCGCGCGGGCTTTTTTCTATTCCGGCAGGAAAAAAAGCTTTGCCGAATCCCTGGAAGGGGATGGCGTTTTTCTTGACGTTAAGCTTTGTATCAGCACAGGCGCGGAAGACGGGTCCGGCGGGACCTTTCCGGGCGGAACGGATACCGCCACCAACGGCGCCAGCGGCGAATGGGCGCGTTTCGGCGCGGATACGCGGCAGGCCCTGCCCGGCGCCGCCGCGATTGGCGAACGGGACCCCGTGTCCATTGTGTTCACATCGGGAACCACAGGCTTTGCCAAGGGAGTTACGTTACACCACAAAGGGATCATCGCCAACACCAGCGCGGCGATTCTTCAACTGCGCGCGTACTCCTCCGACGTGTTTATCAACGTGCTGCCCCTTCATCATACCTATCCTACCACATGTTCCTTCATGGCCCCCTTGAGCCTGGGGGCGGCCACCATCATTATTGAAAAACCGGTAGGCAAAGTCGTGGTAGACGATATACGGGACGGCAAGGGGACCTTCCTTATCGCCGTGCCCCTGCTCTACGACAAGGTTATGGTGGCCCTGGATCAGGGGTTCCGCAAACTCAACCCCCTGCTGCGGGGGATATTTAACAAACTGCGGAAAATCTCTCTGGACAGGGCCAACAAGGGGAAGATCCGCTTTGGCAGAATCGCCCTGTGGCTTATCCGCAAAAAGGCCGGGCTTTCGTCCATCAGGATGGTGGTGGCCGGCGGCGGCCCCTTAAGTCTTAAAACCGCGGACTTTTTTGATTCCTTTGGCTTCAACATGGTTCACGGCTACGGCATGAGCGAAAACAGCCCCCTTATCAGCGTGAACACTCCCTTTCACCGGCGCAACGCCTCCGTGGGGCTCCCGGTTAAGTACACGGAAGTACGGATAGACGAACCCGACGGCGAAGGGCACGGCGAAATAATAGTCAAATCCCCCTCGATAATGCTGGGGTATTACAACAACCCCGATGCCACCGCAGAGGTTATTACCGAAGACGGCTGGCTGAGGACCGGCGACCTGGGTTACCAGGACGAAGACGGCTTTATTTACATTAACGGACGCAAGAAAAACCTGATCGTCAGTTCCGGGGGGAAAAACATCTACCCCGAGGAAATCGAGTCCCACTTTGCCGGCTCCAGGGTTATTGGCGAGATACTGGTCCTGGGCAGGCGCGAAGAACAATTCGGCGGGGAGCGCGTTTTTGCCGTCGTGGTCCCCAATTTCGAGGCTCTGGCACAGGATTATCCGGGCCGGGAACCGGATGACGCTTTTCTTACGGGCCTGGTTAAGAAGGAAATAGAGGAAGCCAACCGGCATCTGACGGGCTACAAGAAGATCGGTGATTTTACGCTGCGCCGCGAAGCCTTTGAAAAAAACGCCCAGCAGAAAATCCGCCGCTTTTTGTACCAGAACTACGCGAATTAGCATGTGTGTGAATTGGAAACTTCAGTTTCTGAACAACTCTATTAACGGCCGGGCCGGTTACCGGGCGGCCCAAGAACGCCCGATAACCGGCCCTTTGGCGGTTTTACCTTTGCAGCAAGCCGCTAGAATCCCTCTATCAGTTCCGGGCTCAGCCGCCGGATAATCGCCGCGCCAAGCTTTACCGCGTTTTCAAAATCGCTGTAAGACGAATAACAGTAATGGGTATGGGCATAGCGGACCCCCATGCCGATAACGATCACCGGAACCCCTTCGTTGGAAAGGTGGATGGACGCGCCGTTAGTGGATCCTCCGGTGCGGACTCCCTCCTGCACGGGGATGCCCAGTTCCGCGGCGACGTTCAGGGCAAAACGTTGAAACCGGGGGTTGGTAATCATCTGGTTATCCAGGTGCCGGAGCATGGGGCCCTTTTTCAGGGCGGTCTGCGCCATCTCCGCGGAAGCGTTAAAAGTGTCGTCCGCGGGGCTGCCTTCAAACACAATGGCGGCGGCGGGCTTAATCCGGCTGGCGGTAACCCGCGCCCCCCGCAGTCCCATTTCTTCCTGTACCGAAAAGGCCCCCGCCACATCCACCATCAGTTCCTTGTCCGCCAGCTCCATCATGACTGCCGTCAGAGCCGCGCAGCCCAGGCGGCAGTCAAAGGCTTTGCCGTACAGGATTCCGGATTCCTTGAGATACCGGAAACCAGCATCGGGAATTACCGGCTCGCCAATGCGGACGCCGAAATTCTTTACCGCGTCTTCCCGCGACACGGCCCCCACATCAATAACCATATCCGCTATTTTGGGTACGCTGTTCTTTTCGGCGTCACTCATGTAGTGAGGGGGCTTGCTTGCCACGATGCCCGGAATATAACCCCCGGGCGTCCGTACCCTTACCGCGTGGGCGGGAACGCAGAAAGGAACCCAGCCCCCCAGGTTGTGGAATTTGAGCGTCCCGTCCGCGCAGATATTCTGCACCATAAAGGCCACCTCGTCGCTGTGGGCGTCCAGTTGAATTACCGGGCGGTTCCCCCGGTTGTTCTTCAAATAGACAAACAGGTTCCGCAGGCTGTCTTCGTGCATTTCACCCAGCCCCTGACAATACGAGCGGAGCAGAGCCGTTACTTCGTCCTCAAAACCCGGCGCCCCGTTGGCGGACGAAAGTTCCCCAATCATCGAAATCATGTTAGCTTCATCCATAATTTTCCTCCTCTTATCCCAAAACCAACCGGGTTTTGGGATTGGTTCCCCATCATACACAAAAAACAGATTTTGATCTGCTTCTTGAAAATGCCCCGTGCGGCTCCCCTCTTGACGGCGGGCGGGACGGCGTTGTCAAATAACCCGGTGAATAAACTGCGTGATAACCGGGGAACGGGGAATCCGGCAACGGAAAACAGAGCGGAATTCAGGGGTCTTGCCCGGACAGGTGACGCGTTGAACGTGTTCCGCCGCGCCCGCTTCATGCGCCGCATCCGCTTTTTTTTCGCGCTGTCGTGTCTGGTCTTTGCCTGTCTGCCCGCGGAGGCCCAGCCCTATTTGCGGGGTTTTACCCCGCTGCGGGTGCTGCAAACCGAATATTTTGACATAATCTACCCCAAAGAATCGGAGGCGGCCGCCCGCCGCCTGCTGCTGTTCGCGGACAGGGATTACGAGGAAATTTCTTCCCGGCTGGGCATTACCGTAAAGCGCAGAATCCCTGTTACGATTGTTCCCCACATTGACGAATTCAACGGTTTTATGAACAGCATGCCCTACCCTCACATTCTGCTTCTGGATACACCCATGAGTCCCGAATGGACTACTTTTGACGACCCTCTGGAAAAACTGTTTTTCCACGAATTAACTCACGCGGTTTCCCTAAGCGCCAGGTCCGCGGCGCTGGACTTTTTTCACCGGATTTTCGGCGGCTGGGTGTATCCGCCGGCCTTTAACGCGCCCTCTTTTATGGTCGAGGGGGCGGCGGTAAGTTTTGAAAGCATGGACGGTTACGGCAGGGCGAACGATCCTTTGATCAAACAAAAGCTGCGGCAGGAAAGCTACGAGGGAAAATTTCTTAACCCTCACCAGGTTTCCGGCGTTTCCGACATGCGCTCCGCGTCCCAGGGGGCCTGGTACGAATACGGGGGCCTCTTTTCCCGGTACCTGCAGGAAACCTACGGCATGGAAAAATACGCGCAGTTGTGGCGGGCTATGGGAAGCGGTTTTCATTTTTCATTTTTCTTTTACAAAAACGGTTTTTATCATTACTTTGAGAAAATCTACGGCCTTCCCGTTCAGGAAGCATGGGCCAGTTTTGAGGAATCCTTAAGTCTTTCCGGCATCGAAGATTCAGAAACACTGATAGTGCGCCGGGGCCTGCCCTGGAAACCTGAAAGCGCCGTCAGCGAAATTACCGGAATAGCCGCGGCGGGAAACAGAATCTTTGTGCTGGACCGTTCCCGCAGGCAGGTAATTGTCTACAACGCGGAACAGGAAAAAACAGAATTAGTAATTCCCGCCGGTACTTCCGCCTATGATATAAACGCCTCCGCCGGGGGGGATTCTCTGCTGGTTTCCAGCTACCAGTACCACAATAACCGCGCGGAAGCGGTGGTTTCCGAATACTCCGCCGCGGACGGACACGCCGGCAGAACCTGGCGCGGACTGTACCGGGGGAGTTATTTCCGGGACGGCGTGGTGGGGATTGCATCGGAAGGGTATGTAAACCACATCGTGTTTCGAACCGGAAACCCGCCGGGGACAAAAGGCTCCCCGGACGAGGAAGTGCTGCTGCGGGGCGGCGAAGGCCTTTTGTTCTCCAATCCCCGGCCCGTCAACGAAACATGGATCGCCTTTACCGCGGCGCGGAACGGGACACGGGAACTTGGGTTTTACAACTACGGCACCAAACAGGCATACACCGCGGTTACCGGACTCCCCGGCGACAGGGAACGCTGGGAATTTCTCCGTTACCTTCAGGTGTCCGGGGACAGGCTGCTCTTTGGGTACAACCACGATGACCGCATGTACAAACTGGCCATTGCCGATGTCCGGGGAATTGACGCGCCCCGCGCCGTGGAGGGCGGACAGAATGAAGGGGCCGCCGTGCTGTTTACCGGGCGGGACATTTCCGGCGCCGTGGCCCTGCCGGTTCTGGCGGGGGACACCGTGTACTACCGGGGGAGGTTTTTTAACACCGACCGCCTGATGCGCTACCCGGAAAAACTGGGGGAGATACACGGAATTAGCGCGGAACTGCGCCTTGTGCCCTGGAACGGAACAGCCGCCGAAGCGCCCCGCGAAACCGCCCCGGACCCGGTTCCGCACACCCTCCCCGGCGCAGTCCCCGTTGACGTGCCCCGCGCGGCCGCCCCGGAGCCCCTTCCCGGCCGGGTCTACCTCCCGTTCAAATACCTCAACCCCCTGGACCTGTGGCTGCCCATCCCCCTCGTCCGCCTTGATTTGAACACCCCCCTGGGTTTCCATCTGGAAGGCGGGGGAATCTACAGCGTTATGATTGACCCGCCCGAATTGAACACCATTTTTCTTCAGGCGGCGATGAACGCCAGGTTTTCAATGGCGGACTTTGATATTAAATGGACCAACGGTAATTTGGGCGTTCCCTTGAACATCCAGATTACCGATGGAGTAACCACCGGTACAACCGTGTACCGGGCCTTTCGGATCAACGCGGAAACAGTTTTCAGCCGTTCCCTGGGAAGCGGAGGAACTCAGGGCGTTTTGGGAACAGGCTTCGGCTTTTCCCGGTTTTACACACAAAAAGCGGGGGATACGAATTCCGCGTACACCTGGGGTTTCCACAACAACGCCTATAAAATCATGGGCCGCCTTGGGCTCAAGTCCCTGACCACAATGGCGTGGGAAACCTTTGGACACGGTTACACCGCACAGACCATAGGCTCTCTCATACCCGAAGATGACCGTTCAGGCGGACTTACGGTTTATCCCCGCGTTGACGCATTTTTCCAGGCCGCCTTTGAACCTGTTCTGCCGCTCCGCCTGAGCCTTTACGGCGCCTGGGACAATTACACAGAAGGAATGAACCTGGCCGGAGAATCTTCCCAGTACCAGTCCCCGGTGTTTCAACAGACAGCCGCCGCCGAATACCAGGATAACAACGTTACCGGCCTTGACTGGCTTGCCGGAGGGGAACTGGAATTCCGGCTCTTTTCCCTGAATATCCAAAAAAGCCTGTCCCATATCTATTTCAACCGGTTCCTGGGAACCCTGGCCTACAGAGCCGCCCTGTACGACGGCGCCGGTTTTGCCGCGCCCGCCGGGAACAGACTGTGGGGGGATCTAATGCTTACCCAGTCCGCAGTGTTCCGCCTGGGCGCGGGGATTTCCAGCGCAATTCTCACCGCCGCGCCGTTCAGGATCACCGCCAGCCTTCAGGCGGCCCTAAAACTTTCCAACCTTGGACGCGGCCCCGCAGACTTTACCAGCATTGTTACAATAAGCCCCCTTATCAGCATAAGTTACTAACAGCCTGCCGCGCTTGTGGATTTTACCGCGCTTCCACCGCCTGTTGCTTGACCTCCCGCATAAACCCAGGGTATAGTGGCAGTTGCGTGAAGGGCCATTGTACGATTTCCGGGAGGTATAGACCATGTTGTTTTGCCCTCATACCGTTATCGTAAACAGTTACCCCCCC
>JAISLX010000075.1 GCA_031277045.1 Treponema sp.
GTCCCGTTCACGCTGGAAAACGGCGAGTACCTGCAGGTCATCGTGAAGCACCCGCCCCGCCCGCCGCGTTACAACGGCGCGGTAGCCCGCTACAAAGTGGGCGGCCCCCCTCCCGCAACTCACAAGGAGCTGACTTCCAGCAGGCTGCTCACCCGCCCCCGCGAAATCCTCACCTTCGAGGACACGGATCTGGGCCGGACACTCTACATCGCCCTGTACTGGCAGAACGAAAAAGGCCGCCTGGGCCCGCCTTCGCCCATACAAAGCCACGTGATTGCGTAGTTCAATGAAGGGCCCAGGAACAAGCTCCTGGGCCCTTCGCCGGGTAGGAAATTTATTATACCGGCCGGGCACATATCCCGGTCCGAAAACCGGGCAGCCCCCGCAAAGCGCCCCCCGCGTGCTTGTCTTCCCTTGGTGCGCCTCTGTACGGCTAAAAAACCGGGGGGATCCCCCAAAAAAGAGCTTTCCCAAAACGCGGCAGCGTTTTTTTCTTGCTATCCATGAAATTGCAGGTTAAAATAACATCTTCGCTAGACACATTAACTTTTATGGAGGAACAAAATGACGGCTAAAACGTTGAAACTGGCGGTTCTGCTGCTGGCAGGCGCCGGATTGGTCTTTGCCGGGGGCAAACCCCAATCGTCGGGAGGGGCAGCCTCAAACACCGGAACTCAGACCCTGGTTATCGGTATAGAATCCAATTCTTACATTACCGATTATAAAGACAACTACCTTACCAAGTACCTGGAAAAGCTTCACAATATCGATATCCAGTTCTATATGCTGCCCGAATCGCCCCCGGAGATCCGCACCAAGATTGCCTTGATGATTCCTTCCAACGATCTTCCCGATGTTATTATCACTGATGACCTTACGCAGGAGGCCATTTTCCAGTACGGCAGCGGCGGCGCTTTTATCCCGCTGGAAAAATACCTGTCCAGCAGTTCTACGGCTCCCTATTTCTGGCAGATTCCCGAAGCCGACCGGAAGGCGTACCAGCAGTATATAACCAGCGCCGATGGTCATATCTACAATCTGGCCCGCTATGAGCCGGAAACATGGAATCTGACTCCTACCCGGCTGTATATGAACCAGGCCTGGCTGGATAAACTGGGGCTTAAAGTTCCCTCCACTACCGAGGAACTGCGGCAGGCGCTTATCGCCTTTCGTGACCGGGACCCCAACGGCAACGGCCGCAAGGACGAGATCGGTATTTCAGGCTGGTTCCGGGGCACTTACGGTGAAAACATAATTACCGGGCTTATCAATTCTTTTATTTTCTACACCCAGAGCAGTTCCGGGCCCGGCCTTGCCCTTGATAACAGCGGGACAAAAGTTACCGCCCCCTTTACGGAGCCGAATTTCCGCAAGGCCCTGCAGTACCTCAACGGCCTGTACAAAGACGGGGTTCTTTCCGCCTCTATCTTTACCAACGATCAGCAGCAATACCGGGCGGAGTTGAACAACGCTGTCCCGATAGTGGGTCTTACCTCGGCGGGAAGCTTGAGCAACTGGCCCCAGGCGTCCGTCGACAAGAATGTCAATTTTGCCGAGATGAAAATGGTTCCGCCGTTCAAGGGGCCTGACGGTATTGCCTACAGCCCTTATACCGGTTTTGTGCCGGTATCGACCACATTTATCACTTCCAAAGCCAAGAACCCCGACCTGGCTTTTAAGGTAATGGATTCCATGCTGGAACACACCATTTCTATTATTCAGCGCTTCGGTGAAGAAGGGGTTGACTGGACCCGGGACCCCAAGATTCTGGCCCAGGATACCAACGCCTATGTGGCTATGGGTATCTATCCTTCCTTGTCTATCGTGGAAATCACCGATATTTGGAACTCCCCTTCCCGGCAGTTCTGGCACAACCAGGGGCCCCGCTACGCTTCTATGCAGCAGGGTAATACCCGGGGCAGTTTGCAGGCTCCCTACAACCCGAATTCTTACGCGGCTATGGTGAACGGGTATAATTACCAGTTTAACCTGGAGGCCCATCCTCAGCATATTCTGCCGCAGCCTCTGAAATACACCGAGGCCGAAGCCTTAAAAATTGCCGAACCTATCAGCAACGTTAACGAGTATGTACTCCAGGCAATTGCCGAATTTACCATCGGTACCAGGGACATCAGCAACGACACTCAGTGGAACAACTACCTGCGGGATCTGAACAACATGGGGCTTCCGGCATGGCTTACCGCGGCCCAGGCGGCCTATGACCGGGTGAAGTAACTGTCTGTCAGAAAAGCGGAACAACGGAAGAGAAACGTGGAACGCCATCCGGCCGCCGCGTGACTCTCTTCCGTTTTTTGCATTTCTGCCGCAGGCAACACGAAGGATATGACATGAAAGATATAACCGATATAGCAAAAGCGCGGAACCGGGAGCGCCTCTTGGCCAATATCGTGGCCCGGCGGCAGCTTTATTTGCTGCTGCTGATTCCGCTGGCGTATCTTTTTATTTTTTCTTACGGGCCTATGGCTGGTTTGATTATCGCGTTCAAGAAATACACCTTTACCCTGGGAATTTTTAAAAGTCCCTGGGTTGGCTTGTCCAATTTTCAGCGTTTTTTTGAATCCTACCGCTTCACGCAGGTTCTGACCAATACCCTTGCCCTGTCGTTCTACAGCCTGCTGGTTACCTTTCCCATTCCCATTTTATTTGCCCTGCTCCTTAATTCCATGCCCCTTAAAGGCTATCAAAAGGTAATTCAGACTGTTACGTATATTCCCTATTTTATTTCTACCGTGGTTATGGTGGGGCTTATTTTTCAGATTCTGAACAACCGGAACGGCCTTTACGGGGCGCTGGTTCTGCACCTGGCCAAGGTCATGCCCCCGGATATCCTCGCGGTGGGAACCAACTTTAAGCACATATACGTCTGGTCCGCCGTGTGGCAGCAGACGGGCTACGCTTCGATCATCTATTTCGCAGCCCTTTCCAATGTGGACCCAACTCTCCACGAGGCCGCCCTGGTGGACGGCGCCACCCGGCTGCAGCGGGTTCTCTATGTGGACGTGCCCTGTATTCTGCCCACCGCCAGCATCATGCTTATTCTGGCGGTCGGGGGGCTGATGAATGTGGCCTTTGAAAAAACACTGCTTATGCAAAACAGCCTGAACATCAATTTTAGCGAAGTGATCTCCACTTACGTCTACAAAGTCGGCCTTGCCAGCGGCATTAACGATTTTTCCCTCTCCGCCGCTATAGGCATGTTCAATTCGATAATCAACTTTTTTCTCCTTGTGGTGGCGAACTGGGGCAGTAAAAAGCTGAACGGCAGCGGTATATTTTAGGGGGCGGCGTTATGGAGATTACCTGGAAAAAAAGCAGCCTTAGCGACAAGGTCTTTTATGCCGTTATTTTTATTGTCCTTACCCTCTTTTTCATCATGGTGCTTTATCCCTGTGTTTTCGTACTCTCCGCATCTTTTTCTTCCGGTTCGGCGGTTCAGTCCGGCAGAGTGGTTCTTTTTCCGGTGGATATTAGTCTGGAAGGCTACCGGACGGTGTTCCAGACAAATACAGTCTGGATCGGATTCCGCAATTCCATTTTGTACACGCTGTTCGGTACTTTGATAAACATTATCATGACCATGACTACCGCCTACTGCCTGTCCCGGACCGATTTGCCGGGCCGGAACGGCATCATGCTGCTTTTTACCTTCACCATGTTTTTCAACGGCGGGATGATTCCCTCCTACATGCTTATCCGGAATCTTGGCATGCTCAACACGCCCTGGGCCCTTATCATCCCCGGCGCTATCGGGGTCTACAACATGATCATCGCCCGGACCTTTATCCAGAACAGTATCCCCGGCGAGATGCTGGACGCGGCGAAAATAGACGGGTGCAGTGATTTTATGTACTTTGTACGGATCGTACTGCCCCTCTCCAAAGCGATTATCGCCGTATTGGTGCTGTTCTACGGAGTGGGGCACTGGAACGCTTATTTTAACGCCATGATCTACCTGAATACCAAGGCCCTGTATCCCCTGACCATATTCCTGCGGGATATTCTTATGGCGACACAGATAGATCCCTCTACCGTATCCGATCCGGAAGCCCAGCTGCGGCTTGCTGAAGCGGCGGCGGTTATCAAGTATTCGCTCATCGTGGTAACAATGGTGCCGGTTATCGTCATCTATCCCTTTGTACAAAAATACTTTGTCAAAGGCGTAATGATTGGATCGGTCAAAGGTTAATACGGGTTGTGAGTGTCCAAACGCCGGGTGAAAATCCGCTTAAAAGCCGGGACGACCTGAAGCGAAATCTGACAGAGTTACTTACGCCCTTAAAAAGACAGACGGTAAACGGGGGTTACTTCCTGGGGGACGCGGGAGCCCATTATTCCCCCCGCGTGGCCCTGATGGAAGGCTGGAGCCGTACCCTTTGGGGCATCGGCCCCCTCCTGGCCGGCGGGGGAAACTGCCCGGATCTGGAGAATGTCCTCCTTATCCTGCGGCAGGGGGTAAACCCGGCGTCTCCGGGTTACTGGGGCGAGCCGGGGAACCGGGATCAGCGGCTTGTGGAAATGGCCGCCATCGGTTTTTCCCTGCTTTTGTCCAGGGAAAGTTTCTGGGATCCTCTGGACAGCAAAGAGAAAAAACAGCTTTACGCCTGGCTTTCTTTTATCGAACGGCGGGAACTTCCCCCTTCCAACTGGCTTTTTTTCCGTATCCTGGTCTGCCTTGCCTTCCGGAAACTGGGGCTGCCGGTAAACGAAAAGGCGGAAAGGGAATCTCTGGATATAATAGAAGCCTGCTACCTGGAAGACGGCTGGTTCGAGGACGGTAAGGGGGGAAACTTTGACCTCTACAACCCCTGGGGCTTCCACTTTTACGGTCTCCTCTACGCGAAATTCGCCGGACAGCGGGACCCTGAACGGGCCGCCCGTTTTCTGGACCGGGCGCGGCTGTTTACGCCCCGCTTCGCTGCCTGGTTCCGGGAGGACGGTTCCATCGCCGCCTTTGGCCGCAGTTTGACTTACCGTTTCGCCGCGGCCTCCCTGTTTTCCGCCTGCGCCTTCGCGGATCAGGAAATCCTTCCCTGGGGGGTGCTCAAGGGCCTGGTACTGCGGAACCTGCGCTGGTGGTTTTCCCGGCCCATCCTGAACCAGGGAGGGACCCTTTCGGTGGGGTACGGCTACCCCAATCAGATCATGGGCGATGTGTACAACTCGCCCGGCTCCCCTTACTGGGCCTTCAAAATCTACCTGGTTCTGGCCCTGGGGGAAGATCACCCCTTCTGGCAGGCGGAGGAAAAGCCGTTGCCCCCGGCGCCCCGGATTCTAAACGAAAAGGTTCCCGGTTTTGTGATAAACCGGGGAAAGGAAGACGTACAGATACTCAGCGCCGGGCGTTATCCCAATTTTGACATGGCCCACGCGGCGGAAAAGTACAGCAAATTCGCCTACTCCGCCCGCTTTGGTTTCTGTGTCTCCCACAGTTCCTATAACATCGCCATGACCGGCTGCGACTCCATGCTGATGTTGAGCGAAGGGGACGGTTACTGGAGGCAGCGGCGGCAGACATGGGGCCGAAGCGCCGGGCCCAACTGGACGGCGAGTTTCTGGGCCCCCTGGCCGGATGTAAACATCCGCACGGTTCTGGCCGGCCTGGGGGACTGGCATGTACGGTTCCACCGGATCGAAAGCGGCAGGACCCTTAAAGCTGTGGAAGGGGGGTTTTCTCTTAAGCGCTGCCGGAGCCCGCAGGAACCCGGCGCGGATCCGGCGGCGAGAACCCGGGAGGAGTCCGCAATCGAAAACAGCGCCCAGCAGGCCGGCGAATCCCTGGCGGCCCTGCCCTGGGGGGCAAGCCGGATTGGGGCGCTGGAGCCGGACTCTTCCCGTACCGGCGGCATAGTCATCCCCGCCCCCAATCTGAACATCCTTGACCCCCAGGTGCTGATCCCCGTGCTGGAAGGAACGCTGGAACCGGGGAAGACCCTCTGGATCTGCGCCGTCCGGGCGGGGGACAGGGAGCCGGTATGCGCGGAGAAAATGCCCCGGGTTGTTATGAAAGGAGACAAGGCGGACCTGTACGATAGCGGGGGCAGCATCTGGCCGGAAATCCCGGTTTAGAGAGGCTTGTCCAAAACCCGGCTACCGGTTAGTTTTGGACAAAAAGATCTTCCCCGGCGCTTAAAAAAGCCTTCCGGAGGTTTCGCGCAATTCTTTCGTTTCCCGAAAATACCTGTCCCCCGACAATAAGCAGGGGCAGTTCCAGGGCGTTCCCGTCAAGGCCCAGCGAATCGATAATTCCCTGGTACAAGTCCCGGTTTCCTTTCAGAAAGACATTGATCCGGTGAATGGCATAGGGGAAACGATCCCGAAGCCCGGCCAACTGGGTTTCCGCCGCTTCATCAAATTCTGCCGTCCCGTTGCAGGATTGGCAAAGCCCGTCGTAAAAATAATACACATTTACCCGGTCCGGCAGTTCCGCTTCCCGCAAGGGGGATAGTTCCGGATTCCCCCTGGCTTTGCCGCCGCAGCCTGCGCCCGCGATCAGAACCAAAAGGCCCGGTAGTATTTTCCACATAATCCCGAAGCGCATGGACTTTCCCCTTCTATATCAATATTTCTTGATATTCTTTGCGAGCCGCAGGCTCTCAAAATACGCTATACATAGCGTACATCATATTACATATACTATATGAAGTGTCAAAATTGCTGAAATATCGCCAAGTTTAGAAAATCTGCGATCACGCGCTGATGTTCCCGGCAAACATATTGCTATATATTGTTCCCTGTGGCAATATGAACGCAGGAGAAAGCAATATGAGAAAAGGGAAAATTACGGCAATAAAAGGACAGGCGATCTTTTTATTTGGCGCCTGCGTTTTACTGGCGGCATGCGGCGGGAAAAAACCCGAAACGGCCGGTGATACCGGAGATATTTATACCCCGGTGGGGGAATATCCCATAGTAAATGAGCCTCTGGAAATGAGCCTCTTTGCCATGAGCGCCCCCAATGTTATTGATCTGCAAACCAACGATTTCACCCGCTATTTGGAAGAAAAAACCAATATCAAGTGGAATTTTATCACCGCCCCGAACGATTCGGCGATAGAAAAGATAAATTTACTTCTTATCAGCAACGAATATCCCGATGTGTTTTTGTTCAGAACTCCCGACGTGGCCCAATACGGCATGAAAGAGCATATCCTTATCCCCCTGGAGGATTTGATTCCCCAGTATATGCCCAATTATTGGAAATTCATGCAGGAAAACCCCGAACTTTGGGCGCAGCAGCGTCAGGCGGACGGTCATATTTACGGGGTCGCCTCTTTCAACGAATGTTACCACTGTAATTTTTACAACAAGATGTGGGTAAACATGGATTGGATCGAAAAGATTGGCCTGGGGGTCCCCGCAACCACCGAAGAATTTAAAGCGGTGTGTAAACGGTTCCTGGAACTTAATCCCAAAGGTGTCGCGGTTACCGGGTCCACCACCGGCTGGGGGGAACAGTTTATTGATTTCCTTACCGGTTCTTTTATCACCAATCCCGGCAGCCGGAGCGCAGGGGACAAGCTGGCGGTTTCCCCTTCCGGCGAGGTAGTAACCATTGCCAACCAAAGCCAATACCGGGAAGCCCTGCGGTTTATGCGCGAACTCTACCAGATAGGGGCTATTTATGACGGCGGTTTTACCCAGAATCCGGATCAGTTCCGCAGTCTGGTTAACCAGCCCGGGGCGCCGGTACTCTTTTTGGCTTCCGGGGCCATTGTCAACAGTGTGGACGCCGGCGTGAACCCCGCATTGTACCGGGCCTACCGGGCCATTCCTCCCCTGAAAGGCCCCGATGGAACCCAGATCAACACCTACTTCAAATACGACAACCTCCAGGAAAACAAACTGGTCATCACCGACCGGTGTAAATACCCCGAAGCGGTACTCCGCTGGGCGGACCACTTCTATACCCTGGAAGGCTACCTCCAGTACCAGTACGGTCCCAACCTGGAAGGCAAAGACTTTATCCTTTATCCTCCGGGAGAGGTGGGGTTGAACGGCAAACCGGCCCTGTTCAAGGTGCTGAACCAGTACACCGCCGAACCACAGAACCACGACTGGCAGGACATTGGCCTTATCTACGCCACCGCGGAGATTCGCCTGGGGGAATCCACGGATCCCAACATCGACATTACCTCCGCGGCGGGGCTGGAAAAGCTCCTCGTGATCGAAACCGAGACGGTCTGCGAACCCTATGCCCAAAAGGAAGGCCAGTTTGACGTGCTGCCGAACCGGCTCAAGCTGACCGCCGAAGAATCCGACTCTGTCCAGACTATCGCGGTGGAACTGGAAAAATACATCGACGAAAATACCGTGGCTTTTATCAACGGCCGGAAAAACCTGGACACCGAATGGGACGCCTATGTAAGCGGTTTTGAGCGGATCGGCCTGCCCCAATACCTCAAAGTCATGCAGGCCGCCTGGAAACGCCAACAGGGTAAATAGTCATGGGGGGCAAGTCTATCCGGAATAACGTCCGCCTTTATACAGGGGCCTGGCAGTTTTGGGTTATCATGGCTTTGCCCCTGGCCTATATTATTATCTTCTGCTATGTCCCTATGGGGGGGATTCTGATGGCCTTTAAGGACTACAGCCCCCGCCGGGGTATTTGGCAGAGTCCCTGGGTAGGCTTAAAGTGGTTTAAACAGTTTTTAACTACCCCTTCCGGATTGACAGTTATTCTGAACACCCTGCGGCTGGGCTTTTACAGTTTAATCGCGGGGTTTCCCATCCCGATCCTGCTGGCGGTGGGCCTGAACGAAATCCGGTCCCTGCGCTTTAAGAAAGCGGTCCAGATGGTTACCTACGCGCCTTACTTTATTTCTGTGGTGGTCATGGTAGGAATGCTGATGCAGCTTACGGATCTGCGGATTGGTATTTTTAACCGGCTCATCACTCTTTTGGGGGGGCAGCCGGTTAATTTTTTTGGCGAAGCCCGGATATTCCCCCACCTTTATGTCTGGAGCGGTATTTGGCAGACTATGGGGTATTCTTCCATCATTTACATTGCCGCCCTGGCGGGGGTCAGCAGGGAAACCCAGGAGGCCGCGGTGGTGGATGGCGCTTCCCGGCTGCAGCGGATCTGGCATGTGGATCTGCCGGCGATCCGTCCTACCATTGTTATTCTCTTGATTTTCAACTGCGGTTCCATTATGAGCATCGGTTTTGAAAAAGCCTATCTTATGCAGAATCCCATCAATATGGCTACTGCGGAGGTAATATCTACTTTTGTGTACAAGGTTGGGCTGCAAAACGGCAATTATAGTTTTTCTACCGCGGTGGGTCTTTTTAATTCCATCGCCGGTTTTATTTTGATGGTAACGGTTAATCAAATTTCAAAAAAATTGACCGATACCAGCGTGTGGTAGAAGGTTTCGATGGCGGGCGGCAAAAAACATTCCATAATTCGGGACAGTCTGGGGGACGGGGTTTTTATTACGGTTATATATCTCCTGCTGTGGGGAGTATTGTTAATCGTCATCCTCCCCCTGGTGTATATTGTGGCCGCCTCGTTTTCCGATCCCCAGGCGGTTATTGCGGGGGATGTGTGGTTCTGGCCGGTCCGGCCCACCCTGCGGGGATATGATGCGGTTTTTAAAAACCCCAAACTAATGACTGGTTTTTACAATTCTTTTTTTTACATGATTACAGGAACCCTGGTGAACCTTGTCATGACTCTGCTCTGCGCCTATCCCCTGACCCGTAAACAGTTTGGCGCCCGGAACACCCTGTCCGCCCTGATGGTGTTCACCATGTATTTTTCCGGCGGGATGGTGCCCATCTATATGGTGGTCAAAAACCTGGGGCTTGTAGACACCCGGCTGGCCATGATCATCCCCGCCGCTTTAAGCGTATGGAATGTGATCCTCTGCCGCACCTATATCGCCTCGGTCATCCCCGAAGCCCTTTACGAGTCCGCTTCCCTGGACGGTTGTTCGCCCCTGCGGTTCCTGATTTTTATCGTGGCGCCTTTAAGCACCCCCATTCTGGCGGTACTGGCTTTATACTACGGGGTAACCCACTGGAATACCTACTTTAACGCCCTGATATACCTTAACCGGACGGAATTGGCGCCCCTGCAGATTGTCCTGCGGGAGATACTGGTATTAAGCAAGATCGATCCTTCCATGATTGCCGATGCCCGGGAACTCGCGGCGAAACAGGGTTTAACGGATCTGCTTAAATATTCGGTAATCGTGGTTGGTTCGGTTCCGGTTATGCTGATCTATCCGTTTGTACAGAAATATTTTATAAAGGGCGTCATGATTGGCGCCGTAAAAGGTTAACGGGGACTTTTCCAAAACTTGGTTAGTTTTGGAAAAACTTCCGAAAAAGCGGTCTACCTGCTTTTTCATAAATTCAAGGCAGCTTTCCCAAAAACTGAAATTTTGGGAAAGCCTCGGGGTATAGCCAGGATTCTATGTGTTATGTTCGCTGGGCCGCTGTGCGGCATACCGGCATGCCGGTTGTTTTCCGGGCTTCCGTTTTTCTTTTGACGGCTGCCCTGGTTTTTGCGTCCTGCGAGAGGCTGCGGAATGTGGAGACATCTCCACCGGAGTTCGCCGATGGGGAACCTGCCGCTGAGAAAGCAGCCGAGACCGATTTGGGAGAGGCGATTGCGGCGTTGACACAAAAGGAACAGACGGAGACCGCTGTTCTTGCCAGGGTCCTGAATAACGCCGCGCTGCCCCCGGAGATTGCGGTCAAGCTGGAGGCGGCCATCGCGGAAAGTCCCGCCTTTATTCTGGATTTGCTGACCTGCCTGGAGGGGGACCCCTTCCTCCGGCGGCTGGTGGACAAGAACCACCCTCTGCCGGATGCTTATGAGCCGGATGACCTGGTGGAACTTGTTTCCGGTTCCTACGAGCTGGGCCGCCGGGGGCTTTTGCTGCGCCGTTCCGCCGCGGAAGCCCTGGAGCAGATGTCCGCTGCCGCCCGCGCCGATGGGGTGGTGCTGGTGATTTCGTCAGCGTACCGGTCCTATGCCTATCAGGCTGAGGTGTACGCCCGCAATGTGAAGGAATCGGGCCAGGCCGTAGCGGACCGCGAATCAGCCCGGCCCGGTTACAGCCAGCACCAAACAGGACTTGTCGTGGACTTTGGTTCCATTGATGACAGCTTCGCGCAGACCAGGGCCGGCCGCTGGATTCTGGAACACGGCAGCCGTTTTGGCTGGTCCCTCTCGTTTCCCAGCGGCTACGAAGCCATAACCGGCTACCGCTGGGAAAGCTGGCATTACCGCTATGTCGGCGAGGACCTGGCCGCCTTTATCGACACCTGGTTCGGTGGTATCCAGCAGTATGCCCTGCAATTTATCCACGCCTGGGAAGCGGGTTTGGAATGAAAAACCCGCCGCATTTCCCGCCGTCTGACGCGCCAGCCCTGTAAGCCGCAGGCTTTGGCTTTGTAAACCATTGGCCTTGCCGCGCTACACGGGCAGGGCGCCTGGCTCCCAAGGGCTTTTTGGAAATTTTCCGGAGAGCTCTCGGAACGCAGGACTCACAACCGGGTTTTTTGTATGATGTTTTCCTTCAGGGCCAGCAGCCTATTGCCAGAACGCAAACATAATCCGAAACGGGAAAAAGAGCAATGCCAAACAAAATTACCGGTGTAAAGACCGCGGGCGCCAGTTTATAAGCGACCATGAAAGAACCTATCAGGGATGTCTTTCATGGGTAGTGG
>JAISLX010000100.1 GCA_031277045.1 Treponema sp.
CCCCCGCCCCCCCCCCCCCCCCCCCCCCCCCCCCCCCCCCCCCCCCCCCCCCCCCCCCCGCCCCCCCAGATGATGAGTCTGTTTTTTCCTGGGCGCTCAAGGAGATCCCAAACAAAACCAGTACGGTAAACAACGATACTATTCTTTTCATCTTTCTACTCCCTATATGTCATGCTATGCCGCCCCATACGGGACGGTATTAAAACAGCCGTCTCAACGCGGCTCGTTTTACCGGTACCTTAAACCTGCAGGTTTCACCCGCCGTTTTGCTTCAGGGTATGATGGCTTGGACTATGTTCCCCCACGGACCCTTTTCGCCCTTCTCGTTCTGCCAGCGTCCCGCGTAGTACACCGGCTTTCCCCGTTCCGTTTCGCTGTAGACGCGGATGGTTTTGTGCCGTTTGAGGATCATCGACTGGTTTAACTCTTCAGGCGCGGCGGGAGCTTCCCCGCCCACCTTCTCGTAAAGAATCGCGCCGTCCATGCCGTAGGGCGTAGCCGTCTCGCCGCTCTCCGCAACCACCCGCTCAATTTCAAGCTGCCGCGCTTCCCTGGGCTTTACCGTAAGCCCCACGGCGAAGTCAGGCGGCGGGATAACCGAGCGTACCGGATCTTTCGGGGGCAGTCCGAAGGCCTCGCGCTTTGCCGCGCTCAGGGCTTCGTTAGGATCGATGTACGCCTTCTTTATATGGCGAATAGCGTGTTCCAGGGTTTTACGCGCCTCGTTCTTGGCGGCAACGTCCAGCCTGCTCTTGCCGGGCTTCTGGCAGGTCTGGTACGCCGTGTCAAAGGCCGTCCGTTTCGCCTTCAGAGCCGTTATCGTATCCGCCGGAATACCCAGGTCCGCGGCCTGATCTTCAGCCGCAGCGGTAAAGGTGTTGGCGAACTCAAGAAACTCGTTGTCCGGTCCTGGTATAAAATCTTTGCTCATTCACCTGCTCCTTTTGGGCGGAATTTCGCGCCGCCCTCCCGCTCAATTGTTTCCGTCCAGCCGGATTTTTCTTCCGGCTAACCGAATGTTTTTCCCGGCTGGCCGGATTCTTTTCCCCTCCAGCCGGATGCTTTTCCCGCTTGGCCGGATTTTTCTTCCGTCTAGCCGGATTGTTTTCCCGGTTAACCGGATTTTTCTCCCGGCTATCCGGCTTACTTTCCCGATTTGTAGTCCGGCGGAAGCCCCTCCCACCGCGTTTTCAGGTAGAACGCCGCCGCCTTGGGCTGCCGCTGCCGGGTAAAGACGCCTTTTTTGTTGCCGTCCACCCGGTGTATGCCTTCGCCGGTTTGGAAATCCGCGAAGGCCCACATCTGTTCGCCCTTGATAAAATCAAAGGAGTCAAATACCCGGTGGTTCATTTCCAGCGCTTCGATCTGATACTCCTGGCTCCACTGAACCGAGGGCAGTTTATGCAATCCCCCGTCGGTATCCGCGCCGTATTCGGTGAACACAAAGGGTTTGTTAAGGTTTTTTGCTTTCCAGCCTTCCAATTCTGAACGCAGCGCTTTTTCGGCAGTGTCAATTTCATAACCACCCAGTACATACCAGCCGTAGTAACGGTTCAGGCTGATAAAGTCGCAAAGATGATAACATTTGCAGGCTTCGGGCCGGGCGAACATGATACTGGTGAAGGTACGGGGCCGCTTCTGGGGATCGCAGGCCAGGGCGGTATCAAAGACTTCCTTGAAATAGGAAACCGCCGCTTCGGAGGTGGATTCCGGCTCATTGGCAAGGCTCCAGGCAATAACGCTGGGGTGGTTCTTGTCCCGCCGTATCATTTCCCGTATGGTGTCCAGGTGGTTTTCCAGAAGCGCCGGTATTTCCGGTTTTTCAAAGAAGGGTATTTGTACCCCCTTGCCGGCGTCAAGGAAATTGCTGGTGCTGTTAAAAAGGCCCACCGCCGGGGCTTCGTCAATTATCAGGAAACCTTCCCGGTCGGCCATTTGGTAGATTTCTTCGCAGTAGGGATAGTGGGAGGTGCGGAAAGAATTTGCGCCGCACCACTTCATAAGCTCAAAATCCCGTTTCATCACAGCCGGATTAAAACCCCTGCCGGAAATATCACTGTCCTCATGCTTGCCGAAACCTTTCAGGTACACAGGCTCGCCGTTTAAGAGGATTTCCGTTCCCCGGATTTCCACCGTGCGCAGCCCCGTGTCCTCGTACCATTCGTCCAGAAGTTCGTCTCCCCGGTAAAGCCGTACCCACACCCGGTAGAGGTATGCGTCCCGGACCTTCCAGAGCCGCGCATCGGGGATAGGGAGGCAGCCCTTCGCCCCCCGGCCTTCAGCAACGGTCCGGCCATCCTCATCCAGTACCGTTACCCGGACTTCCGCATCTCCGCTGGTTTCCACCGCGTATTCCAACTCCGCCGTGTCCCCGGCAAGGCGGGGAACCAGGGACAGACCGGTAACGGCGGTTTTGGGAAGGGCCAAAAGCTGTACCGGCCGCTGGATACCGGCATAGTTAAAAAAATCGAAGTAGGGTTTTGCGGTTTTTCTGCCGTCCGGCAAAGTTGTCATGCGCCCCGCGGGCAGGGTGGTTTCGCTGAGTTCGTTGTTTACCAGAACCACGAGCCGGTTTGCCCCGCCGTAATTTGCCGCTTCGGTAATATCCGCGGCAAAGGGCAGAAAGCCCCCTTCGTGCCGGGTAATCTCTGTCCCGTTTTCGAATACCGTCCCCCGGTGAGTTACGCTGCCGAAGCGGACATACACGGCCCGGTCTTTCCATTCCGGGGGAATAAAAAATTCCTGTTCATACCAAAAATCGCCGGTATATTCCCGGCTTGCCTTATCGGTAAAAAAATCCTGGAAACTCGCCGGAACGGGCATGGTATCCTGTGTACCGATGCCATCTTTCCAGCCGCCGCTCAGTCCCAGACCTTTAGGGTCCAGCCGGAATTTCCACATACCATCCAGGCTCATTGCCTGCCGCATGGCCGTAGAACGGGGATACAATAAGGCGGCGTTATACTGTTGCTGCATGAAAACCTCCTCGCTAATAAATTTATGGTAAGGGGGAATTAAAAAGAACAGTTAGGATTTTTTTTGCCAATAGTAGCATTATTTTTGCCGGGAGTATAAAAAAAGGTTTATTATGCTATGGTAAATTGGGGTGCTGTCATGCCGCAGGTTTTGAACATTTTTGAAGATGTGATGAGCCTCCGCGGAGCAAGCTCCGCGGTATCTTAAGCGATGCCTGATTCGGAACGGAGGCTCGTTCGAATAGGAAGTTTATTATAACGTCTGGTTTAATACCAAATTTTTGAAAGCGTTGCCTTGTTTGAGCCGGAGCAAGCTCCGGGGTATTAAACCAGACTTTGCGAATAAAAGTCTATGGGGTCAGGCTGCGGCGTTATGCCGAAGACCTCTCCGGCCTGGAATCGTTCGATGAAGGGCTGCGCTCCCGGATTCTTGAAACCCAAAAAATTATCCCTTAAAAAAACTGAAATTCGAGGCTTTCCCAAAACTAACCGGGCTTTGGGAAATGCTCATTCTCCTGGAAAAAACCTTGACATACGTGTAAATTACACGTATAATCATACTATGACGGTTCGGGAAGTTTTGAAACTTTTGCGAAACGACGGCTGGTTTGTGTATGACCAGAGCAGGTCTCATGTCCAGCTTAAACACCCGGTTAAGAAAGGCCGTGTAACCGTCCCGAACCATAGGGGTGATCTAAAAATAGGAACCCTTCACAGTGTTCTTAAACAGGCCGGCCTGGAATGAAAGGAGAGTATCATGCGTAAACTTACGTATCTTGCGATTTTTGAAGCAGGCGAAACGCCCGGTATCAGCGTCTATTTTCCCGGCGTGCCGGGCTGTGTTTCCTGCGGCGATGATTTTGACCACGCCCTGCGTATGGCAAAAGAGGCCCTGTCCCTGCACCTTTACGGCATGGAGAAAGACGGCGAACCATTGCCGGAGCGTACCGGCAAAATCCCCAAAACCGGAGAGGGGGACATGGTTGTTCCCGTAACCGTTTACCCGGATATGGTCAAAGACGAAATAAACAACCGCCGGGAAAAAACTACGGTTACTATACCCCATTGGCTCAAAGAAGCCGCCGAGTCGGAGGGGCTTAACTATTCCCGGCTGCTGGAAACCGCGATTAAAGAGACCTTGGGGATTGCTTCGTAAAAAATTAAGGCGGCGTTATACTGTTGCCGCATGAAAAACTCCTCACTAATAAATCCATGGTAAGGGGGAATTAAAAAGAACAGTTAGGATTTTTTTTGCCAATAGTAGCATTATTTTTGCCGGGAATATAAAAAAAGGTTTATTATGCTATGGTAAATTGGGGTGCTGTCATGCCGCAGGTTTTGAATATTTTTGAAGATGTTGTAAAAGTCTATGGGGTCAGGCTGCGGCGTTATGCCGAAGACCTCTCCGGCCTGGAATTGTTCGATGAAGGGCTGCGCTCCCGGATTCTTGAAACCCATAGCGCCGGTGCGCTGGCGGAATCTTTCCGGCATATTGAAGCCGGGGCAATCTACCTCATCGAAGACGGCTACCGCTGTCATTACTGCTTTTTCCGTCCCCCCGAATCCTGCGGGGAAAATTCCCGTTACGGTGTTATCGGCCCCTGGCTGGAAAATCCCCCTGATGACGCGGGCATTGATAGTATCCTCAGGCAAAATAATATCCCCTATCACCTTCGGGCGGAACTGGCAAATTACCTTAACCGGATTCCGCTGATTGTCATGCCCCGCAGTTGGAACGCGATGCTCCTGACCCTTGCGGGTTATCTGTACGGCGGACCGGACAGCTTCCGCCTGTATTACGAAGGAATCGATTTGCACAATCTTCCGGCTGCCTACAGCCCAAAACAGGAAGAAACCCTTTCCATGCAAATTATTGAGGAGCGTTATCAAAACGAAAACGCCCTGCTCAAAGCCATCGGCGAAGGAGACACCAAACGCGCCTTGCAGCACCTTTCCCGGTTCAGGGGATATACGGGGGAACACCGTACCGAAGACCGGACCCGGGATCTGAGAAACGGTTATATCATACTCAATTCCCTGGCCCGTAAAGCCGTAGAAAACAGCTATGTACACCCCGCCCACATCCACGCGGTATCCGATGATTTTGCCCGCCGGATCGAAACCATATCCAACCACAGCGAATTCATGCATCTCTCCGAATTAATGGTCCGCCGGTACTGCGGCCTGGTTAAACAATTCTCCCTCCGCGGTTTTTCTCCTCTGACACGAAACGTCATCAACACCATTGACTTTAATTTACGGGAACCCCTGAGCCTGAAATTTCTTGCGGAAAACTTCAATGTCAATCCCAGTAACCTTTCCACCCAATTCAAGCAGGAAAAAGGCATGACCCTTACCGGCTATATCAATACCAAGCGGATGGAACATGCCGCCTCCCTGTTGCGCGGCTCCGGTACATACATTCAGGAAGTGGCGGAACAGTGCGGTTTTCTGGATATTAATTATTTTTCACGGCTCTTTAAGCGGCATTACGGACTATCGCCCCGGGAATTCCGTAAAAAAGCAGTGAAATGAAGTTTCTAAACAACTCTATTGTCTTAATGGAGCGTTTACCAGCGGGACGGCGTCGCAGTGGCGCACACAGCAGCTTGCCGGCATGGGGCCATTTTTAGCAGCGCGGGGGACAGCTGCTCTGGTCTCATTACCCAAAGCCGCTTGAAAAGGGTAGAATGGGCCTGTGAAACGTATCATCTTAAAGCCCGGTGAGGAAGACCGCATCCTCGCCGGCCATCCCTGGGTGTATGACAACGAGGTGCGGCAGGTCCTTGATGCAGGCGCGGTCCTGCGGGACGATAATTCGCCAGGCGGGAAATCGCCCGGCGGCCCCCCGCCAGGCGAGAAATCGCCCGGCGACACTTCGCCAGGCGATACTTCGCCGGATCTTTCGGCCCTGGTTCCGGGGGATCTGGCGGAGGTGGAGACGGTATACCGGGGCAGGCCCCGCTACCTGGGCCGGGCCTTTGTTAATCCCAATTCAAAGATTGTGGCCCGTATTTACAGCCCCTCCAAAGAGGGGGTGGACAAGGGCTTTTTTAAGCGCCGTATCCGGGAGGCGGTAAAGCGGCGGCTCCTGCGGGGCGGCGCGGACGAGGGGTCCTACAATCTGGGCCGGGAACCGGCGCGGCTTGTGTTCGCGGAGGCGGATTTTCTGCCGGGCCTTATCATCGACCGCTACACGGGCTGGGCCCTGGCGGAGATCGAGGAAAACGTTCAGGAACGCCCGCTGGATTACGACGATACGGAAGCCCGCCTGGGGCCGCCGCGTTCATGGATCGTGGTCCAATTCCTTACCTGGGCGATGGACCGGCGGCGGGAGGAGATTACCGCCGCCCTGGAAGAGACGCTGGCGGCCCCTCTTTCCCCCGCCGCGGGGAAGGCGCTGGGGGCGCCCGCGGGGATTATCGAGCGGTCCGCCTCCAGGGTACGGGAACTGGAAGGGCTTCCGCCGCGGGAGGGGCTTATCAGGGGAAGCTTCCCCCCGGGTGGAATTGTGATCTTCGAGAACGGCCTTCCCTTCGCGGTCAGTCTGGAGGAAGGGCAGAAGACCGGCCATTTTTTGGATCAGCGGGACAACCGTCTGCGGGCGGCTTCCTGCGCCGGGGAACTGGCCGGGGCGGAATTCCCCTTGCGGGTACTGGACGGCTGTTGTTATACCGGGGGCTTCGCGCTCCACATCCTCAGACTGGGGGATTACGGTTTTAACTCCGGGGGTTCTTCCATTCCCATACTGGCGGACTGCGTAGATTCTTCGGCCGCCGCCCTTGAGACGCTTAAGATCAACGCCGCCTTAAACGGGGTGGAAGACCGGCTGCGTATTGTGGAAGCGGATATTTTTGAATTTCTGCGGGGGGCCGAACGGCGCGGGGAACGCTACGATCTGGTAGTTCTGGATCCTCCGGCCTTCGCCAAGACCCGTTCCGCCCTGGCGGACGCGGTTCGCGGCTACAAGGAGATCAACCTGCGGGCCCTGAAGCTGCTGCGGGCCGGGGGCCTGCTGCTGAGCTGTTCCTGCAGCCAGGCCCTGGACAAGGCGCGATTCCGGCGGCTTGTGGCGGAGGCGGCCCGGGACGCGGAACGCCGGCTCCACCTGCTGGAATCCCGTTCCCAGGCGGCGGATCATCCAATTCTTGTGGGCTATGATGAATCTGAGTATCTTACGTGCGATGTGTACCGGGTAGTGTAAGGGGATATTGCCGGGCGTATGGTGAACGGTCCCGGAAAATGTCCGGCCCTCTTCCGGTTCCTGTTACCCGGCGCGGGCGCTGTTTACCAGTTTGACCAGGAACAACTCCAAAAGAAGGGTTTCCAGCGGGCCGCCTCCTGTTCTTAACGCGGTATCGTATTCGGCGGTGAGGGACAGGAAACGATCCGCGGCGCCCCGGCCGTAATACTGGTCCGCCCGCACATAATCGGCCCGGCTTTTGAGGGACCCCAGGCCGATTTTTTTGAATTCGATATCCCCGGCCTTACCGGTCCCCGGCGGCAGAACGCCGGATTCCAGCAATGCCTGGTAATCACGAAGCCGCCTGAAACACCAGGCCAGCCCGCCCAGGATGCTCTGGAAAGATTCTTTGGCCCCCAGCATGGTGTGCAGCGATTCAAGGCATTTGGAAAGATCCCCCGAGGCGATGCGGGAAAAAAGGGTAAACGAGGATTCTTCCCGTGTATGGGACAGACATTCCTCTACGTCCCCGGTGTCGATAAGCCGGTCTTTGCCGTAGTACAGCGCGAGCCGCCCGCATTCCCGCCTTAGGGCGTCGGTGTTGTTTTCCACCAGTTCCAGTATCGCCGCTATTCCCCCGTCGCTGACGCGGCAGCCCTGCCCCCTGAAAAAATCCCGTACCCAGGGACCTTTGCGGTTCTCAAAAAATTCCCAGAAGATACGTTTGTTGGCCGGGGGAACCGCGTCCTCCAGGGCCTTTGCCACTTTGGTTTCATCGGACAGAAGTATCAGCGTGGTCCCTGCCTGGGGGGATTTGATATACGAGCTTAGAAGTTCCGTGTCGCTTTTGTCTTTGATTTGATCCGCGTTTTTGACGAGGAACAGCCTGAAGTCCGAAAAGAGCGAGGCGTTCCGCAGGGCGGCGCTGATGTCGCTTGCCGCGCTTTCCCCCGCGTAAAAGCTGGTTTCTTCCAGCGTCCGGGGCCCGTTCGGTCCCGCGCCCAAACTCCGGCGGATCTCCGCCACTGCGTCATTTTTTTCACCGAGTTCCGGCCCCAAAAAGAGGAAACAATGGCCTTTCCTGACATCCAAAGCAGGCAAAACTTCCCCCGTGTTAGTAACGGCGGATTATCTGGGCCAGGCGTCCCAGAATCCGCACGTTTTGACCGTAAATGGGGGGATAGGCGGGGTTTTCCGCCTGGAGCCTTACCCGGCGGGACTCTTTGAAGAAACGTTTCAGCGTAACCGCGTCGTTGATTACCACAACGGCTATTTCCCCGTTGCGGGCTACGTTTGCCGTTTCGATAACTGCCAGATCCCCGTCCATGATCCCGGCGCCGGTCATGGAATCCCCCCTGACATGGAGGGCAAAATACCTGCGGTTTTTTTTGAGCGTGGATTCGTGAACTAGAATGGTTCCCTCCCGGTTTTCTTCCGCCAGGATGGGGACGCCCGCGGCTACGGTGCCCAGCAGGGGGATTTCCACGCTGCGGCCGCGCGCGTGGACGCCCACAACTTCCATAGTGCGGGAACACCTGTTCTGCAGGCGCAGGCTTCCCTTTTTTTTCAGGGCGATTACGTGATCGTGGGCGCCTTTTACGGACATTTCAAAGTAATCCGCTATTTCCCGAATGGTTGGGGAATAGCTGTGTTCCTGTTTAAAGCTGTCAATAAAATTCAGCACTTCTTTCTGCCGGGCCGTAAGTTCTTTCATTCCCTGCTTTTTCCTCCTTGTCCATTGTTCGGATTTACGGCTATGCGGAACTTGCGCAATTTTGAGTGTAAATTGCTGGGGTAAATCCCAATGGCTTCAGCGGTTTTGGAAATGATACCATTGTTGCCGGCAAGATGGAATTCCAGGTAGTACTTCTCAAAAGCCTCGCGGGCGTCATTGAAAGTTTTTTCCATGATGTCCGCCGGAAGCCCGGATATCCGGCCTGAACCCGGCGAAAGGGCCGGTCCGCTTTCCCCGCCGCCGGGTGTTTTGAGCAGGGTTCGCAGGGTTTTTTCGCCAATTCCCCCCCCGGGGTACATCACGGCGATTCGTTCTGCCAGGTTTCGCAGTTCCCGGATATTTCCGGGCCATGTGTGGTTTTCCAAAATTTCCCGCGTCTCCCCGCGGAAATCTTCTTCGGCGCTTCCCAGGTTTTTAAGAAAACAGTTCAACAGCGGGACTATGTCTTCTTTCCGTTCCCGCAGGGCCGGAATATGGATGGGGATAACGTTTAACCGGAAGAACAGATCCTGCCTGAAGCGGCCGGCCTTACATTCCGCTTCCAGATTTTTATTTGTCGCCGCCACAACGCGCACGTCGGTTTCGATGGTTTTTTCGCTTCCCAGCGGCTCGATCTTCTGATCCTGGATAACCCGCAGCACTTTGGCCTGGGCGGAAAGGGACATATCCCCAATTTCGTCCAGGAACAGGGTGCCTTCGTGGGCCATTTCAAAGCGGCCTTTGCGGCTGGATACCGCGTCGGTAAAGGCCCCTTTTTCATGTCCGAACAGTTCGCTTTCGATAAGCGAATTGGGAATGGCCGCGCAATTTACCGCCACAAAGGACCGCCCCGCGCGGGGGGACAGTTTGTGGATGGCCCGGGCCACCAGTTCCTTGCCGGTGCCGTTTTCGCCGGTAATAAGGATTCTGGCGTCACTGGAAGCGGCCTGGCGGATAAGGCGCCGCACGGTTTCTATCGCCGCGCTGGTCCCGATGATTCCGTTCTCCGGGGAGGCGCCGCCTGAGCGCAGGGTTTTGTTTTCTTTCCGCAATTTTTGCAGGGCAAGGGCATTGCGGCACTGGGTAAGTACCTTGTCCAGCGACAGGGGTTTTTCCAGAAAATCGAAGGCGCCCAGTTTTACCGCCCGGACCGCCATGTCCACCGTGGCGTGCCCGGAAATAACCACGACTTCGATATCCGGCCAGTCCCGGCGGATCTGTTCCAGGGCCTGCATGCCCCCTATCCGGGGAAGCAGCACGTCCAGAAAGACCAGATCGATGGTTCCCCGGCCCAGTATGTCCATGCCCTGAACGGCATCCTCCGCGGTTTCCACCTGGTAGTGTTCATCTTCCAGGATGGAGGCAAGGGTGTGCCGGATTCCCGGCTCGTCATCAATGATAAGGATTACGGCCATGTCAGATGCCGGGAAACACGGGAGCGGGGCTTTTCGCCTCCGCCGAACCGCCTTCAAGCGGCAGATCGATATAAAAAGTTGTTCCCATTCCTTCCGCCGAATTAAACCATATTGAACCGTCGTGATCGTTTACGATTCGTTCCACGATGGGAAGCCCCAGGCCGGTCCCGGTTTTTTTAGTGGTAAAGTAAGGGGTAAAAACGAAAGGACTTTCCTGTTTTGATATGCCCTTTCCGGTATCCCGTATGCTCAACCTACAGTAATGGCTTTCCCGCTTTTTTACAAGGTCCGTGCGAATTTCAATAAGCCCCTGGCCGTTCATGGCGTCAATAGCGTTAATAAAAAGGTTGCTGAGGATCTGATTCATTTTGTATTTGTCGATCTTTACGGTAATACCCTGCGCCACATGGCTTGTTTCGAAGCGCACGCCGGGATGGGAATTCCGGTAGGGCTCCGCGCTTTCCTCAAGGGCCCCCCACAGTTCCACGCGGGACTGGGTATTTTCCATAGGCCGGGAGAGCGTGCGGAATTCGGTAAGCAGTCTGGACAGCCCCTCCACCTCCTGGATAATGGCCAGCATGGAACTTTCCAGAATTTCCCCCAGGCGTCCGGGATCGTTCCGCCAGCGGCGCAAAACCCGTTCAGCGGAAAGCTTGATGGGGGTAAGGGGGTTTTTGATCTCGTGGGCAAGCTGCTGGGCCATAGTCTGCCAGATGGAGATTTTTTCCGCGTCGACAAGGGCCTTTCGGGATTTTTCAAGGTCCCGGACCATGGCGTTGAAGGAGTTGATCAAGGTTCCCAGTTCGTCCCCCCGGCGGGCCAGGATCTGGATGGAAAAATCCCCCTCCGCCACCGCGCGGGTAGCCTCCGTCAGGTCCACCAGGGGCTGGGTAACCCGCCGGGTAAAACTAACGGCTATGATGGCGGTCATAAGCAGCGTGGGGAAGAAGAAAACTCCGTAGTAAAAAATCAGCAGGGGCCGCAGGTTTGCCCGCAGCGAATCGATAATTCCAAACTGCTGAACCTGGTTTTCGATAGCCCCCGCGGCGGAATCGAAATCGTCCCCCAGGTGATAACTGAGAACCCGCAGCGTCTGGGCCGGTTCCCCGTCCGGCGCCGTTCCGGCGCGCGGGAACACGTAACGGATCAGGTCCCGGTCGCGGGGCATCTCGCGGTTGGCAAAACCTTCCCGGTCAAGGGGCGGAAGGATCAGCCGGCGGCGGATATCCCCGGCAAAGCCCCGCTCCTGCCAGATTCCCTCTGTTCCCGGGACAAAATCCTGGACGGCCAGGACACGATCCGGCAGTTCAGGCGGCGCTCCTTCCGGGGACAGCCAGGGGTCAAAATCGACGGTTTTGGCCAGGGTTTCCAGCCTTTCCATGTGCAGGGAGTAGGATTCCAGCACAAAACCCCGGGCCGCGCGGGACGCTTTTTCCGCGTCAATGGCCCGCCAAAAACCGAGCATTTCGTTCATCGCCAGGGCCGTTATGATGGTAACGGGAACCGCGGCGAACACCACGGTAATCATAAAGTAGACCAGAAGCCGCGCTTTGAATTTACTCCCCGTATGGCCCGCCGCCAGGTCCCGGATAATTCCCAGCATGGAATAGACCAGAAAGCCCAGCAGTACCGCGGGGATAGTGTAAAAAATTATCTGGTTAAGCTGGCCGGGAACGGAACCGTCCCTAAGGGTTTCGGAAAAAAAAGTACGGGAAAACAGGACCGTAAGGACGCATAGAAGCACATAAATAAGAACCATGCCCCGGACATTGATAACCGGGCGCTTTGAGCTTCTTTCGCCGTATTTCAATCTTCTTCAAACTTTGATTCAAAAAGACGGACAATGGCTTCTACCGCCTGGGTCTCATCTTCACCTTCAGCCCTGATCGTCAGCTGCGTTCCGTAGCCGGCCCCCAGGGTAATAACCCCCATGATCGACTTGGCGTTGATCCGGTCATTCCCCTTTTCCAGGTAAACATTGCATTTAAATTTATTGATTGCCTGCACCAGCAGCGCCGCCGGCCGCGCGTGAATTCCGGCCCGGTTGGTTACGGTTATCTTTTGTTCTGTCATACTTTGTCCTTATCCGATTTAGATGATGTCTTCGCTGCCAAAATACACCGAACGGGCGCTGTCGCTTTCAATCCACTTGAGGATATTCTGGTTAAATTCCTTCGCCGTGTTATAGCCCATCTTTTTTAGCCGCTCGTTCATCGCGGCGGTTTCGATAAGGATGGGAATATTCCGGCCCGGCTTAACGGGGATTTCCAGCTTGTTGATGCTTACCCCCAGAATATCAACGGTTTTGTCCTCCGCGCCCAGACGGTCGTAGGCTTTGGCGGCGTCCCATTCTTCCAGCACAACAACCAGCTCTATCTGGGTCCGCTCTTTGATTGCCCCCACCCCAAACAGATGGGTGATGTTTATGATACCTATGCCCCGGATTTCCATGTGGTGGCCGATAATTTTATTGGCCCCCGTACCCATTAACGTATTTCCATTGGTACAGTGAATATCTACCACATCATCGGCGATAAGCCGGTGTCCCCGTTTGATAAGGTCCAGGGCGGTTTCACTTTTGCCCACCGCCGAATTTCCCTGAATCAGAATACCCAAGCCGTATACCTCTACCAGTACCCCGTGAACGCTTTGCCGGGGGGCAAAAACTTCCACCAGTACCCGTAAAATCCGGGCGGTAAATTCCGATGAATGAAGATCGGTTTGCAGAATGGGGCATTGGGCCTTTTCGGCCTCGTCAAAAAAAACCGTTGTCGGCTCATCGCCGGTGGTAAAAATACAGCAGGGAATAGGGTAGCTGAGCAGACGCTTGATGTTGTCCGCGTTACCTTCCCGGCTAAGCTTTCGCAGACACGCCGATTCCCCAGTACCAAATATCTGGATACGCTGGTGGGCAAACACGTCGTAAAACCCCATGATTGCCCCCATTGGCCGGTTCAGGTCGGGACTGCTTATCTCCCTGGTAAGCCCTTTCCTGCCCCCGATACAGCGCAAATTAAGCGAATTATGCTCTTTCAGGTCAAGATCGATGAGGTCCAGAACGGTAAACAGTTTATCGGGCATACAAGTATTGTAGAGAACGACTTAACCTCCGGCAAGTGTTTTTCGCGGACTTGACCGCCGGTCCGGATTCCGGTAAGGTTATTGTGAAATATTTCACAGGAAGATGGCTGGCGGTCTGCCGCGTCTGGTGGTTTTTGTACGGGGGAGCCTTGGGGCGGTTCAATTTCTACGCCAATGCCGGCGGGGTATTAGACCCCACTGTGAATAAACCGCCGGCCATAATAAGGAGGTAGTGTGGAACAGATTCCCCCGGTAACCAGGGAGCGGCTCCTCCACCTGATGCGGATACTGGAGGACGCCGGGGACGGATGTTTTACTTCCGCCCGGATTGAAGGGCTTACCGGCTGGTCCAGCCATACGATCCGCCGGGATATTTCGTATCTGGAGGCTTTTGCGGCCCATGCGGAAGGGGCCCAGATCAGGCTTGGTTCCGCCAGCGGTTACGCTCCGGCCTGCCTTGTCCCCCTTATCCGCCGGGCCCTGGCCCTGGACAGGAGCCGGAAGTACTGCGTGGTGGGCCTGGGCCGCCTTGGTTCCGCCTATTTGAACATGCAGGCTTCCCCCGGGAGCTGTTTTGAGTTGACGGCGGGTTTTGATATCAGCGTGAACCGCGTGGAGATACTAAAATCCCCGGCGCCCCTGTACCCCGCCTACAAAATGGGGGAGGTAATCGTCCGTTTCGGCATCGAGATTGCCCTGCTTTGTGTGCCGGAAAAGGCCGCCCAGGAGACGGCAGAAAAACTGGCCGCCGCGGGTATCCGGGGGATTATCAACTTTGCCCCCGTGGTTCTTGTTCTGGCGCCCGGGATAGCTGTCCGCAATGTGTATTTGGACGATGAACTGAGGGCTCTGGCGGTACGAATGTGAAGCCAGTCCCAAACTCAAGGAGGTTTTGATGCGTGTGTACAATTTTTCCCCCGGACCTTCGGTCCTGCCCCTGCCGGTGCTGGAACGGGCCGCCGCCGAGATGGTCGACACCAACGGTTCGGGCCAGTCGGTAATGGAGATGAGCCACCGGTCCAGGGACTTTAAGCCCATCATCGAAAAGACCGGGGCGCTGTTGAGGGAACTGATGAACATTCCCCCCGCTTACCAGGTTCTGTTTTTGCAGGGGGGGGCCTCTCTCCAGTTTTCGATGGTGCCCCTTAACCTTGCCGCCGGTGAACACGGGGAGCCCAAGCGGAAGGCCGCCTACATCGAAACGGGGATCTGGGCCCAAAAGGCCGCCGCCGAGGCCGCCAAGTACCTGGATCCGGAGATTCTGGCCAGTTCCAGGGACAAAAATTATACCTACATCCCCGCCGTCCCGCCGCCTGACGCCGCCGGCGCCTACTGCCATATCACGCTGAACAACACGATTGTAGGAACAAAGTGGGGGGCCCTTCCGGAAACCGGCGCTGTGCCCCTGGCAGCGGATATTTCAAGCTGTATCCTTTCGGAACCCCTGGACGTGTCGAAATTCGGCGTTTTGTATGCCGGGGCGCAGAAGAACCTGGGCCCCGCGGGGACTACCGTGGTTATCATTCGGGAGGACTTGATCGGGTATGCGCCCTCCTGGACGCCGGCCTTGCTCCGCTACGATATTCACGCGGAGGAAGGTTCCATGTATAACACGCCCCCCTGTTATGGGATTTACATCATCGGCCTGGTTCTGGAGTGGTTGAAAAGCCTGGGCGGTGTGGAGGCGATGGCCGCCTTAAACCGGGAAAAGGCGGCGTATTTTTACGACTACCTGGAAGATTCCCGCCATTTTTATTCCCCGGTAGAACGGTCCGCCCGCAGTCTTATGAACATTCCCTTTGTTTCCCGCGAGCCGGACCCGGAACGGCGGAAAGGTATCGAGGCCCGCTTTGTAAAAGAGGCCGCCGCCGCCGCCCTGATAAACCTGGCAGGTCACCGGCTGGTGGGGGGAATGCGCGCCAGTATCTACAACGCCATGCCCCTGGAGGGGGTAAAAGCCCTTGTCGCTTTCATGAAAAAATTCGAGGGAACCCTGTAGCGGATGGCGCGGCGCGCAAGGCGCATAAGGAGCGTTTTTATGTTTAGGATTCAGACTTTTAACAAAATATCGCCGTTGGGGCTGGAACTGTTCCCCCGGGATACTTACGAGGTTGCCAGCGAGATTCTCCACCCGGACGCCATTCTGGTGCGGAGCGCGGATCTCCACAACCTGGAGATTCCCGATTCGGTAAAGGCCATAGCCCGGGCCGGAGCGGGCTACAACAATATCCCTGTCGGCCAGTGCAGTAACCGGGGGATTGTGGTGTTTAACACCCCCGGCGGGAACGCCAACGCGGTCAAGGAACTGGTTCTGGCCGCGCTGCTCCTCTCTTCCCGTGATATTCTGGGGGGCGTCCGCTGGAGCGCCGGGCTCGCGGACCGGGTGGACGAAGTGCCGGACCTTGTGGAAAAGGAAAAATCCAGATTCGAGGGGCCAGAACTCCGGGGCAAGACGCTGGGAGTTGTGGGGCTTGGGGCTATCGGCGCCATGGTGGCCAACGACGCGGCCGCTCTGGGCATGGAGGTGATCGGTTATGATCCCTACATCTCCGTTGACGCGGCCTGGAGCCTTTCCCGCCAGGTGGTCCGGGCGGATACCCTGGAAGGGCTTTTGGGAAAGTCCGATTATCTGACAATCCACGTTCCCCTGACCGATATGACCAGGGGGTTCCTCAACACGGAAAAACTGCGATTCATAAAAAAAGGCGCCAGGATTGTCAATCTGGCCCGCGGGGGGCTGGTAAACGAGGCCGACATTATCGCCGCCCTGGAGTCGGGCCATATCGCCCGCTACGTTACGGATTTCCCCTCGGCGGAACTGCTGGCCTGTCCCGGAGCCATCTGCATTCCCCACCTGGGGGCCAGTACCCCGGAAGCGGAAGATAATTGCGCGATTATGGCGGTACGGCAGCTTATGGACTTTCTTGAATCCGGGGGGATACGAAATTCGGTAAATTTTCCCCGCTGCCGTCTGGACCAGCGGGCGCCTTACCGGCTCCTCGTGGTGAACCGGAATATCCCCAACATGGTGGGACAGATTACCACCATACTGGCGGGACAGAACATCAACATTACGGACCTGATAAACCACCATCAGAATGATTACGCATATAATATTATTGATACGGAACAGCGGATACCCGGCGCCCTTTTGGATCAACTGCAAAATGTGGAAGGAGTTATCCGGGTCCGGATTATAAGCCGCGGCGGTTTTAGCGCTTAAGAGCGGCCTGTCCGGTTCTGACGGCGTTTTAACATTGTTTCCCGCGCCGCCGATAAACGATCATGCGCTGGTTTAGCCTGTATCCGGTTTTTTTTGTTGTCCTGTGCCTTGGCGTTTCCTGCGCCAAACCTCCGGCCCGGCTTCCGCCCGAACCGCTTGGGTTGGTTGAGCCGCCCCGCTATGCCCTGGAGTTTGAGGGGGTAGAGGCGGAAAGTCCCCGCCGGGTTTGTCTGCGCTACAGGCTGCGGGGGGAAAATCCCGCAGCCCGCGAAGCGGGAGTGGAAATTCGGGACTGGGAGGTTCTGCTCAACGGCGTGGAGGGGGCCTTTTCCCGCGGGGAAGGGGGCGGTCTTTACGCCGGGGCGGGGGAGGAAGGCGCCGTTCCGCTCCGTCTGGACCTTGATCTGCCGGAGGACAGGGAGGATTTTGACGAATACCGGGTTACGCTGGCGCTGAACCTGGCAGGGTCCGGCCTTCCCCTTCGGGCGGAGGCGGTCTTTCCCAAGATTCAGGAACCGCGTTTTGTCATTGATTCTCTCGCCATCCTCAAAGACGAATTGATAAATACCCGTTTCAGGGTTGATCTGCGGATCGAGAACCCCAATATTTTCCCCGTAGTTTTGTCGTCTTTTGGGTACAAACTCTACGGCGGGGACCGTTTTTGGGCCGGCGGGGAGGTGCGGAACCTGCTGGAAGTACCCGCCAGGGGTTTCACGGAAACCAGACTCCATTTGGTGATGAACTTTATCAACATGCGGCGGGACTTTCTGGACGAGGTTATTACGCTTGGAAATGTGTCCTACCGCTTTACCGGCGAAGTCCTGGTGGATACCCCCCTTCCCCTGCTCCCCAGTTTCAGAATGGGCTTTGACCGCAGGGGAATCTCCGCAGTGTTAAAGTAGCGGACTTTGCTCCATTGGAAAGGGCAGCACATGGTCGATTGACGGGGCCCCCGTCAGCGTCATAAGGAGCCGGTCCAGCCCCAGCGCTGTCCCGGAACAGGGCGGGAAACCCGGAGATTCCGGCTCGTTCCCCCCGGCCCCTGAGGGCAGGAACATTTTCCAGTAATCGTGATCCACCCGGTGTTTTACCAGGGCGGAACGTTCTTTGGCCGCCGCCTCCCCCGCGAAAAATTCCCGGACCGCATGAGGACCGGTTTCTTCCGTGTAACAGTTGGCCAGTTCTATTCCCCGCGCGTAAAGTTCCCAGCGTTCCACCGTAACGCCGGCCCGTTTGGCCAGACAGGGCACAAAGGCGGGGTAATCGGTCAGGAGTATGGGCCGGTCCCTGGGGAGGGCGGGCTCTATCCTGTCCACGAAGATAAGGTCGTAGAGGGTCCCCCTGTCCAGTCCGGGGGCCGGGTCCATGCCCAGCCGCCGGGCCTCCGCTTCCAGGCCGCCGGGGCGGGCCGCGGCCTGGTACAGGTCGAATCCCGCCCAGCGGGCAAAGGCGTCCGCCACGGAAATTCTGGTAAAGGGCGGACGGAGGCTGTCCGGTCCGCCCTGTTCCGCCAACGGAAGGAGCCGCGTAAACAGTTCCTCCGTCAGGCCGGCGGAATCCCGGTAATCGCCGCCTAAACTGTAGTATTCCAGCATCGTGAATTCCGGGCTGTGATGACGGCCGGAAGATTCGCCGTTACGGAAACAGTGGCAGATCTGATAGATCCCCGCTATGCCATACCGCGGCGCGCCGTGCGCCGCGGCGCGCGTTCCTCGGAGTTCCCCGTCCCGCCAAAGCCCGGCGATAAGTTTCTTCATCCATATCTCCGGGGAGGGAATAAGCCAGTACGATTGTTTATTCCGCCTGCTCCCGGCGGGGGGAAGCCGGGAAGTTTCAAAAACCTCCAGACAGGATTCAGGGATTAGGTCCGGGGCCAGGAGGGGGGTATCGACTTCCAGGTAAGCCCGCTCGTCGAAGAAGTTCCGGATTTCCCGGAACAGGGCGGAACGGAGGCGCGGCAGGGCTAAATTCACGTTTCCCCCCGGTTTAACAGGCCGCCGGAACTTTGACGCGAACGCGGCAGGCTTTTAGGCAAGGCGCCGTACCGTCTCTTTCCACTGGGCGCCCCGGTCAAATTCGTTGTGAAACATGCCGAAACTGGCGCAGCCGGGGGAAAGGAGCGCGGTGTCGCCGGGCCGGGCCCGTTCCAAAATGGCGCGGACCGCGGCTTCCATCGAATCGAAGGGCCCGTTAAAAGGAATACCCCGCCCGGTGAGTGAAAGGGTGAGTTTTTCAGTGGCCGTGCCGGCGAAGAGGAACAGTTCCCCCGCTTGTTCCACCGCCCTGATCAGCGTTTCGGGGTCCAGTTTTTTATCGCTGCCGCCGGCAAGCAGCAGCAGTTTTCCCTTGCCCGCAAAAACGGCCACCGCGGCGGCGGCGGCCTCGGGGATTGTGGCGGCGCTGTCGTTATAGAACCGTACCCCCCGCCATTCGTGGAAGAATTCCAGACGGTGTTCGATGCCGGGGAAGGATCCAAGACTCTCCCGCACCAGTTCCGCCGGCAAACCCATGTCCAGCAGAGCCAAAGCGGCGGCCAGAAGGTTCTGTTTCTGGTGGCGGCCCGGAACCAGCAGTTCCGCCGGGACAACCTCGATAATGTCCCCGGCACCGTGCCCCCCGCAGAGGCGGATCAGGCCGGGCCCTTCTTTCCCCTCAATCCAGCCGCCGCTTATGCCCGGCCCCGGTTCCTCGTCCCCGTAACTCAGGGGCCGCCCCCGGCTTTCGGCGAGAAAACTCCGGCCCCAGGAGTCCTGTCCGGCGATGGTGGCGTCTTTCCGGTCCTGGCCCTGGTAAATGACCCGTTTATCGGCGACATAGGAACTCATATCGGGGTACCAGTTCAGGTGGTCCGGCATGATGGCCGTGATTACCGCGCAGCGCGGTTTAAGCAGGGGCCTTCCGTCACCGTTAAGGCGGTCCCGGAGGTCCCCCAACTGCCAACTGGACAGTTCCAGGACCACATCATCACCGGCCCCCAGTTGATCCAGAAAGCTCAAAGGGGACACGGTGATGTTCCCCCCCAGCCAGGCTTTACCAGGTATCCCGGTCTGCGGGGCGGAATTCCGGGCCCGGCTAAGAACCCTGTGCAGGGCGGCGGCGGTACTGGATTTGCCCTTGGAACCGGTAACGGCGGTAAGCCGGGCCGGGGATTCGGCGAGAAAAAGGGAAATATCGGTTTCCACGCGGCGGGCGGCCCGCAGAAAGGGGGAATTGGATTTAACTCCGGGGTTTTTGATTACCAGTTCGGCCTGTTCAAAGTCAGCCATTTCGTGTTTTCCCAGCACGTAGCGGATCCGCGGCGCCCGGTCCCCTGCCGAGGCTTCCAGCTTTTCGATAGAAGGGGCCAGAGTCTTTTCGTCCTGTATGTCCGTAACGGTCAATTCCGCCCCGTGGCGGGCCAGGTACGCGGCGCTTTCACAGCCGCCTCCGTTAAGGCCCAGACCCATGACAAGAACCCGTCTGCCCGAAAAATCCATCATGCCTGTGGTTTCTCCTCTCCCGCGCCGCGCGGGGAAACTCTTCCCGAACCGCCCGCGATCCGTAGTATACTAACCTATGCCGCAGCACGAGGTAAGCGTCCCGGTTCCCATCGTGAATGATACCGGCCATCCTGAAAACTTTGGCTGGTCCCGGTTCCCCTGTTTTATTTACGATCCGGGGCTGCTCTGGGCTCCCCGCAGGCGAATCTCCGAATCCGACCGTTATATCGCGTTTACCCCTACCCATCTGCTGGTGATGGAGATTCGGGATGACGGATACCAGGGGTACCTGGGCATGTCGGTGGTTTCGCTTAAAGACAAAAAGCGTTCCACCTATATCCACCTTCGGCCGTTCCCGCTGGGCAGCTTTTCCATGCCCGCTGCAAGCGCCAAAGGTTCCGTCAAACTGGTTCAGGGGAAAACCCGGCTCGATTTTGCCGCTATGGAGGGGGGCGCGCGGATAGTCAGGGCGGATTTTCCCCGTTTCGGGCGTCATCGCAGCCTGCGGGGGGAACTAGTGTTCTTTGAGCCGGCATCGCCGGAATCCCTGGTAACCAACATACCCTGGCGCCGGGAGAAGAACTCGTTTCGCTATTCCCGTCGTTCCCCCTGGTACACCGTGGAAGGGGTTGTACAGTTCGGCAGTTCGGAACTGGTTTTTACCCGGGGCAACGCCTGGGGTATTTTTGACTGGAACCGGGGGGTGCGCCCCCGGTCGGATTTGCGCTTTTGGGCGGCGGGCTGCGGAACCGCGGGATCGCGGCAGATTAGTTTCAGCGTGGGTTACGGTTCGGAAGATTCCTCCCAGGGAACGGAAAACGCTTTTTTTGTGAACGGAAAGCTGCACAAGCTGGATCAGGTAACGTTTCACATCAACCCCGCCGACTGGCTGCTTCCCTGGCGCTTTACCAGCAACAATGGGCGTCTGGAGATGACGTTTGTCCCGAATCAGGAACGGGCGGAGTGGACGGGGATGGTGTTTTTTTCAATGACCCGCCGCCAGGTCTGCGGCCATTTTTCCGGCCGGGTCATTCTGGATGACGGTTCGGAAGTAGAATTCCAGCAGATGATCGGTTTCGCGGAACGTTTCAAATCAAGTTTTTAACGGTTTGGCGGTTTGCCTGAACGTGAAAAATTTTCCCGAAAGCGCGTGATCAGCGGTTCAGGCGGGCCAGAAAGCCGCGGGTCCGTTCCTTTTGGGGCCGGTCGATAAGCTCCGCCGCCGGGCCTTCCTCGATAAAAGAGCCGCCGTCCATAAAAAGCACCCGGTCCGCCACTTCCCGCGCAAAGGGAATCTCGTGGGTTACGATGACCATTGTCATGTTTTCCGCCGCCAGGGAACGGATTACCCGCAGTATCTCTCCGGTAAGCTCCGGGTCCAGGGCGCTGGTTGGTTCGTCAAAGAACAGCAGTTCCGGGTCCAGGGCCAGGGCCCGCGCTATGGAAACCCGCTGCTGCTGCCCCCCGGAAAGCTCAAAAGGGTAGGACGCCGCCTTTTCGGAAAGCCCCATCTTGTCCAGAAGCGCCCGGGCCCGCCGCTCCGCCTCGTCCTTTTTCCGGCCCAGCACACGGATTTGGGCTTCAGTAATGTTTCGCAGCGCGGAAAAGTGGGGAAACAGGTTGAAGTTTTGGAATACCAGCCCCACCTTGAGGCATATTTCCCGCAGTTCCCCGGTCTGGGCGTAGACCCCGTCCCGTACCATATCTCTGCCGCATAACGTGATACTGCCGCCGTCCAGGATTTCCAGGTGGGTAATACAGCGGAGCAGCGTGGACTTTCCCGATCCCGAAGGTCCCAGGATCGCCACCACCTCCCCCCGGTTCACGGTAAACGAGATATCCTTAAGCACTTCCAGGGGACCAAAGGATTTGGAAACGCTGCGGACCCTGATTATTTCCATGCTGCCGCCATCAATTCCATCGCCGTTCCCGCCCTTGGTTCCGCTCCTGTTTGCGCCGCCCGCTTCCACCTGGTTCCTCCGTCCTATGAGTAGTAGGAAAGCTTTTTTTCGCAGCGGGCAAAGGCCGCGGAAACAGCCCAGTTCATAAGCAGGTAGAAAAGGCCGGCCACAAAGATGGGCATGGTGGAAAATTCTCGCGCCGCCGCGTTCTGGGCGGCGTGGAACAGTTCCGCCACGCCGATAACCTGGGCCAGCGCCGTGTCCTTAACCAGGGTGATCACCTCGTTCCCCGTGGCGGGAAGTATCCGCTTGATCACCTGGGGCATGATGATCCGGAAGAAGGTCTGCCGGCGGGTAAAGCCCAGGACCTTCGCCGCCTCGTACTGCCCCCGGGGAATGGACCCGATGCCCCCGCGGTAGATTTCCGCGAAGTAGGCGGCGTAGTTCAGCGTAAAAGCGATAATCACCGCGGTAAAGCGGTTGTAGGAAAGGACGGCCCTGACCGCGTTCCAAAATCCGGGCGAACCGATGTAGGGCCCCAGGCTGGCGTTGAGGAACTGAAGCAGGTACTTTGGGGCAAAGTAGATAAAGATAAGCTGTAAAATAAGGGGAGTACCCCGCATGATCAGCACATAAAATGTAACGGCGGCGCGAAGGGGGCCGTTTCCGGACATCCGCCCCAGGGCGATAGGCAGCGCCAGGGGGAGGGAGAACAGCAGAGTGAGGAAGAAAACTTCCAGCGAGGTTCCCGCCCCCGCAAGCATGGCGCCGATCATCTGAACCACGGTTCTATCTCCGGATTTGCCGGGCCGCCGGCAATGCGGCTGCCCGCGGCGGTTTCACGTCTGCGCGCTGTGGAAAGACCCGCCTATTTTCCAATGATGGAAATGTCCGCTCCCAGCCACCGGGTCGTGATGTTGGCGACCGTGCCGTCTCCGGCCATTTCCAGAAGGATTGCCCATACCTTGTCCGCCAGGGCCTTGTCGTTTTTCCTGAACCCGATGCCGAACTCTTCTTCGCCCAGCCTTTCCGTAAGAATGCGGAAATTTTTGCCGGACCGGTTGATATTGTCGTTGGCGACCACAAGGTCAATGACCACCGCGTCCACCCCGCCCACGTCAAGGTCCATCAGCGCGGTGAGAAAATCCTTGTACTCCACCAGTTCGCTGATGCTGGCCTTGAACTGGGGCGCGTCATCAATGGCGTCAATAGACGAAGATCCCATCTGGGTCCCCACGGTTTTCCCCGCCAGATCGGCCAGGGTGTTTACCGGGGAATTCCCCGTAACCACGATAACCTGGGCGTTTTTCAAATAGGGGGGACTAAAGAGCAGGTTTTGTTTCCGTTCTTCGGTGATGGTAAAGCCGTTCCAGATACAGTCGATCTCCCCGGTGTTAAGTTCCTGTTCCTTGGCGTTCCAGTCGATGGGCTGCGTTACCAGTTCCACTCCCAGCCGCCGGGCCACTTCCTTTGCCAGGTCCACGTCGTAACCGGTAATCTCGTTATTCTCGTTACGGAAACCCATCGGGGGAAAGGAATCGTCCAGACCCAGGACAAGCTTTTTTTTGGACAGAATAGAATCCAGCGATTTATCCCCGCCCGCCGCGCCTTCACGCCGCCCTGCGGCGGCGGCCATTCCCGCCGCTATCAAGACCAGACATACCGCGACACCAATTTTTTTCACACGCTCCTCCTTGCTTGGGCATTTCCAAAAACCCGGTTAGTTGAACCGGTTCCACAATTTGATGTTAAAACCGCTTGCAGCCGACACTGCTCCAAAACTCCAGTTTTTGGAACAGTGTCAGTTTTCTTATGTGTCTGCCGCGATGGTTTTGCCGCGTCCGGGCCATCCGGCGGCGCGCAAAATTTACCGTATTCCGCCGGAAAAGCGCAACAGGCTGCTAGACGGCCTTATAGCCCGCCTCTGTTACTGCCTGTTCCATTAAGGCCAGGCTGACATGTTCATCGTGCGTTACATCGGCGCTGCCGGTGTTAAGGGTTACCCTGGCGGACATAACGCCCTTAATGCCTTCCAGCGCCTCTTGCACATGCCGCGCGCAGTGTTCGCAGGACATCCCTTCGATTTTTAACGTAGTTTTCATTGTTCGCTCCTGTTGGAATTTAGGCTGCTCGATCCCTGAGTATGACATGTTTTTTTGTCCAAAACTAACCGGGTTTTGGACAAACTCGTAATATCAAATGAACTCAGGGGGCAAATCCCGGACTTTCCGGCCCCGAGTCTGCCCCCTCCCATGCGGTTCGGCGGGCCTCAGCGGTCAATCACCGCCCGGATATCCCGGCTGATGGCGTCAAGCTTGCGGGCGGCCTCCGCTTTGGCGGCTTCCAGGCCGCCGGCTCCCACGGGGGCGCGGCAGGTGGCGTAAAATTTGATCTTGGGTTCCGTGCCGCTGGGCCGCGCGCTTACGACCGTGCCGTCTTCCAGGTAAAACTGAAGCACGTCGCTGGGGGGCAGATGGACGGCCTCCCCTTTCCGCGCTCCGCCCCCGGCCTGGGGGTAAAGCCACAGACCGGCTTTGATGTCCCGGACTTTCTCTACGGCGATTCCCCCCAGAGCGGCGGGGGGATTGTTCCGGTATTCCTCCATGATGTCCGCCATAATGGCCGGCCCTTCGGGTCCCTGAAAATACTTGGAAATGCCCATTTCCTGCCAGTACCCGTCGCGGACGTAGAGTTCTTCCAGCCGGCCGGGGAGGCTCTTGCCCTGGGCGCGCCAGTACAGGGTCATTTCCGCGGTCAGCGCCGCCGCGGAAACCCCGTCCTTGTCGCGGACATCGTTTTCCACCAGGTAGCCGTAACTTTCCTCAGTACCAAAGACGATTTTCTTGTTCAGTTCCCCCGTGTCGCAGCGGCGCATAATGTCGGCAATCCACTTAAAACCCGTCAGACATTCAAGACATTCGGCGCCGTAAAAAGCGGCCACGCGGGCCTGCATGCCTGTGGTAACGATGGAGTTCACCATAGCCGCGTTTGGCGGGAAGCGCCCCAGTTCCTTGAGGGAGAGGAAGATATAGTCCGCCAGCAGGACGCCCATCTGGTTTCCCGTAATAAGGGTGTAATCCTCGCCTTTGGGCTTGCCCGCGGCGGGAACCGCGACGCCGAAACGGTCCGCGTCCGGGTCCGTCGCCATAATTACGTCCGCTTTTTCGGCCTTGCCCAGCTCGATAGCCATTTTGAGCGCCGGCGCCTCCTCAGGGTTGGGGAATTCCACAGTGGGAAAATCGCCGTTACCTTCCCGCTGGTCCGGCACGGTAATCACTTTCAAACCCAAGTCCCCCAGTATCTTTTCCACATGCATGGCCCCCGTCCCGTGGAGGGGAGTGTAGACAATCGTTACCTCCGGGGCTTTGTCCCTGATAAGCCGGGGCCGGAACAGGGCGGCCTTTACCACGGACTGATACGCCTCGTCTACTTCTTTGCCGATAATTTTGAGCAGTCCCCTGGCCAGGGCGTCTTCCTTGTCCATTTCTTTGATGCAGGTTACTTTGTTGACCTCGTCGATGATGCCTGTATCGTGGGGGGAGATAACCTGGGAACCGTCGTTCCAATAGGCCTTGTACCCGTTGTACCTGGGGGGGTTGTGGCTGGCAGTTACTACCGCGCCGGTATCGCAGCCCAGGCTGCGGATAGCGAAGGAAAGTTCCGGGGTGGGACGCATACCGGAAAACAGGTAGGCCGTAATGCCGTTGGCGGCGAAGATCAGCGCGGCGGCCTCCGCGAATTCCGCCGAGTAATGACGGCTGTCGTAGGCCAGCGCGGCGGAAAGCGCCCCGGTCCGGGCCTTGTGGGGGAAGGTCTTTATCAGGTATGTGGCAAGCCCCTGCGTGGCGCTTTTTACCACGAGGGTGTTCATGCGGTTGTAGCCCCCGCCGATAAGGCCCCGCAGGCCCCCGGTCCCGAATTCCAGATTCCGGTAAAACCTGTCTTCCAGTTCTTTCCGGGCCGTTACGCCCCGCTCATCGTCCCGGGAGGAATCGGCCAAAAGCCCCTCCACCTCCGCGCGGAACACCGGATCCCGCTCCCTGCCGATATAGTCCTTTGCCCGTTCAACAATAGTACATGTATCCATACGCCTATTATGAATGAAACATCTAAAAAGACAACGCCCGGAGCGCAAGGTAACCATGAAACTTTACCGGCACCAGCCCGCCGCCACGGTTCAGCCGCCCGAGCCGGGCGCGGGCGGGTGTGCGCCTCACACCTGGGCAGGGAAGAGCCTGTTCCCTGGGCAGGGAAGAGCCTGTTCCCTGGGCAGGGAAGAACCTGTTCCCTGGGCGGGGAAGAGCCTGTTCCCTGGGCGGGGAAGAGCCTGTTCCCTGGGCGGGGAAGAGCCTGTTCCCTGGGCGTGCAGGTGTCGCCTGCGTGGCGGCGCGGTGGTCAGACATTGACGGGCGCGGAGGCAGGCTGCCTAGTTATACACGACATCACCGCCTGTATTGCCGGTGATGATTCCGCCGTTCTGGTTAAACGTCCCTCCCCTGTCAACAAACACCCCGCCGCCCTTTTTCGCCACATTGTCAGTGATGGTTCCGCCGTTCATGGTAAACGTCCCGCCGCCGTTAACGTACACCCCGGCGCCAAGGGGGAGGGAAGAAGCGCCATTGCCGCAGATCTTTGATCCGGCATTCATCACCAGGGTTCCCCCAAGGCCCACATGAATCACTGAATGGGGGGCAGGCTTCTGCCCTTTCAGGGTAAGATTGTTACCCAGCGTCAGAGTTATCCCGCTATACAGTTGAAAGAAGTCGCTGTCACCCTGCAAAGTAACCGTCCGTTCCGCAGAATCACCTTGTATGGTAATACCGGCCCTCTTTCCACCGTAGTTAAGCGTATTAGACTTAATAGTTTCATTGGCGTGTAACGTGTAGGTATAATTACCCCCTGCCTCCGCGTTTGACTTAACCCAGTCAAGAAAAGCCTGTAGGGACGTATTCCATTTGGCGTAGACGGTTAGGTTCGCTGTTACCTTGGTGTCTTCGGTAAACTCCGTGCCGCCGCCGTCCTGTCCGGTGTACCAGCCGCCGAAGGTATCCCAGTCATTTCTGGTTGGCACAGGCAGGGCGCCAATTTGACTGTCGTGGTTTACCTGCCGGGTCTGCGTGGCGGGAGTTCCCCCATCGGCGTTAAAGATTACCGTGTATGTATTGATTGTCCACTTAGCGTAGACCGTCCTGTCCGCCGTTACCGGAGTAGCAGCGATGAACGGATCGCCGCTGCCGTTCGCGGCGGTGTACCAGCCGCCGAAAGTATACCCGTCTTTGGTTGGCACAGGCAGGAGAGCGCCAAGCGGAGTGTTGTAGTTCACCGTCACGGTCTGCGTGTCGGGGCTTCCCCCGGCAGCGTTAAACGTTACCGTGTATTGATTGATTATCCACCTGGCGTAGACCGTTATATCCGCCGTTACCTCGGTAGAAGCGATGAACGGATCGCCGCCGTCCTTTTCCGTGTACCAGCCGCCGAAGGTATGGCCGGTTCTGGTTGGATTTGAAGGCATCTTTGAACCAAGCGTAGTGCCGCTGGTTACCGTCACGGGATCCGGGGCGGCGCTTCCCCCGTCCGTGTTAAACGTTACCGTGGCTAACCACTTGGCGTAGATTATTATATCCGCCGTTACCGGGGTGTCCGCCGTAAACTTCTCGCCGCCGCCTTTCTCGGCGGTGTACCAGCCGTCGAAGGTATTCTTCTCTTTTTCTGGCGTAGGCAGGAGGTGGCTATCATTAAGGGAATTGCCGCGCGCCACCGCCTGGGACTGCGGGGAGACGCTTCCCCCGGCGGCGTCAAAGGTTACCCTGTATGGATCGATTAGCCACTTGGCGTAGACCGGTATATGCGCCGTTACCAGGATTTGCCGGGTAAACGCCTGCCCCTTGCCGTCCGGAAGGGTATTCCAGTGGTCAAATTCATGCTCTTCTCTGGTTGGCTCTTCAGGCAGGGGATCAAGCAAACTGCCGCTGGTTACCGTCCGGGTCTGCTTGGCGGGGATTCCCCCGTTGCCTTCAAACGTTACCGTGGCTGTCCACCAGGCGTAGACCGTTATAGGCGCCGTTACCGGAGTTTCCGCCTCAAACTTCGTGCCGCCGCCGTTCGGTTTGGTGTACCAGCCGCCGAAGTCATTCCCGGTTCTGGTTGGGTTTGCGGGCAGGAAGGCAAGCGGACTGCCGTGGTGTACCGTCAAGGCCGGCGGGGAGACGCTTTCCCCGGCGGCGTCAAACGTGACGGTGTATAAAGGGCCGAGCGGATCAATACCGCCGTGGTCAGGGCCGTCCACCCGGCAGCCCGCCGCTATCAATACAACGGCAAGCGCAAGCGCCGCTATTGCC
>JAISLX010000115.1 GCA_031277045.1 Treponema sp.
ACACCGAGCCGGATGACAATACGGGCGTATTTGAGCTGCTCAAAACCACGGAGTTTATTAAATACTATTGAACATTTCCCAAAACCCGGTTGGTTTTGGGAAATGTTCTTGGAGAAACTGTTACGGCGTAAATTCGGCGGCCTCCCGCAAACCTGTCAGGTAGCTGTGCCGCCCCTCGCGGTAGAGGTTCCCCCCCCGGCTGTCGATGACGACGGTGGCGGGGAAATCCTTTACGGTAAGGCGCCGGATTGCTTCGGTCCCCAGGTCCTCGAAGGCGATAACTTCGGATTCGACAATACACCCGGAGAGCAGGGCCCCCGCGCCTCCGATGGCCCCCAGGTACACGGCCCCCGCCCATTTGATTGCCCGGATCACCTCGTCGGAACGGTCCCCCTTGCCGATCATTCCCCGCAGGCCCAGCATCAAAAGCCGGGGCGCCCAGGCGTCCATGCGGTAGCTGGTGGTGGGGCCCGCCGATCCGGTGGGCATCCCCGGCGGGGCCGGGCTGGGACCCGAATAGTAAATACAGGCGTCTTCAAGGGGGAAGGGGAGGGGCTGTTTCCCGTCAAGGAGGGCGTCAAGCCGCCGGTGGGCCGCGTCCCTGGCGGTGTAGATGACGCCGGAAAGGAGAAGGCGGTCCCCCGCCCTAAGCGGGGCGGCCTTTTCCCTGGTAAGGGGAAGCTCGATCCGGCGTGGCGGCGCGAAAGTTTCCGCGGCGGGCATTACAGGTCCTCCCGTGCGTGGCGGCTTGCGTGGCAGTTGATGTTCACCGCGCAGGGCAGGGCCGCGATATGGGTGGGCATGTATTCGATAGCCAGCGCGAGAGCCGTGGTGCGGCCGCCGAAACCCTGGGGCCCTATGCCCAGGGCGTTTATCTTTTCCAGCAGTTCCGCCTCCAGTTCCCCGTAAAACGGATCGTGGTGGGCTTTCCCCAGGGGCCGCAGCAGGGCCTTTTTCGCCAGCAGCGCGGCCCGGTCAAAGGTGCCCCCCACGCCGACCCCCACCACGACGGGGGGGCAGGGATTGGGTCCCGCCCGTTCCACCGTGGATACCACGAAGTTCTTAAAACCCTCGATGCCGTCCGAGGGGCTGAGCATCCTAATCCGGCTCATGTTCTCGCTGCCAAAACCCTTGGGCGCCACGGTAACGCCAAGACCGTCCCCCTGTACAAGGTCGATGTACAGCGCCGCCGGGCTGTTGTCCCCGGTATTGTCCCGCCGCAGCGGGTCCCGGACGACCGAGGCCCTTAAATACCCTTCCCGGCAGGCCCGGCGGACCCCTTCGTTGACCGCTTCGCCAATGTCTCCGTTGACGGCGGCGCCGGCGCCCAGCTCCAAAAACACGCAGGCCATCCCCGTGTCCTGGCAGATTGGGATCCGGTTTTTTTCCGCAAGCTCAAAGTTTTGAATAATCCGGTCCAGGGTTTCCCGCGCCGGCGGCCAGGTTTCCCGGTCCCGGCAGGCGCGGATGCGGTCCCGCACATCCGGGGGAAGTTCCCGGTTCGCCTTGATAAACAGGTTTTTTACCGTTTCGGCAAGGGTTTCCGCCTCTATAATCCGCATGTGGACATCTTTGATGTCCCGCTTGCCCTTTGTCAACCGCCGCCTTTCCGGCTATGATAGATCATGGTCGTTTCTGTTCGGCGCCTCCTGCCGCTTTTTTTTGTGTTTTTTTTGACGTTTCGGCTTTTCGCCCTGGGTACGGGGGAACGCGGCAAGGATTCCGCCCCACAGATTCTCCATGTCGCGGTGATGCAGGAATCCCCGTCCCTGGATTTGCATAAAAACAGCACTCTTATCGCCCGGCAGATAGGGGCCGGGCAGATCTGGGAAAAACTCGTTACGCTGAACAGCCGCTCGGAGGTGGTCGGCGAACTGGCGGAACGTTTTGATATTTCCCCGGACGGAAAAACCCTGAGTTTCCACTTGCGGCGGGAGGTGCCCTTTCATGACGGTTCGATCATGACCGCCGCCGACGTAACGGTCTCGATGAACCGCTGGATCGATTCCTACGCCCCCGCGCGGGAACTGGCCGGAGATTCCCGGTTTGAACGGATCGCCGATGATCTGGTACAGATTCGTTTTTCCTCCCCCGCCGTTACCTTCCCCGACATGATGGCCGGCGCCCCCCAAAGCGCCGTGATCACCAGCGCCGCCGCCTGCGCCGACGAGGACGGCCGCGGGTTTATGCGTTCCTATATTGGGACCGGCCCGTTTTGTTTTGCGGAGTGGAAGGAAGGCCAGTACATACGCCTGGAAAAATTTTCAGGTTACCGTCCTTACGGTACCCCCGGACAGCCGGTTGACGGCTGGGCGGGTTACAAAGAGCCGCGTATCGACACGATCTACTACCACCTTGTCCCCCAGGCCGCCGCCAGGGTGGCCGGACTCCTGACGGGCCAGTTTGACGTGGATTACAACGTTGACAACGACGACCTGCCTGCCATCGCCGGCCGCAGCGACATCAAATCCGCGGCTTACCAGGCGGGAAGCCTGGCCCTGATCTTCAACAAAAAACAGGGACCCTGCGCGGACATGAATTTCAGGCGGGCGCTGAACGCCGCCATCGACGCCGGCGAGATCATGCGGGCGGTGTTTGGGGAGCAGTACGCGCTGGGTTCGTCCTACATGGAAGATACCCAACTGTACTGGAATTCACCGGCGGGGGAAGAACACTACAACCGGGCCGATCCCGAACTGGCCCGGGAACTGTTGGGGAAAAGCGCTTACGCCGGTCAAACTATACGCATCCTTACGTCGGTTCCGGGGACTACCGACCGGGGCGTCCTTGTCCTGATCGATCAGCTCGAAAAAATCGGCGTCAAGGCGCAGATGACGGTGGTGGACTGGACGACCTTGCTGCAGTACCGTACCGATCCTTCCCGTTACGACATCTACACTTCCAGTTTTTTTTCCGTCCCTGTTCCCTCGCTTAAACTGTTTTTCAGCCCCTCTTTCCCCGGCTGGTCCGATGATACCGCGCTGGCCCGGCTGCTCGACGGCTTTAATTCGGCCCGGAACCGGGCGGAAGCCAGGGAACGCTGGGAATCGCTTCAGGCATACTCCTGGGAATACCTTCCCGTCGTGAATCTGGGGCACTTTTCCCAAACCCACGCCTGGCGGGACCGCGTGGAGGGGCTTACGGTGTTTAACGGCCTTTACTTTTGGAACGCCGCGATAAGGTAGTGTTTTTATGGCAAAGTACCTTGTTTACAGGGTTTTTGCGTGCGTCCCGGTGCTGTTCCTCGTGTCGCTGCTTGTCTTCGGGATCGGCTGTCTGGTTCCCGGAGATCTTCCCGCGCTGATCCTGGGGCCGGAAGCCGCCGCCGAAGATATCCTTGCCCTGCGGGAACGGATGGGGCTGGATCTGGGTATTCCCGAACGCTATGCCCGCTGGGTTACGGGGCTGTTCCGGCTGGACCTAGGGAATTCCGCCGCTAACGGTCTGCCGGTGGCCGGGCTTTTGGCGGGCCGTATGGGTCCCACTTTTTCCCTGGCCCTGTTTTCCCTGCTGCTCAGCGTTCTTATTGCCGTTCCCCTGGGAATTTTCGCGGCGCTTAGGCGGGGACGCCTCGCGGACCTGGTCTGTTCGGTCATCGCCCTGGCCGGGGTATCCGTTCCCGGTTTTCTCCTCGGCCTTGTTCTGATTCTGGTCTTTGCCGTCAGGCTGGGCTGGTTCCCCGCGGTCCTTTACGTTCCTCCATCGGCGGGTCTGGCGGCACATCTTCGTTCCATTACGCTGCCGGGAATCGCCCTGGCTTTTATGTACGCGGCCCTGCTCGCCCGGGTAATCCGGTCAAGTCTTGCCGGCGCGCTTGGAGGCGACTATATCCGCGCCGCCCGGTCCAAGGGGGCCGGAGAATGGATTCTGGCCCTGCGCCACGCCTTCCCCAATATTTTACCCCCTGTACTCAGTGTACTGGGCCAGGGGTTTATCGGCGCCCTGACGGGGGCCGCGGCGCTTGAGTCCCTGTTCGGTATTCCCGGCATCGGGGCCCTGACGGCATCTTCCATAGGCCGGCGGGACCTTCCGGTGATCCAGGCCGTAACGCTGCTGTTCGTCCTGATAAACCAGGGTCTGAACCTGATGATCGATCTTCTGTGCGCCGTGGCCGATCCGCGGATCAGGCTTCTGTCCAATTCGGAACCGGAAAAATTCTATGAAAGCGTTCCCTAAATGCCTGCCGCGCTTGCGGGTTTTTACGCGCGAAACGCGGGCCGGAAAATTCCGGGCGGGACCTGGCCTGGCCGGGTTTGTTATCGTCGGCTTGTCGCTGTCCCTCTCCTTTGCCGGCGCCCCGCTTCTCCAGGCCGCGGCCTCCGGCATCAACATGGCCGAACGGCTCCGGCCCCCGTCGGCGGAACATTGGTTCGGCACGGATACCCTGGGGCGGGATCTCCTGGCCAGGGTGCTGGCTGGGGGCCGCGTGTCCCTGGGGCTGGGTTTTTCCGCCGGTTTTTTCTCCACTGTTCTGGCCCTGCTTATCGGTCTTTATGGCGGCGTCAACAGAATTCTGGAGGTCTCGCTCTTGGGCTTGTGCGACGCCATTAGGTCTATCCCCGCCCTGCTGCTGGCCATTGCCCTGATGACGGCGCTGGGAGGGGGCGGAATTCGGCTGCTCATTGTTCTTAGCCTCTGTTCCACCCCCGTCATGGCGCGGCTGGTTCGTTCCGCCGTCCTGGTAGTCCGGGAACAGCCCTATGTCCAGGCGGCGTGGCTGCGGGGGGCCGGTCCGGGCCGGATACTCTTTTGCCATATCCTGCCGAACATCCTTCCCCCCCTGTTTGTCCAGTTCCGCTTTACCTGCGCCCAGACTATGCTTATCGAGGCGGCTCTGAGCTTTCTGGGGGCCGGAATTCCCCCGCCCCAGCCAAGCTGGGGGAACATCCTCCAGGAGGGGCAGACTGTTATGTTCAGCGCTCCCTGGATGATCCTGTTCCCCGGTCTCTGCATGGCCCTGACTATCCTGGGGATAAACCTCATGGCCGGCGATCCGCGCCGGTAACATGGACCTGAAATTTTTGATACCGCCGCTTGCGCCGAACGCGCGGAGGGCCTTTCCCCCGGTCCGTCTACGTCTTATACTAAAGATATTCTTTACAAAGCCAGCCGGTTTTGAAAGAACGTTTGGAACATAGAGTATGGAATTGAAACACAGGCCGCTGCTGCGGATTGTTATACTGGTGTGCGCGGGTATGTTCATTATCGCCGGCGCTGTCCGCGGCGACGTAGGACAGGTCTTCAGGAAGGCAATTTTTGTCTGCCTGGAGTGCGTTGGGATTGGCTAGGAGCCTGTTGCGCTTGTGGGTTTTTATGCGCGAAGCGCGGCAAACCGTTAAACGGAAACCGGACGGGGGGAAGCTTTTTGGCCTGTTCCGGCTGTCGAGACGGCATATCCAGTGTCTGTCTACGCTGCTCTGTAACGCGGATCTCCGGGGCTTTGTCCGGGGGACCGTGTCCCGCAACCCCCTCAAAAGGATATGTGTCCCCGGACTCAACTGTTATTCGTGTCCCGGGGCCGTCGTCTCCTGCCCCCTGGGGGCCCTCCAGAACGCCCTTGCGGGGGGCCGTTTCCCCTTTTATGTCGCGGGACTCCTCTTGTTATTCGGTGTTACGCTGGGCCGGTGGATATGCGGTTTTTTGTGTCCTTTCGGCCTTATCCAGGAACTTTTATACAAGGCGCCTTTCCCCAAATTACGGAAAAACACCCTTACCCGTGGGCTCGCGCTGTTGAAGTACGTCTTTCTCGGCGTCCTAATCGCCGGCATACCGGTACTAAGTCTGGTTTATGGCTACGGAATCCCCCTGTTTTGCGAATTTATCTGCCCCGGGGGAACTCTCCAGGCTGGTATTCCGCTGGCGCTGGCAAATTCCGCCCTTCGCGCGGGTATCGGGGGCCTGTTTTACTGGAAGCTGGCCGTTCTTATAGCCGTAATTCTTCTGGCGGTACCGGTGTTCCGCTTCTTTTGCCGTTTTTTCTGCCCCCTGGGGGCGTTTTACGGTCTGCTTAACCGCTATGCCCTGTGGGGAATCCGCAGGGACGAAGAAATTTGTACTCGCTGCGGAATGTGCGCGAAGATATGTAAGATGGATACCCGGATCGCCAATGACAGGGAGTGTATCCGCTGTGGAAACTGTGTCCGCGCCTGCCCCGCCCGCGCCCTTTCCACGGTTTTTCCCGGGCGGAATTCACGCGGCCGCGAGCCGCCAAAGCCGCAAGGCGCGGCAAAGCGCTGCTAGAGTGTTCAGAAACTTCAGTTTCTGAACAACCACCGCTTAAAAATGTTCCGCCGTTGTCAGGAGAACGTATGAAACGGATTATTGTCCATGTATGTCAGAGGGTTTTTTCAAAACCAGCCGGAATTTGGAGAAAGCTTGTCTTAACCGGAATTACCCTTTTCCTGGGTATTGTTGTCTCCGCCTGCGCGGAGGGACCCGCCGTGGGTAAACGGGCCCCCGATGTTACTCTGGTTGCCCCCGGCGGCCGGACCGCAAAGCTTTCCGATTACCGGGGCAAGCCCGTGATTCTGCATTTCTGGGCAACCTGGTGCGGGCCCTGTGTCAGGGAACTGCCCCTTATCGCCGAACTTGGCGCCTGGAATTCCGCGGATCTCACTGTCCTGGCGGTGAACTGCGCCGAATCGGATCAGGAGGTCTCTTCGTTCCTTGCGGACAGGAAACTGACCCTTAACGTGATGATGGACCGGGACTTCCTCATTTCAAAGACCTACAACGTAGACGCCATCCCCCAAACCTTCATGATTGACGCGGGAGGGTTTATTAAGTCCGTCAGGGTGGGGGCCTACGATCAGCGGGACCTCAACCGGGACCTTTCCGCCCTGCTTGGCGGATAAATTCGCTCTTTTCCCGGAAACTTGATCTGCCGGAAAGACAGAAACGAAAACGCCAGGGCGCTTGACGCTTTTTGGTGTCTTTGATATTCTTATTGGACTTGTATGCGCGGTTATGCCCTTGTAGCTCAGTTGGCAGAGCATATCCATGGTAAGGATAAGGTCAACAGTTCGATTCTGTTCGAGGGCTGTCGGAAAAGCGCGGTTTTTCGGGAGCTTTTAGGCGAAGCTGTTCCAGAACTTCGGTTTTTGGTGAGACAGGCTTTGTTTGTCCGGCTTCCTTAGGTTGGCGGTAAAAGTTTTGTAAATGGGTGATTAAACCCGGATTTTGACCGGAAGAGGTTCAAGATGGCAAGTAAGAAACAGGTTGTGGAGTTGGTGGCGCTTCAGTGCAGCGTGTGTAAGCGGCGGAATTATACCACCGCGAAAAACCGGCGGAATACCCAGGAAAAACTGGAGTTGAGCAAGTACTGTCCCTTTGACCGGAAGCATACCCCGCACAAGGAGACCAAGATAAAATAGAATTTCCCCCAAAAAACGCCGTTTCGCGGGGGCAATAAAGGCGTATAGCTCAGTTGGTAGAGCGGCGGTCTCCAAAACCGCAGGTCGAGGGTTCGAAGCCTTCTGCGCCTGGGAAGAATTTATAAAAAGTTGTGCGGCGCACGGGGAAGGATATTTGATTTGTTGAGGGTGCTATGAATAAGTTGGTGCAGTTTGTTAAAGAATCCTACGCGGAATTACGGAAGGTTGTGTGGCCAAGCCGGGATGATGTTGTTAGTTCCATCAAGGTGGTCATTATTTCAACCGTCATCATCGCCGCCGCCTTGGGTTTGGTGGATGCGCTGCTTCTTGTCGGTATCAGGGCGATATTTTAGTTCGCGCCGGGGCGCGTAAACCGCAGGCGGTAAAGGGAAATCATGGCTTCGGGCTGGTACGCGATTCAAACATCCACGGGATGGGAGAACAAAATAGAGAAAATGATCCGCATGATGATCAAGAACGGCGAATTGGATAAAGAAGTCGTCCTTGATGTCAAAATTCCCGTTGAAGTTGTGGTGGACACTCAGGGTGGGAAAAAGCGGGAAAGAACCCGGAAAACATATTCGGGATATATTTTTGTGGAGATGGATCTGCCCGATGCCCCCGCGGTGTGGAAGGCCAACTGTTCCAGGATAAAGAAGATACAGGGGGTTCACGGTTTTGTCGGTACGCTGGGGGACGCCAAGCCCCAGCCTCTTCCGGCGGACGAGGTCCGGAATATGCTCCAGAAGTCCGGGGACATTAAGGGCGAGCGTCCGGCCCGGGCCCGGCAGAGTTTTTCCGCAGGGGAACAGGTTAAAATTATTGATGGACCTTTTGAGTCATTTACGGGGACTATCGAAGATGTGAACCAGGAGAAAAGCAAACTTAAAGTTATGGTTGGAATATTTGGGCGCAATACCCCGGTGGAAGTCGATCTTTTGCAGGTTGAAAAACTGTAGGGTTTCTTCGGGATTGCGCGTTTTAGGAAGGGGACTTGTAAGCCAACTTTTGGCTGGCGGATAACCAGCCGGGTTATCGAACAGGTTCAATAACGTGGGAGGGGCCGTCGTGTTCCGTTAGCCGTTTGCCGCGGCAATACCACGAAGGAGAGTATATGGCAAAGAAGAAAATTACGGCCGTGATTAAGCTGCAGTGCCCCGCGGGCAAGGCGACTCCGGCCCCTCCCGTGGGTCCCGCGCTTGGCCCTCACGGGGTCAGCGCCCCCCAGTTTGTCCAGCAGTTCAATGACCGGACAAAATCCATGGAACTGGGGCTTATCATACCGGTGGTCATCACCGTGTATCAGGATAAGTCCTTTAGTTTTATCCTCAAAACTCCTCCCGCGGCGGTACTGATCAAGAAAGCCGTGGGGATCGAGAAGGGTTCCGGAGAGCCGCACAAGAACAAGGTGGCGAAACTTCCCAGAGCCAAGCTTGAGGAAATTGCCAAAATGAAGATGGCCGACCTTTCGGCAGTTGATGCCGAAGGGGCCATGAGGATCATCGCCGGGACCGCCCGGTCTATGGGTGTCGAGGTGGAAAAATGAAGCGTGGAAAAAAATACCTCGAAAGTCTGAAAAAATACGACAGGGCCGCTGTTTACGATGTAAACGCGGCGATGGAACTGATCAAGTCCCTGGCCGCGGCCAAATTTGACGAGACGGTAGACGTGTCGGTCAAACTAAACCTGAAAAAAAGCCAGTCCGTGCGGGATACGGTGGTGCTTCCCCATCAATTCCGGGGCGAAAAGCGGGTTCTGGTTTTCTGTAAACCCGAAAAGGAAAAAGAAGCCCAGGATTCCGGGGCGGCTTATGTGGGCGCCGAAGACCTCATCGAAAAGATCAGGGGCGGCTGGCTCGATTTCGATGTTGCCGTGGCCACCCCGGATATGATGAA
>JAISLX010000130.1 GCA_031277045.1 Treponema sp.
AACACGATGATGCGGCCGGCCAGGGCCGCCACGCTGATGCGGTGGGTTACGAATATGACCGTCTTGTCCGCGGCCAGGGCGATGTACTGCCGGAACACCCCGGTTTCCGCCAGGGGATCCAGGTTGCTTGTCGGTTCGTCAAGGATGATGAAGTCCCGGTCCCGGTAGGCCGTCCGGGCGATGGCCAGCTTCTGCCACTGCCCGCCGGACAGGTCCGCGCCGCCTATGTCCTTGCCCAGGAGCGTGTCTTTTTCCAGGTCCGAAAGCCCGGCAAAGGCCAGCGCCTGGTCAATGGCCGCCTCGTCCCGGGGCCTCGCGGTGTCGCCGAGGAACACGTTGTCCCCCACAGTAAAGGTGTTGTAGCGGGCGGGTTCCTGGGTAACCGCCCCCAGGCTGTCGCAGCGGGACGCGGCGTTCAGCTTTTCTACGGGGATGCCGTTTATCAGCAGTTCCCCGTCCGAGGGGGCAAGCAGACCGGTAACAAGTTTGACAAAGGTCGTCTTCCCCATGCCGTTCTCCCCCACCAGGGCTACTTTTTCCCCCTTTTCGATCCGCAGATTCACGCCGTCCAGCACGCAGCGGGCAGTCAGGGGGTAGCGGTACTTCAGGTTCCGCGCCTCCAGAACGGAGAAAGCGCCGCAGTCCTGGCCGTTACTGTCCTGTTCCGTCAGGTCCATCATATCGAAAAACCGGGCGGCATCGTTTTTTTTCATGATGAACGTGGTAAAGGCCCGGAGCAGATCCCCCGTGTCGCTTACCAATGTTGAAACAAGGCTCATCACCGCGCCCAGCGCGCCAAGGGTAATTCTGCCCAGGGTCATCAGCACAATCGCAAAGATAGTGCCGCCTATGTCGGCAAGGCTCATCACAAAGTAGTTCACTATTTCCAGCAGGGTTCTGCCGCGAATCAGCCGTTTTTCTTTAACCACGTACTCGTCGGCAAGGGTTTTCCACTTGGCGTAGAAAAAATCGTGAAGCCCCAGGGTTTTCATTTCCTTGGCCGCGGGGGAGAGCATCAGATTCTGGAAATACTCCGCCCGGCGCATAAGCTGCGTATTGTCCTTGGCAAAGCCGAAGCGCAGTTTTTCTCCCAGGGTCATGGACCACAGGGACGGCAGGGGGGCGGCCAGCACGATGAGGCAGAGCCAGGGGTTGAAGATGTACAGCGATGCGGCAATGGAAAACACCGATACTACTTTGGCGATGACGATGTAGCTTTGCATCATCAACTGCTGGTTCATGCCGTCCCAGTCCGCGCCGGCCCAGGAAAATACCTGCTTAATGGTGTCGTTTATTTTTGAAACCTCAAGATATTCCGGGGAAATGGACGCAAGCTTTTTGAACATCTTCGAGTGCAGGAGTTCCTGCTGGCGGTTTGCCTGCACCACGTCAAGCCGCTCAATCTGTTCCATCGGGACAACATAACGCTGTATCAAACCGGCCAAAAAATTGATGGCAAAATAAGCGGTAATCAGAACGAGGGCCGGGACCAGGGGGCCGCCTGGCCCGTGATCTTCCAGAAGCTGGATATAACCGCCCCACATAAAGGCCAGCAGGGGGCGCAGCAGGGAAAGGAGAATGTACAGCCCCAGGTAAATACAGCTTACCGTCTTGGTGGAGGAGAACACGTAAGCCCAGAGCCGCAGGAGGAATGAAAACCTGCCCTTGTTTTCCTTTTCCACTTCCTGTTCAAGTTTGCTTGTCCGGTCGCTGAAACTTTTGTACTCCCGGCTGTTTTTTTCCTGTTTGGCTTCGCCGGTTTCATTGCTGCCGGTTTTGCTTTTTTTACTCCGCATGTTCCGCTCCCCCGGCGGTTTTTTCGTACCACTGTTTCTGCGAATTAAACATGTCGGCGTAGAGGCCGCCTTCCCGCATCAGTTCCGCGTGGGAACCGCTCTGCACAACCCGCCCTTCCGCGATAACCAGGATGCGGTCGGTAATCATGGTGCTGCCCAGGCGGTGGGTAATAAAAATCGCCGTCTTGCCCGCGGCCATGCCGGCAAAATCCGAGTAGATCCGGCTTTCCGCCATGGGGTCCAACTGGCTGGTGGGCTCGTCCAGGATAAGTATCGGCTTGTCCCCCATAAAGGCCCGGGCAATGGCCACCCGCTGCCACTGCCCGCCGGAAAGGTCCACGCCGCCCTCAAAATCCCGGCCCAGCAGCGTATCCGCCCCGTTTTCAAGGCTGTTCGCAAAGTCCACGCCCCCCTTCTCCATGGCTGCGGAAACCGCCTCTGCCCTGGCCATGTTGTCCACGTCCCCGATGCCGACATTTTCGCCCAAAGAAATACTGTACTTGATAAAATCCTGAAACACCGGCCCGAAGATCCGCCGCCTGAGCTCCGGCGAATAGGCGGAGAGGGGCTTTCCGCCGATGCGGATTTCCCCGCCGGTGGGCTGGAACAGCCCCAGGAGCAGCTTTACCATCGTGGTTTTGCCCTCCCCGTTTTGGCCCACCAACGATACTTTTTCGCCGTGTTTCACCGTAAAACTAAGGCCCTTGAGGATCTCCCGGTCCGTGCCGGGGTAGGTAAAGCGCACGTCATCAAATTCGATGGAGCAGTCTCCGGGCAGGTTCTCCGTGTCGCCGTAGCTGTCCTCGGAAAGGCTAAAGTACTTTTCGTAGTAGACAAAGCTTTTGATATGGTAGCCGCTTGCCCGGAAAAAAATCATACACCCGGATAAGCTCTGAAAAAGCCCGTTAAAAACGCTTAGGGTAAGGGTAATCAGAAGGCCGATGCTTAAATTCCCGTTCAAAAAAAGCCAGAGCAGCAGCAGGGCGCTGCCCAACTGGGCGATCTTCGTAATATTTTGCTGGGTAAAGTGGCGGCGCAGGTGCTTAAAGTAGAATTGCTCGTATTCCCGGTTACGGGCGGCAAGGCGGTCCCGGTAGGCGCCGATAAGGTAGTCCGAAGACCGGAACAATCTGTTTTCTTTTATGTAATCCCTGCTTCTGAGCATCCCGGCCAGGGTAGAATAGCGGCGTTCCCTGTTCCAGTAATGCTCAAGCTCGTCGTAGATATTGTAAAAGTATTTGATCGACAGCCACGTTTCCAGCGCGAAGGGGATCAGAATAGCCAGGAGCAGCCACCAGCGTACCGAGGCGAACAGGTACAGCGTACCCGCAGAGGCGACAAGGGACGACAGGGACCAGAAGATATACATGGGGAACAAATGCCGGGCGGCGTTTTCCGTGCGGTTGTAGGCTTTGTCAATAATTTCCATGGAGGCGTCGTTCTCAAAGTGTTCGTACTTAAGCTTTTTTAGTTTTTGCAGCATCTTCCCCTTGTAGGCAGTCCGCAGAATAAGCTGGCAGCGGGGCTCCACATAAGAGTAAATAAAAAAATTATTAATGACAGCGGGCAGCAGCGCCAGGGCCGCGAACAGCGCAAGGTTGGGGATATACGACGCGAAGGCCAGCGTTCCCCCGGCGACCTCCAGGCCAAGGTTGAAAATACGGGCGTTGACCCACAGCGACAGCGGTGTCAACGCGCCGGCCAGGAGGGACGCCGCAAATGTGGCGATAACCATGACGGGGCTTTCCGCGAACAGAATACCTACAAGCTCCCGGTACGCCGTAAAGATCCGTCTGAGGGGGTTTTCCCCGGGCGAAGCGTCCGCAGCTTCCCGGAACGCCTCTAAAAACCGTTTCATGATTCCTCCCTGCGCGGATCGATTATACTGGACTTGTTCAATAACCCGGTTGGTTATCTCACAAGTCTCCCAAAAAACACGGATTTTGCCAAAAACCCGTGTTTTTTGTTGTTTTTAAGCGGTTGTTGTTCAGAAACTGAGGTTTCTGAACAACTCTACTATAATATACCCGGAAAGTTTGAAAGGCAAGAAATTTGCGGCATGATGCGGAGTCAGCGGCTGCGGACCACCATAAATCCCGCGGCGCCGATGCTGTAGTCTTCCTGTTCTTCCCAGGCGGCGAACACAAAGTCCCCCAGGCGGTTTACATGGGTGTAAACAAAATTTTCAGGCAGGGGCGGCAGCTCCCCGGCGGGACCGCCCGGCGTTTCCGCCGAAGAACCGCCGGGCGCCCAGGCGCTGCGGTAGGCTCCGACACCAATTTTCTCCCCGGGCAGGGACAACGCGGGGCTGCGGAAATAGCGGAACTCCCGGCCGCCGTTTACCCGCCGCAGTTCCCGGTAATACCAGAGACTGTCCGGCCCCTGGCGCAGAATATCCGCCTCCCAGCCTTCGGCAAGCTCCGCCAGGACAGGTACCGCCAGCGGGACCAGCGCGGCCTGCCCCCCTGACCGCGGGGAAGCCAGGCCAAGAACCGGCGGATCAGGCGGGGCGGCGGCGGGCTCGGCGAAATTGTCATCCCGGTAGAAAAACAGCGCCGGCGTATCATCGTACAGGAACAGATTCCCCACCGTGTAGGATTCCCAATACGCCGTGGCATCAAAACGGTAGAGCCCCAGATCACCCCCCTCCGTGGGGACAATAACCAGAAGACTGCCCCGGTTCACAGCGAGATACAGGGCCTCCCCGGCGGTAAGCGCCGCCGCCACGTGGGGGGCCAGGGGCCAGGGGGTAAACGGGGCCAGTCCCGCCTCGGCGGGGGACCGGATGTGCCGGGGGCCTGCCGGCGGGCCTCCGGCATCCAAAACACCTGCGGCGGAAACCTCGAACCACAGCGGAATCTCCGCCGGGCGGAGCAGGGCTATCAAGGTTTCCGGGGGCAGGAACGCGGGAAGACTCCCGGCCGTCCGGCCGTCCGTTCCCGCCGGGAGGGAGGGCGGAGGTCCGGCGGGAGAACCGGTTAAGGGACCGGCATCCTGGGACGGCGGATTCCCGGCCCGCGCGGGCCGGGAATCCGCCTTTCCGCAGGAAAAACAGAAGACCAGCAGCGGGACCCATGCCAGGGCCGTGAGAAAACCGGACCGGAAGGGGGGAAGACGCGACCAGGCCACGCTATCCCCGCAGCGCCGTTACTGCGCCATTTTTGGCGCTCTCACCGCCGTTTAATACTCGCCGCAAAAACGCCATCAAAAGCAGATGGGGAAATGTGGTGGACACGGGGAATACGCCGGGTCCACGGGTTGTGAAACTGCCCCGCAATTGCCGCGGAAAGCTGATAAAGGTTTTCCCCCCAAGAGGAAACATCGTCTTGCCCGTCTGCCGGGGCGCGGGCGGCGCCCGGTAGAGCTGACCCCGGATATACCGGTGGAATTGAACGCCCGCCGGCCGTTCATCCGGGGGCAGTAAATGGTTACAGGGCCCGGCCGTGTCGGAAAACCGGACCGGCCGTTTGGTCTTGGTTAGTCCCGCCATACCTTTGAGCATAGTCTAAAACCGGCTCCCTGTCCCGCCGCCCAGGGCCCCGGCATATATGGGGGCATTGCGGGCGCTTAGTCCCAGGGAAGCAAAATCCAGGCTGCGCCGGCGCAGTGGAGGATTCCCCCGGCGGAGTACCATACCTGGACCGTAGTGCCGTCGCGGACTTTGACCGTACCCGTTTCCGTCGGGGCAAAAGGCGAGGGCGATACCCAGGAACCTGCCGGGACAGCCAGGGGCAGGGCTTCCGCAACGGCAAGCAGCCGCTTGCGAAAGCCTGAACGGACGGTCCTTTCCGCGATTGCGTCCCAGTCGGCGCGCCAGGGGTCGGAACGGAAGTCCGCGGGAACCGCCGGATCGGAAAAAAGCGCCTGAAAAGCCGGCCAGTCGAAATATTCACCGCGCCGTATATCCGGACTGCCCGTGTTGTTCAGGGCGGCCCTGTTCATGGCCTCAAAAAAACAGGCTTCCACACCGCCCTGCCAGCTTAGGGAAATCCGGCCCTGGGTTTTCCCGTTTATCCCGTAAGGAAGAATCGCCCCGGCGGGCCGGAAATCGCCCGGCTTTAGACGCCGGAGCGGCCAATAAGGCCAGGCGGAAACAGGGCTTGGCCGGGAAGGGAGCGTGGAAATTTCCGCCGTTTCCCCTTCGATGTCCAAAATGACCTCCACGCCGCCGCCGTCATAATATTTGACAAGCCAGCGGGGAGGACCCAGAAGTTCCGTCCATGACGGGGGCAGGGACGGCAGTTCCAGGAGGAACGGGCTTTCCCCGTTTCCCGCATCGCAGCCCCCAAGGACCGCGAACATCGTGAACGCCGCGAGTACCCCGCGGAAGAACGAGCGCCGGATTTTCATAGTTTACTCCGCTTTTTAGTCTGGGAACGGCAGGCCAACCACGCCATGCCGTTATTCGAAGGGGGGCGAATACCCCGCCCCTTGGGGCGGCTCAATTTCTACGCCAATGATGGCGGGGTTGAGACCTCCCCTGTGCAAAATGAGAAAAGCCCGCAGGACTTTTTCTTCTCGAACGAAGATACCCCGCCGAACCTTTGGTTCGAGCTCTGCGGCGGGGTTCTTCATTTTGGACACGCTCAAATTCCAGCCTTTGGAAAGTAAACGCCGATGCCCTGGCTTGCCATTGACATGAACTGTCCCTTTTTCCCATGATGATGCCCTGTATGGAACAATTTCCTCTTGTCCGGCCCTACCTTGACAGCCTTACTACGCGGGAACTGGTCCGGATGGCCGACACCTGTGGTATTGATATTCCTCTCAGCCTGGAACGGGTCTTTATCATAGAGGAACTGCTGGATTACGCAAGGGCGGACAAGGACGGGGAAGAAGACGAGGGCTTTGTGGAATCGCCTGACTGTTTGGAGACTGCCCCCGTCCCCCGGCGTTACAATGTTACGTTTATAGACGGGATGATTCGGGATCCTCTCTGGGTTTTTGTGTTTTGGGAGGTAAAAGAACACGACGGGGAAATTTTTGAAAAGGATCCCGGTTTTTCCGCTTACTGCCTGCGGGTGCGGCCCGCGGGGAAGGACGCCCCGGCCCAAAAGAACCGGTTTTTTGTGATTCAGGTTGATCCGGGCGAGACGGCCCGGTATCTGGGTTTTTCCGAATACCCCCCGCAGCCTGACGGATTCCACATTGATCTTTGCGCGGTTTTTAACGAAAGAATCGAGACTCTTGCCGTTTCAAAGGTTTTTTGTCTTCCCGGGCTTCCCGGCGGGGTTATTCACGACCGGGAAGACGCCGAAATCCCGCCGCTGCTGTCCCTTTCCGGGATGAACGATTTTCCCATTATCCGCGACACGGATCGTCCGTCTTACTGCCGTTTTTCCTGTAACGGATACTAGTTCCATGCCCTCCGGTCCCGTTATTTCCGTGGTGCTGGAAGCCCACGAGCCTTTTTTTTGTAAAACTGTTTTCGCCTGTTCTTCCTGCTATACCAATACGGCGAATCCCGTCTGCGGCATAAGTTCGTCCCTGGAAGAAGCGCGTTTTTTCGAAAGTCTTTCGGAAACTTATCTTCCCCTGTTGGAAACGCTGGAGCGTCTGGACCGGGACCGGATACCCTTCCGGATGGGTATCGCCGTTTCCCCTATCCTCTGCCACCACCTGGAGGACCGGGAACTTTTGCGGCGCTACCTTGATTACACCGGCAGGCAGATTGAATTCGGCAGGGACGAGATACGCCGCCACCGGAACAATGAACGGCTGAAAACACTGGCCCGGTATTACTGCGATAAGGTTATAGAGCGGCGTTTTGCCTTTTCTGAACGGTATGACGGCGATATTCTCAAGGTTTTGGACACATTTCAGCGCAAGGGAAAAATAGAAATACTGGCGGCCCCGGCGACCTGCGCCTTTCTGCCGTTTTACGTTTCCTACCCGGAAGCTGTCCAGGCCCAGATCGAGGTGGCCCTGTCCTCGTATCACCGTTGTTTTGGTAAATTCCCCCAGGGTTTTTTTTTGAGCGAACTGGGCTGGGCCGGGGAACTGGAACGGCCGCTACGGGACTACAATCTGGGTTATACGATTGTGGAGGCCCACGGCCTTGTGTACGGGGATCCGCCCGCGCGGAAGGGGAGCTTTTACCCCGTCAGAACTCCCCGGGGGGTTGTCGCGCTGGGCCGCGAATACTACAGCAGGGAAGATATGGGGGAACTTTCCGTGAGCGCGGTCTACCGGGATAACCGGCTGGATTCAGGCTACGATCTGCCCGCCGCCAGTGTCGGTCCTTTTCTGGGACCCGGCGGGGCACGGGCGCCTACGGGGTACAAGTACTACGCGCGGGGGGACGGAACCGGAACCTCCGCGGATTCCGCGATGACAGAATCCTCGCCTGAGGATTCTGTCCCGCTTCCCGGCGGCGTATACGATCCCGCCGCCGCCGCCGCCCAGGCCGCCCGGAGCGCGGACGAGTTTCTCCGGCGCCGCTTGTCCCGGCTCAACTCCGCCGCCGCCCTGATGGACGAGCCGCCCCTGTGTCTGTGTGTATTCAAGGCCGGCGATCTGGGCCGTTCCTGGTACGAAGGTTTCAATTTTCTTGAGCGGTTCTTCCGCCAGGGCGCGCTGATGGACGGGCTGAGTTTTATGACCCCCGCGGAATACCTTTCCCGGCGGCAGGTTACGGATTTTCAGGTCTCGGTTCCCGCCTATTCCTCCGGCGGTTTTAACGGCTACGGCGAAACATGGCTTCACATGTCGAACGACTGGATGTACCGCCATGTGTTCCGGGCCTTGGAACGGATGATAGAACTGGCGGAACGTTTCCCCGATGACACGGGCCTTAAAGAGCGGGCCCTGAACCAGGCCGCCCGGGAGATCCTCCTGGTCCAGTCCTCCGATTGGCCGGGAATGCTGTACCGCCAGGAATCCTCCGGCCTGGCCGTCTCCGGAATAGAGGACGCCCTGCGGAACTTCACGACAATTTACGAGGCCCTGGGGAGCGGCTACATAAGCACCGAATGGCTGACCAAGCTCGAAAAGCGCCATAGCATTTTTCCCCACATCAACTACCGCATCTTCAGAAAAAAAAGATAAACCGGCGCCGTGGCATACGCGCCGGTTTTGAAGCCAGGCGCCCGCGCTATTCCGGTGTCCCGCGTTTCCGGGTATAATGAAGCCTGTGGATAAACTATCGGCGAATTGGTATGGGGGCTTCTGATCGGCTGGGTACGCGCGCGATTCCCGCGCCGCTTTTTGCCCTGTTTGTCCTTTTCCTGTGCGCCGGGCGGGTTCCGGCCCAGGAAGAACTGTACTGGGAAGCCCCCGTCCCGTTTTCCGTGTCCCCGGGAAGCTGCCCTGTATCCGCCTCCAACGGGGAAATTTCCGTGGTGGCCTGGCAGGAACCGGAGGCAAAGCCCGGCGGGGATGGTGGTGAAATCCGGATCCGCGCGGCGGTCAGCACCGGCGGCAATGACTGGCGCGCCTGCCGTCCGGCGGGGGGACCCTACCGTTATACCGGCGCCGAACCGGCCATACTCGGCGCCGCGTTGGGCGGGGACGGGCGGATCGTTATCGCCGCGGTTTCCGCCGGTTTCTGCGACATTCTCGTTTCCGGCGACCGGGGGGAGACCTTCGGTTCCCGCCGTCTTGAAACCGGCGGTCAGGTTTCGGCGGCCCCCCGTCTCGCCCTCCGTTCCGACGGGGGTTACCTGCTTTTCATCGTCAGGGGGGAAGGGGACAGCCAGTCTATCTATTACAGCCGCTCCGATGACGCGGTAAACTGGGAACCTTTCGCGCCTTTTGCAGCGGATTCGGCTTCCCGGCCCGCCTCCTCCCCCAGCCACGTTGTCCTGGGAAACGCCGACATCGTGGTTTTTCAATCCCGCGCGGCCGGGGAAAGCGCGGCGTCCGGTTTTCAGCTCTACTTAAAAAAATCCACCGATTCAGGCCGGACATGGACCGGCGAGCGGCCCCTTACCGGTTTCAGGTACCCCGGGTCCCCCAGCGATCCCCTCCGCTTCGACAACCAGCGGCCCTCCCTCGTTTCTCTGGAGGAAAAGCTTTTTCTGGCCTGGGAACGCCGCCTTGACAGCGGTCCTCCCCAAATCTACGGCGCCGAGATAGAGCGGGACCAGCTTCGCGTTGACAGCATCCGGCGGATCAACCGGGAAGAATCCTACTGTACCGGCCCCGCCGCCTTTGGATACGAGGGTTCCCCCTTTGCCGTCTGGTCGGACGAAAAGGCCGGACGGGTGTTTGTGGCCCGGTATGACGGATTGTCATGGCTCAGCTACGAGCTGTCCGGCGGTGAACCGTCCGATAGTGAACTGCCCGGTAATGAACCGTCCGGTAACGGACCGGCCTTTATCCGGCCCGTGGTCTCGGACAGGGGAGTTTCGCTGTTTTATCAGGCGAATTTCCGGGAAAGCGCCCGGATTTTCGCCATGTTCCCTGACCACACGGTGTCTCCCCCCGATATTATCCCCCTGAACTTCCACGCAGGTCTCCGTTCCCGGGGGGATCGGGTCAGCGTAACCTGGGACGATCCGGCCGACACATCGGGCATCGCCGGCTATTCCTGGCTCTGGAGCCAGAACCCGGGCGAAAAGCCGGCGCGGGTCCTCCGGCCGGAGGACAACGTTCCCCGTGTCCTGAACTTGAACGCCGCCGAAGACGGAACCTGGTATTTCAGCGTCATAGCTCAGGACAGGGCGGGGAACTGGTCCGGTCCCGCCCGGATGGACTACATCCGCGACACCAGTCCCCCTCCCGCCGTAACGATTATCCCCCCGCCGGCCGATAGGGAAGGTTTTCTTGTTTCCAACACGTTCAGCCTGAACTGGGCCCCGTCCCCCGTGTCCGATATATCCGGTTATGTTTGGCGTCTGGACTACCTGGACACCGGCGGTGCGTTGTGGGACGCGGCGGGCGAGCAATTTGAGTGGGAAGCCGCCGCCATGTTTCCCCAGATTCCGCTGCTCAACAATCTGGAGCCCCGCCCCCTGCTGCGCGCCGCCTACGACAACCAGGATGACGGCGTCTGGCGTTTTACCGTTTCCGCGGTAGATCTGGCGGGAAACCTGTCCGTTCCCTCGCGGATCTTTTTCAAGACCAACAAGTACGTTCCCCGCACCTACATCACGCTGGTAGATTCTTTCCGGGACGAGCGGGGGATTCTCAGACTCAGGATACTGGGCCGGGGCTTTTCCCAGGACGGCGAGGTGGGCCGGATCTTTTTGGACCAGGACGGAATGGCCCCCTATGACCGGGAGTATTTTCTCTCCGGCGGCGATTACCAGATTCATTCGGACCGGGAAATTTCGGGTCTCGCGGTTGGGGATATCGAGCCGGATCACTACCAGTTGGGACTGGAACACCCGCTGCGCGGGATCGCCCTGTCCCCGTCCCCGATCACCGTGGATCAGGCGGGAACTGTCAAATTCGGGGACTACTCAATCACCTGGCAGCCTGTCTGGGAGGTTGGGGAACCACGGTCCGGCGTAGCCGCTATCCGGATATCCCTCATTATCGCCCTCGCGATTCTGTGTTTTGTGGGAATAGCCATGTCCCTGGGGGGCTTTGTCCAGGCCGCCGCCGATTCCAAAGCGGCGCGGCTTGAGGTGCTTGCCCTTTTGGGAGGGGATTCTATGCCGGCGGAAAAGAAAACGCGGCTTGCCGCCGTAAAACGCCGGGGTCTGGGGCTGCGGGGAAAACTCGCGGGCTTTACCATCGTGCTGGTCCTCCTCGTGGTGGCGCTGGTATCCGTTCCCCTCTACTACATGATGACCGTAACCCAGGAACAGACCCTGCTGCGGGGACTTAGGGACCGTTCCCGGGTACTTCTGGAAGGACTGGTTACCAGTTCCAAAGCCTACCTGCAGGAACGGAATATCCTGGAACTGAGCTTTCTTCCCGACCAGATTTCCGCCATACCGGAGGCCCGCTACCTTACCATCACCGGCCGTGGAAACGGCGACAACGTTTTTGACGACCATGTATGGGCTACCAATGACCCGGACATTCTGTCCAAGATCAACACCGCCGAACTCCAGCCCGGTGTCTCCCGGCTCCGCGACATCCTCAGCCCCCGGCTGGCGGAAATCGGCGCTGAACTGAACCTGGCCGCCGGGGAAAGTGTCGGCGACCTGTCCCAGGCCGTCTCGGAACTTACCGCGGAAGGACTTGCCATCGCCGCCGCCACGGACGAGGAAAGCCGGCGGCGTTTCGCCGACATCCAGGCAATTGTCCGTTCCCTGGAAGCCCGCATTGCCGAAACCCTGACCGCGCTGAACAAGGAGATCGGATCGGAACCGGCCTTTCCCACGGAGTATCTGGACCTGCGGGGAAACAGACACTACGTCTTTTTCAAACCTATTCTGTACCGGCAGGGTCATGGGGACATCTACTTTCAGGGCCTTATACGGCTGGAAGTTTCGCTGGATTCCATCCAAAACCAGATAGCCGCCGGCCAGATCGAGCTTCTGCGGATCATTCTCCTGGTGGCCCTGGCGGCCCTGGGCATCGGAACCGTTGGCGCCCTTGTCCTCTCGTCCTTTATCATCCGCCCCGTCCGCCGGCTGGTAGAGCATGTCGAGCGGATTCGGGACACGGAGGACAAATCGAAGCTGGAAGGACTGGAGATCGCCGTCACAACACGGGACGAGATTGCCGTTCTTGGGGCCACCGTCAACGACATGACCCAGGGCCTCGTCAAAGCCGCCCGCGCCGCCTCCGACCTTTCCATCGGCAAGGAAGTCCAGAAAAAATTTATTCCCCTGGAACTGGACAAGGCGGGCAACAAGCTCAGTACCGGCTTCAAAGAGACAGACTACGCCGAATTTTTCGGCTACTACGAGGGGGCCAAAGGGGTTTCCGGCGATTATTTTGATTACCAGGATCTGGACGGCCGCTACTACGCTATCATCAAATGCGATGTCGCCGGGAAAGGCATTCCCGCCGCCCTCATCATGATCCAGGTCGCCACCATGTTCCTCAACCACTTTAAGCAGTGGAAACCCGATGAACAGGGATTCCGGATCGAGGAACTTGTCTATCAAATCAACGATTTTATCGAGACACTGGGCTTCAAAGACCGTTTCGCCGCCTTTACCCTGTGCCTTTTCGATTCCCATACCGGCGTCCTCCGTTTCTGCAACGCCGGCGACAATATCGTCCACATTTTCAACGCTTCGGACGGAAGGGTAAAAACCCTCGCCCTGCCGGAAACTCCCGCCACCGGGGTGCTTCCCAACTTCATGGTCCGGGACGGGGGGGGCTACCCGGCCGTAACCATGACCCTGGACCGGGGGGACATCCTGTTTCTCTACACTGACGGCATTGAGGAAGCCAAACGCCGTTTCCGGAACACGGAATTCCGGGAGATTCTCTGCGAGCGGGGCTCCCCCGGCGGCAAACACGAGAACCACATGGTAGGCCAGGGAGACGAGGAACTGGGCCCCTCCAGGGTGGAGGAGATCATCAACGCCGTCATGAACCGCGAAAATTACACCCTCCACAAATGGCACAATCCCGAAGGCGATTCGGATCTCGATTTTGACTTTACCATGTGCCGCGGAACCGTGGAGGAGGTGATTATGGCCCTTGTATCCGTGGAAAAAATGTTTCGCTGTTACAAAAACCCCAAAGCCGGGGAGGACAGCCGGGTACTGGTGGACAAAAAACTGGACAGTTTTCTCAAAACTCACTTTGTCCAGTACCGGGTCTACTGCTCCCGGACCCGGGAGAACGCTGGAAACGACGCGTATATGTACTATACTCATCTCAACGAAGACGAGCAGTACGATGATCTGACCATTCTGGGGATCAAACGAAAAGCATAGGGGGCCGGTTGCAGTCAATCTGTCCGCAAAATAAACGGTTTTATAGACAGATTTGCGCCCGCGGAGGTACAGATGGCACGCTACACGGTGTACGTTGACGGCGCTTCGGGAACCACAGGGCTCCAGATACGGGAGCGTCTCGAAGGGCAGCCGGATATTGAATTCATCATTCCGGAAGGGGACCGGCGGAAAGAACTTTCCTGCCGCCTGGAAGCCCTGGGCCAGGCGGATCTCGGCATACTTTGCCTTCCCGACGAGGCCGCGCGGGAACTCGTGTCCGCCGCCCCCGCGGGGGCGCGGATCATCGACGCCAGTACCGCCCACCGTACCTGTCATGACTGGGTCTACGGTTTCGCCGAACTGGAAGTCCCTGGACCGGACGGCGGCCGCCGCCGGGACCTGATCCGGACCGCCCGCCGTGTGGCTGTCCCCGGCTGCCACGCCACCGGTTTCCTTGCCCTCGCCGCCCCGCTGCTTCGCCGCGGCCTTATCCCTTCCTCCACCCGCCTTCATTGTCATTCCCTTACCGGTTATTCCGGCGGGGGAAAAACCATGATCGCCGCTTACCGGGATCCCGGGCGGTCCGGCGAATACCTTTCCCCCCGGCAGTACGGCCTTGCGCTGCGGCACAAACATTTGCCGGAGATGCGGATCATCGCGGGCCTCGACAAAGCCCCCCTTTTTAGCCCCATCGTGGGCGATTTTTACCAGGGCATGCTCGTGTCCGTCGGCCTTTGGGCGGAAGACTTTAGCGGCGGGGAATTCGGTCCCGGCCCGGCCATCTCAATCGAAAAACTCCGCCGTTTTTTCGCGGACTATTACCGCGGTCAGACCCTCGTCCACGTCATGGAAGATGATCCCCCCCCGTACCTGGCCTCTAATACCCTGGCCGGCCGGGACGATCTGGAAATTTGGATAGGCGGCGGCGAGGAACAGGTCCTGCTTATGGCCCGCCTGGACAACCTGGGCAAGGGCGCTTCCGGCGCCGCGGTACAGTGCCTTAATTTGATGCTGGGCCGGCCTGAGTACTCAGGCTTACGGTTTGAGATGCCGTCCCGGACATGAGGTCTGAAAAAGCCGGCTTTGAAACCCGGTTAGCGCGGGAACCCTGTTCCCGGTAAAATTGGTTGTGGGAAAAGCGGCCTGGCGGTCCGCTGCGCGCGTAAATTTTCATGGTTTTTGTTGAAAAGTTATGAAAACCGCGATTGCCGGGCTGTTGCGGCGCGATAAATCGTCAGCCCGTTTTTCCACTTAATCTAAGGCGGCCGGTCCAAAACCGGGGTTTCGGACCGGCCGCGAAGGAGAGCCACATGACATTTAGCGATAGAATGCGGGACATGCTGGATCAAGGCGCCCAGGCGTCGAAAGATTTTCTAAACAAGGCCGGCGCGAAGGCCCAGAATCTGGGGGAACGGGGGGTCCTGACCCTGGAGATAAAACAACTGGAAAGCCAGGCCCGGAAACTCCTGGAGCGCCTGGGGAACAGCGTGTACCGCCTTTTCGCCGAAGAAAGCGCCGAATCCGTCTCCGCCTCGGAGCCGGAGATCGAGGATATCCTTTCGAAGCTTACCACGATTAAGGGGACCATCGAAAAACGCGAAGGTGAACTGGAAAGCCGGCGCAGGTCATAGCAGCCCGCCGCGCGGTGGATTCTTTAAAAAACACTTGACGCGGAATCAAAAAAGCAATACATTGACTACACTGCTTTGGCACGGCCCACAGACAATGTTTTTTCATGTATGGCAAAAACAGTCTTGGAAAAGGTTGCGTTAAGTCTACCATGACTTGACGCGGTGAGCGCGGTTGTGGTAGTATCCGCAAACGCGCTGAAACCGGCTTGCCTTCGGGCGGGTTTTGTGTGAAGCGGTTGTTTGGACGTGTTCCAAACCACGATATTTGGCAAACAACCCTGTTAAGTTTAGGCTTGGCGGGGTTTAGGGAAGGGGAGTGGGAGCCGGGGGCTGGGCCATGAGGTCTAGTGTCCGGCGAATAATGAGGAAGGCGCGGGC
>JAISLX010000150.1 GCA_031277045.1 Treponema sp.
ACGCTTTCCCGGCTGACCCCTTCCTCCCGCATCCGGGCCTCCACGTGGAGGAGGAAGCTGGGGGTGGCGTGGACCACGGTGGTGCCGAAGTCCTGCATCAGCCGGAACTGCCGGGTGGTATTGCCGGAGCCGGAGGGGATTACCAGCATCCCCACTTCTTCGCCCCCGGCGTGGAAGCCCAGGCCCCCGGTAAAGAGGCCGTAGGTTATCATGTTCTGGAACACGTCGGTCCTGCCGCAGCCCGTGCCGTAGATACAGCGGGCCACGTTGTCGGTCCAGCGCCGTAAATCGTCCCGGTTAAAGTAGATCGTCGTGGGGATCCCGGTAGTGCCGCTGGATGCGTGGAGCCGCACCACATCCTCCCGCGGAACGCTCAAAAAACCGTAGGGAAAGCCCTCCCGCAGATCCTGTTTGGTGGTGTAGGGAATGCGCCGCAGATCCGCCAGATCCGTAATATCACCGGCCTCCCGTATCCCCGCCTTGGCCAGCCGTTCCCGGTAAAATCCGGTCCGCAGGGCCCAGCCGACGGCCTCCCGCAGTTTGGCAAGCTGCAGCGCCTCAATACCGGGGCGGGGCATCGTTTCCAGTTCGGGACTCCAATATTGGTAATTCACGCTGATTCTCCGCTGCTCCGGCCCTTACACGGCGCCGGATTAGGTTTGCCGGTTTTAAGCCTTCGCAAAAACCAAAAAATTCGGGAAAGCCCTGGTTATCAGGGATACAGGAAGCGCCGCCTTTTGTAAAGAGAGCGCGCGGCGGGAGCATGGAAGCCCTGAAACGCTTTACGTTTGAGGTTGTTCCAAAACCCGGTTGGTTTTGGAACAACCTCAAACACCTATTTTTACCCTGAACCATGATATTTAGCTTGCTTTTTGGGGGGAAAGGTTTTACCATAAAATTTATGTTGTGTCCGGAATGGCGATTACCCCCCCCCCCCCCCCCGTCAAAATCTCTAAAGTTTACTTATTTTCTATACAGTACAGTGCCGCATTCCCCAAAAAGTTTCCCCGGGGAAATGCAATGGTTCTGTTTATTCCCAGGAGACCTTCGACAGGGATAAAAAACACGTACGTGAAGGCATTTTATGAACAATATGATCGCCCGGTTTAAATCGCCCCCGAAGGAATACAGCCCTTTGGCGTTTTGGTTCTGGAACGGAACCCTGAAAACGGGGGAACTGGTACGGCAGATAGATGAAATGTCCTCCAAGGGGGTTCACGGGGCCTTTATGCATCCCCGGGCATATTTAAAGACGCCCTATCTGGAACAGGAATGGTGGGACGCGGTGGGCGCCTGCGTGGAACGGAGCCGGGAGATCGGCTTTTCCCCCTGGATATACGATGAATACGCCTGGCCCAGCGGTACGGCGGGCAGTACCTTTGAACACAGTTATCAAAAACCGTCCCGGGTGCTGGCCCGGGGGGAACAGAACATGGCCAAGGGTCTCCGGGTAAACCGCTACGAGGTCTTCGGGACCGCCGCCTTGAGCGATTTGATCTGCGGGGAAGCCGGGACCTTTGTAGCGGCCTTTTCGCTCTCGGGGAAGAACGAGCCGGTTCCCCCGGAGGGGACGGCAAGCGATGGCGGAGTCATGGTTTTTTTCAGGGAAGTGTACCCCGGAGCAGTGGATTATCTCAACAAAAATACTATCAGGTACTTTATCGAACTGACCCATGAAGAGTACCGCAAACGCTGGGGTTCCTGTTTCGGCAGCCTCATCCCCGGCGTATTCTTCGACGAGATTTACATGGCGTCGCGGACATTGCCCTGGACCGATGCGCTGCCGGAAGAATTTGAAAAACGATGCGGCTACAGCCTGCTTCCCCATTTACCCGCCTTGGTCACGGAAGGGGAAGAGGATTCAAAACGTATCCGGGGTGATTATTTCCGGGTTATTGCGGAGCTGTACGAAGAAGCCTTTTTCATCCAAATATCCCAATGGTGCCAAAATAACAACCTGATGCTCACGGGGCATACCGAAGAGCGCCTCGCGGGACATCCCGGGCGGCAGGGGAATTATTTTAACACCATTCGGCATTTGCAGATCCCTGGAGCCGATAATCATGATTACCGTTACCGCTTTCCCCGAAAAATAACCTGCGTAGAGCCCAAGTATTCGGTGTCCGTGGCCCGCGCGTACAACCGGAAGCGCGCCATGTCCGAAGCTATGGGGGGAGCGGGATGGGGCTGCAGTCTTCAGCAGTTCAAGCGGGGCGTGAATACCATGGCCGCCATGGGAATCAGTATGTTTATACTTCACGGTTTTCATTACGAATGTGAACACCAGGGTTCCCAGGCGGACTGGCCCACCAGCTTTTTCTACCAAAACCCTTACTGGAAATACTTTAACTATTTTGCGGTGTATATGAACCGGGTTTGCTGCATGAACGCACTGGGGACGGGGGTGGTCGAAATGGGCCTGTTCTATCCTATTTATGACATGCAGATCAACACCGTGAACGGCCGCCCCAACGAAGACGCCCTGAACATGGAACGGGCCTTTCACGATATGCTCAACACGTTGCTGGAACGGCAGATTGATACGGACATCATCGACGGAGAAAGCCTGCTCAGGGCAGAGGTCTCAGGGGATGCCATGCAGGCGGGACAGCAACGGTTCAGGGTTTTGCTTTTCCCCTGCGGCGTAACCCTTGGGGATGCCCTGCGTGCCAAACTTATGGAATTCCGGGCCTCCGGGGGGCATGTGGTTTTCTATCATGGTGAAGGCCAGCCTGCGGTGGTACCTGCGGAATTTTCCGGCAATGACACCGGCAGCATTCCCGCCATTCCCCGCTTGCTCGACGGGTTGTTTATGCCGGACATACTGGTGCTGGAAGGCAGCAGGTCGAACTTATACGCCTGCCACCGCCGGATAAACGGTCTGGATATTTATTATGTTTCAAACAGCAGCAACAGGGGCCGGGAACTTACGCTACAGTTGCGGGAAGCCGGTTCGGTACAAAAAATGGACATTGAAACCGGCGAAGTATACCCGATCCCCTCGGCGATAGCCGTCAATGGCGCCACGGTGCTTCATCTGCGATTGGGGGAAGACGAAGCCTGTTACCTGCTCATCGCTCGGGACGGCAAACCGGCGGAACCGGTAGGGGAACCTGAAGAACGGGAGGAGATAGCCCTGTCGAGCCTATGGACCTTCCTTCCCCAGGACAAGTCTTTTGACGGGCGCTACTGCATCGACGGTGAGAGTACGGAACTGCAAATTCCCCTGGCAACCTTTGCCGATGACCTACATGGGGGAAATGAACCGATCCGCATCTGTAATATCGACGGCGAAAAGGGTTTTTGCGGCCGCCATTTGAGCCTTTGGCAGGCACGGTGGATTGCCCGCCGGCCTTCCTGGAATTGCGGGGCCGACACGGATCTGTATTTCAGAAAAACCTTTGATCTTGAAGCCGAACCGGAGTGGGCCCGGGTTTGTTTTGCCGCCCTCACGGATTGTACGCTTTATATCAACGGGAAGGAAGTGTTCCGCGGGGCAAGCGGGGGCAGACCCGTTTCGGCGGATATTGTTGCCTCACTACGGAAGGGGAGGAATTGTATTGCCGCTTATGTTCACCACGATAACCCGATCAATTCCTTTACTGCGCTCCATGAACTTCCGGCGAACAGGATCATTGCGTTCCTGCTTCAGGGGGAAGTTGTTTCGGAGCGGCAGAAGACGCCGCCGGAAAAGGTTCGGGCCGGTGTAATTACCAGCGATGAAAGCTGGATTGTTACCAACCGGTTCCATGAGGGCTGGCAGTCACCGGACTCAGATTTTGAAGCCTGCTTTGCCGATGTTACCCAGGCTCAGTCTTTTGGCCAGGGCGTGCCTGACGGACAATGGATCTACGCCTGGGAACGGGGCAGGCCGCCCCTGCACCCTTGGGGGGATCTGCCTTTGTTCGATCAGGAACTCACCTTTCCCCGGAAGCTGACCTACGGCATTAGTATTCCTGCGGGTACCGGGAGCATCAAAAAGCCGGAGGTTTGCGGAGATTTTAGCGGCCTTCTGGATGGGGTTCCCATTACCTGGGATTGCGAATGGATAAAAATAAAAAATGACGGCCGCAGCCATTATCTTACGCTTGAAGTTACGGCCGCAGGCCGGGAAGATGGGCTGCAATACCCGGTTACGGTTTCGGTATCCCCCTTTCGGGTACCCCTGGCCGACTGGCGCTTATACGGATACCCCTGGTTCTCCGGCAGGATGCGTTACCAAAATACCGTCAGGATCAACAAGAAGAAGGGCCATTATGTGATTGACCTGGGGCAGGTGAATTTCAGCGCGGAAGTTTGGGTAAACGGCAGACTGGCTGGAGTGCGCGTATGGAATCCTTACCGGGTGGATATTACGGATCTTCTTACGGAAGGTGAAAACAGTATTACCGTGGTAGCGGCGAATTCCGCGGCGGTGGAACGGCGGCGCATGCTGGTGGATGAAGGTATGGCTCTGGGCTGGAACCGCTACTGGAACGAAGACAACATTGACCGGGAAGGAGAAAACCTGGTATCCGGCTTACTGGGGCCGGTCCGTATTTTTCGTTATGAGCATACAGGGGGAGGGGCATGAACGGGACGGCAAAAAAGAAAATCCCGGATAAACCGGGCTTTTCGACACAAACCAGAGGCAGATTGGGGAACCGGATACTCAGGGAACTGCGGAAAAATTTGGGCCTCTACCTTCTGGTTGTAGTTCCCTTGACCTATCTCATCCTTTTTAAGTACATACCCATTTATGGGGTACAGATAGCTTTTAAAAACTATTCCCCGGTGCGGTCTTTTTCCGACAGTCCCTGGGTAGGGTTGAAGCATTTTCAGCGTTTCATGTCCACGCCCCGGTTTTTTGACATCCTGTGGAATACCCTTACGATCAGCCTGTATTCGCTTCTGACCTTCCCCCTGCCTATTATCCTCGCCCTGCTCCTCAACTACATGACAAGCCGGCGGTATAAAAAAATAGTACAATTGATAAGCTACGCCCCCCATTTTATCTCCACAGTAGTGATGGTAGGTATTATCCTGCAATTTCTCGATACCCGCTCAGGAATCATCAATGTGATGATAAAGCTGGCGGGAAAAGAACCGGTTAATTTTATGGGTACCTCGCAGTATTTCTACCATATCTACGTGTGGTCCGGCGTATGGCAGGGTATCGGGTATTCGTCGATTATATACATAGCCTCTCTGGCAGGGGTCCCGCCGGAATTACATGAGGCAGCCATTGTAGACGGCGCCACTATCCTTCAGCGGATTCGCCACATCGATCTGCCGAGTATCCTGCCGACCGCTTCTATTTTGTTGATCCTGGCCTGCGGCGGTATCCTGTCGGTGGGCTATGAAAAGGTCTACCTTATGCAGAACAACCTGAATAGTAAGGTCTCGGAAGTGATTAGTACCTATGTATATAAACAGGGGATTATTGCAGCCATACCGCAGTATTCCTACGCAACCGCCATCGGTTTGTTTATATCGGTGATCAACGTGGTCATTCTGATTACAGTGAACCGGCTTTCGGATAAGATTGGTGGAAATTCGCTTTTTTAAGGGAGTGTCGGATGGGAAAAAGGAAAAATCTGATCCGTCATACATTTGGTGATAAAGTATTCCTTTGCTTTGACTGGATCATCCTGACTGTATTTCTGATTTTGCTGGTGTACCCCCTGCTGTATATCATATCCGCCTCTTTTACGGCGGGAGCCAGCGTTATGAGCCTGTCCCTCATACCCAGACGCATATCGCTGGTCGGCTATGAGGCGGTATTTCAGTATAAGCCGATTTGGACGGGCTATATCAATTCTCTGTTCTATATGGCTGCCGGAACCGTGATAGCCCTGACGGTAACGGTTTGCTGCGCCTACCCCCTCTCCCGGAAGGATTTTAAATTCGGCACGGTGGTTACGGCGCTCTGCATGATAACTATGTATTTTAGCGGCGGGACCATTCCTACTTTTTTGCAGGTTCGCAATCTGGGTCTGTTGGGATCGCGGCTTGCGGTTTTGCTGCCCGGAGCCATGTCGGTTTACAACATGATAGTCATGCGGACTTATTTCAAGACACAGGTACCCCAGGAAATGCTTGAATCCGCCCAGATGGACGGCTGCGGAAATCTGCGTTTTCTACTGCAGATCTTGCTGCCCCTATCGGTACCCATACTGGCTGTAACGGGTTTGTTCTATGCGGTAGGATACTGGAATTCCTATTTTGATGCCATGATGTATCTTTCCAGTTTCCGGGGAAAATATCCTCTTTCCCTTATCCTGCGGGAAATACTGATTTTGAATGAAACGAGCATAGATACCATGGAGGTTTCGGAAATCTTGCAAATCACGGAACGACGGGATGTTATGAAGTATGCGGTTATTGTTATATCGTCGCTGCCGGTACTGGTTATCTACCCCTTTGTTCAAAAATATTTTGTCAAGGGTATCATGATCGGGGCAGTAAAGGGTTAGGGAAATTCCGGTATGGTTCCCTTTTCCTCGGCGCATTTTTAGCAAACATACGGAACTAATCTTGTAAGAAAATGGGTTCCGTTGTTTAGAATAACTTTCAGGGGGATTGTATGAAGAAGATTGCGTTTTTTGGAAGTGCGGTTGCGCTGGCGCTATTTGGCGCCTGCTCCGCTCAAAAGCCCGCGGATACTTCGGCGGCGGGCAGGGATGAAAAGGTAACCCTGACCGTCTGGGGACCCGAAACGGTCGGCAACGACTATAATACGATCATGAACACGGTGGAATACGAAAAGAAAACCGGTGTTCATATCAACTGGAATCTTTTCAGCAGCAGTCTGAACGCTAATGAGGCCTTTAACCTGCTTATAGCGGGAGGAGATTTGCCGGATATTATCTGCCGGTGGTTCTCCCCGGAAGAAATTAGAATGTGTATAGAGGGAAACATCCTTACACCCCTGGATGATTATATCGCCAAAGACAGCTATTATAAAAAGGCCCTGGAGGAACAGCCCCAATACCGCTCCATGATCACGGCCCCTGATGATCATATCTATAGTTTTATATATACCGACAGCGGGGTGCATAAGGATTCGGAGTATAAGATGTGGGTAAAAACCGACTGGCTTACGAAACTGGGTATTTCCGAGCCCACCACACCCCAGGAATTCAAGGATATGCTGATTGCCTTCCGGGACCGGGATCCCAACGGGAACGGCAAAAAGGATGAACTAACCCTGGTGGGATGGGTCAACGGACGGCAGGCCAATCCGATTAATTACCTGATGAATCCTTTCCAGTTATACCGGGAGAATTATTACTACATCACCGATGCGGGGGTGCTGGAATTCATTGCCAATACCGATGGCTGGCGGGAAGGGCTGCGATATCTTAACGACCTTTACAGGAACGGCCTTATTATGGACGAAACCTATGTACAGGATGAAACCCAGTTTAAGTCCCTGCTGAACCGCCCGGCGGACGAAGCGATAGTGGGAGTCTTCCCCGCCTGGTTCCAGGGTGCCTATATTGACATTAATGTTTTGAACTGGACGGACTATCAGGCTATAGCTCCCTTAAAGGGTCCTACCGGTTTGCAGCAGTCCGCAGCGAGAAAGGGCGGCAATTTTAATCTGAATAACGGTATAACTACTGCCTGTAAAAATCCCGAAGCGGCTTTTAAGTGGCTTGACTGGATGCTCGGGGATGAAGGCCTGGTGTTCGGACATTACGGGGCAGCGGGTATTTCCTATACCATGTCGGACAAACCGGCCTGGAACGGACGTATTCCCTCTTATGTTCTTGATCCGGGGTTCAACAAATTGGGAACAACGATGATGGTTTGGAATTCCGGATTTTTCCCCCGGTATGACAAAGCTGAGGTCCGTTATGGGACCACCGCGGATGATACCAAACGAAATGTGGACAACACCTACGTCCTGCTTTCCGCAGCGCAGATATACGAACCTTACTACGTGTGGCATAATATCCCCGATGTGGTGTGGTGCAATGACGAAGATGTCATTACCGCCCGGACCGATTATCAGACCGAATTCAACAACTACATCAATGCCGAATGTACGGAATTTGTCAGGGGCACCAAGAACATCAACGACAATGCCGTCTGGGAAGCCTACAAGACCGGCTTGAACAATCTGGGCCTGAGTGGGTATATGGATACCCTCAGAAAGTATTATAACGTCAAATAAAGAGATCTTTCCCGCCGCACTCTGCGGCGGGATATTTAATCTTGCCGCTGGAATCAAGCATCCTGTTACAATCGGGCTATGGTTCCGGTGCTGTTTATGCTGACCTTGTGTGTTCGGGAAATGCATAAGGGGTGTTCAAATACGGTGCATCGGTGAGATTGGTGGTTTTGGCTTCCCATACTCCTGGCGAGTTAACGAATACATTATAATGAATCCTTCTAACCGAATAAACCATACATCTTTTAAATCACCAAGGTCAGGAAACCGTATCCTGGTTTTTCCTGAGGGAGGTAAATTTGCTGCCGTGTGATATCCCATCTGAGAGATCGGCAATGGTGATCTCTATTATAGGAGGTACTTCATATTTTCTCATTAATATCCAAAATAGGAACAGCTTCTACCATACGAACTCCTGTTGAAGCGATGGAGTTTTCGGTAATTTTATAGGCGGCGAAGGATTAAGCAGCCCCGCGTTCAACCCTGAAGTACAACACTTAGCCCTGTCCAGCACAAAACAGAAAAAAGCTATACCCATCTGTCCCCCGCCGAGCGGGGGGAGATCGCCATCGCATGGGAACAGGGCCCAACAACGGGCCGAAGACCGGTCCCGCCGAAGCCATACGAGGGAATGTCTGATCAACTCCCTGGTCAAAGGTGGAACACCATTTGGTTCATCACGGCTGAACCCAAATGACCTGATAAGAGAGCCTGTCCCAAAACTGTGCGCTAACGCGCATGGTTTTGGGACAGGCTTGAGCCAAAGGCTCTTGCGGTTTTTCAGGCTTTTAACCTTGCGGCAGCCTTGCAAAACCGCGAATTTCAAGGTTGCTTTCCCAAAAACTGAAGTTTTGGGGAAGCCTCAATATATACCGGTTTTTTCCATCCGATAGCGCCGTCAAGTTCCGCAACTTCGAGTGCTTCCTTGTCAATGCTCTGTATCGCGGCAAGGAGAATAATAGTCTGTCCGCACGGTTATTACCGAAAGCCGGCGGCTCCCAGGACAGACGCCGGCTCATCTAAAACGGTACAGAATATCGTATACTTCCTGGGGGCTTTTCGCCGCCCCAATCATCGCAAGGAATTCGGAGTTAAACAGCCTGAGGAGGCAGCTTAAAACCTGTAGATGACGTTCCCGGGAAAAATTGTCCAGCAGGAGCAGAAAGACCGAGTGAACCGGCCTGGAACTGCCGTATTCAATGCCGGTCCGCGAAAACCCCGCAGCGCCGATGATGCCGCCCACCGCGCTGCAATAGCCGTGGGGCACCGCTATGCCGGGCAGGACGGCGGTGTTCATCTGGTTTTCCCGGGCGAGTACCGCGTCGAGCATTTCTTCGCGGCCGTATTCCGGATACAATCCGGCGATGGTTCCGACAAGTTCTTTAAAAACCTCGTTTTTTGTTTTGCCTTCCAGGTCCAGTTTGATAAGCTCCCGCGTGAACACGTTACTCAACCGCATTTTCCGCCGCCCCTGCTTTTCGCCCGGTCCTCAAAAAACATTTCCACAGAAACTACCACAAGTCCGGTTATGCCGCATAGGCCGAACCCCACAGAAACAGCTCCACTCATCACTGGGGAGATCATTCCGCTTGAACCGGAAACAAAACCCATGATTATTCCCACGATAACCGCCGGAAGCAGCGAGATTCCGGGCGCCCTCCAGAATTTTTTCATATTAATACCCTCTCTTTTAAAATCGCGTTAAGCAAGATCGCGTTAAACGCGGATCAAAATCAGGAATTCCCGTTACGGCGGGGATAAACCGGAAAATTTAAGCCTGAACCTCATCAATATTCACAAACAAACGATAAATTTTACCTCGCTGCCCCATGAGCCCGGCATTAGGCATGGCGATTCATTGCTTTTTCCGCGTAACCCGGTACACCTACATTATTTGAGAACGATACAGCGGGGGGACAAGGATCAAATTCGGAGTTTAAGAAGGATACTGTTTTTTACCTGTGTGGGATTGACGTTTAAGGTTGAGCCAAAGGAAGATCGGCAAAGTGAGGAGGAAAGGCCCCAGCTTCCGCCGGGACTAAAGATACGCTGAAATCCCGCCCGCATGGATGGAACCTGGTTATCCTTCGTCTTGATAAAAAACGCCGGTTCATCCGCCGGGGAAGGAATGACACGGCCAATCCTTTCACCCTCACTGCCGGTCCTTCCCACCGAAAAACTGACGATCCGCAAAGGTTCCACCGCCGCGAAGTAAAAACTTGTCATAACCGCGAAAAACGTGAAAACCGTTATCAGTATGCGGGACAGCCCGTTTTCCATCAACCGGATCATAACCCCATTGTACGGTTTTCGCTCAAACAATACAAGACTGAGTATCGGCGCCGGTTTTTACGCGCTGCCCGTCTATCCCCGCGGCTTTGCGGATCCGGGCCACCGTTGCCGCGGCGATGGGACGGGCCTTTTCCGCTCCCCGGGCCAGCACCGCGTCGAGCCCCGCGGGGTCCGCCATGATTGCCTCGAAGCGCTGCCTGAGGGGGCTCAATTCCCGGTTGACCACCCGGAATAGCTCCTCCTTGGCTTCCCCCCAGCCCATGCCGCCCTGACGGTATTGCGCCGCCAGGGCATCCCGCTCCTCCGGGGAGGCGAAAAGCCGGTAGAGCTGGTATATCTGGGAGCTTTCCGGGTCCTTGGGCTCCGCGACGCCCTGGGAATTGGTAACGATCCGCATGATGAGCTTCCGCAGCTCCTTTTCCGGGGCAAAGAGGGGGATGGTGTTGCCGTAGCTTTTGCTCATTTTCCGGCCATCCAGTCCGGGCACCACCGCCACCTCCTCCCGCACCGCCGCTTCGGGGATCCGCAGCAGGGGTTTTTGGTAGTTAAAATTGAGGGCCTGGGCAATGTCCTGGGCCATTTCCACATGCTGCACCTGGTCTTTGCCCACCGGAACCAGGTGGGCATCAAAAAGCAGGATGTCCGCGGCCATAAGCACCGGGTAGGTAAAAAGCCCCATATTGATCCCCGCGTCGGGGTCGTCATTTTTTTCGGTGTTCCCCTGCACCGCCGCCTTATAGGCGTGGGCCCGGTTCATCAGCCCCTTGGCGGTAAAGGCCATCAATATGGTGGTCAGCTCAAAGGTTTCGGGGACGGCGCTTTGGCGGTACATGATGACCTCCTCCGGGTTCAGCCCCGCCGCCAGCCAGCCAGCGGCCACCTCCCGGATATTGGCGGACAGTTCCCGGGGGTCCTTCATGGTGTTGAGGGCGTGGTAATCGGCGATAAAATACCGGGCGTCGTAACGCTCCGCCAGCTCCAGGGCGGGCAGGATGGCGCCAAAATAGTTGCCGATATGGAGGACCCCGGTGGGCTTAATCCCGGTAAGGGCGATTTTTTCCTTCATCAATTGAGCTTGCTCCGTTGCGTTACAAAATTTTTCTTCATTTTTCTCAAACTTATCATATCATCTTCCGCTAAAAAGGAATATACTGTATTACTATGACTGCGATGATGGCGTATATTGGCGTGTTTTTTCGCATCACCGGCTGCATAGCTCTTTTTCTCTATGGGATGAAGGTGATGAGCGACGGGATACAGCAGGCTGCGGGGTCCCGGATGCAGCGGATCCTGGGCTTTATGACGGGGAACCGTCTTTCTGCGGTGATAACCGGCATGGTGGTTACCGCCCTGATCCAGTCCTCCTCGGCCACCACGGTGATGGTGGTTTCCTTTGTCAACGCCGGACTGCTTACCCTAACCCAGTCTATCGGGGTGATTATGGGGGCGAACATCGGTTCCACCATAACCGCCTGGGTGGTGTCCCTCATGGGCTTTACCCTGAACCTGGGGGCCATTGCCCTGCCCGCCATAGGCGTAGGCTTTGTGATGCGGGTTATCAAATGGAAGCACAAAGACCTGGGGGAGGTGATTTTAGGGTTCGGCTTCCTTTTTATGGGCCTGGATCTGCTCACCCAGTCCCTGCCTCAGCTCAGTCCCCAAGCCCTCAGCTTTACCGGCTCCCTTTCCGGCCTTGGGGTGGTTTCCATCCTGCTGGGCACGGGGTTAGGGCTGGTGATCACCCTGATTACCCACTCCTCGGGGGCTTCCACCGCCATCATCCTCACCATGGCCCATGAGGGGATGATAGGTTTCTCCCTGGCCGCCGCCATGATCCTGGGGGCGAACATAGGCACCACCATCGACGCGGCCCTGGCTTCCATCGGCGCCCGGACCGCCGCCCGGCAGGCCGCCATGGTTCATATCCTTTTTAACGTCATAGGAACGGTGTGGGCCCTGGCGCTTTTCCGGCCCCTGGTGTTTTTGGTGGACCTGATCACCCCTGGCACGGGGGTTACCGCCCATTTGGCCATGTTCCATACCATCTTTAACGTGACCAATACCCTGCTGTTTTTCCCCTTTGTGGAACCCTTCGCCAGGCTGGTACGGTTCCTTATCAAGGAGGACCCCGCCAAAGCGCCGCCCCATTACCGGCTGGTTTATCAGTCCGGGGCCATCCATAACACCCCGGAACTCAACATTTACCGGGCGGAGAAGGAAATCCGGGACATGGCGGGGCTTGCCGCCTCCATGTACGCCGCCATCAGCGGGGCCCTCATCACCCTCAAGGACGGCCCGGGTAAGGAAGCCTCGGCGGACGCCCTGGTGGCGGAGTTGAAGGAGAAGGAGAGGTGGGCCGATGAAATGCGGGAGGAACTGACCCGTTTTTTAATCGAATGTACCCGGCAGCAGCTTAATTACCGGTCGGAACAAAACATTTCCTATCTTCTGCGGATCATCGCGGATTTGGAGGATATGACCGATGATTGTTACAGCGTGGGTCTGCTTTTGGACCGGAGCGTCAAAAAGGGGCAGCTTTTTAAGAAGCGGGAAATGGCGGCCCTTTCCCCCTACGTGCGGCTGGTGGGGAATTTTTTGGGCTTTGTTCGGGAGCGGCTGGGTAATAGTTTGACCCAGGAGCAAAGCGCCTATGCGGCGGCCCTGGAGAACCGGATCGACAAGGTCCGGGACCGGTTGCGTAAAATGGGGCGAAAACGGATAGAGGCCGGGGAGGACGTAAAAACCGAATTACTGTTCATCGATCTGGTCCGGCGCATCGAAAAGCTGGGGGATTATTGTTACGATATGTCCGCGGCCCTGTCCCACCTCGGCTAGGAGTTTGTTGCGCTTCGTGCGTAAAACCCTAAAAAATCGCCGATCAGGCGATTTTTTACCCTGCAAACTCCGTCAGGAGCCCAATAATCGGAGATTTTTTGCGGCATCAAGCGCAAAAAATCTACAAGTGCAACAGGCTGCTAGAAGCTGGCGAGGTCCCCCAGGGCCTGTTCCCCGGCGATGGTGGTGGCGGGTCCGTGGCCGGGATAAACCCGGATATCCCCGTCCATGGC
>JAISLX010000073.1 GCA_031277045.1 Treponema sp.
TTTCATAATTAAATGTTCTCCATAATATCTGATCCTGAAAATTGCCTTCTGTAATTTCTTTGGGCATATTTCTTCTGAAAAAATATCCAATGTTTTCTGGATCATAAACAAATGAATTCTTCAACCGTCTGTTAATTTCAAAGGAGGTTTGTGTTTTACCACTGCCGAAGGCTCCATTAATCCATATTATCATTCAAGAACTCTCCATGATTATTTGTTTCATTATTTTTATAATATTTTCGTACAATTTGTCAACCATGTTTAGGGCAAATTGCACATAACAGGACTGTTTACGCGCCCCAGTATAGCTGGGGACGCCGCCAGTAGGCGGCTCGGGGTTTCGCTCGCCTAGGTCATTTCGCTACGCGCAGACCTTTGGTCTGAACATTCCCACGCCAAAACTCCGCCACATTTTTGCAGCCCTGGCCGCGTACCTTCGGTACGATGCTACACAAGCCCTTATTCGGGCTGTCAAACCGTCGTAAAAAGCCGGAACGTTATGTGTGGCATAAAATTTTATGAAATCAAACACATGACTTAGAAAAATTGCTTAAAAAAGCAAAGGAGAAAACGATGAAAAAGAAAAATTGGTTTAGCGAAATGCCGGCGGCGTTGGGCCTGGTAGTTTGTTTGCCGGTTGTGGAACAGCGGCTGGCGTCTATATCGGCCAGGATAATGCGTATTTTGACAAAGGAAACTACGACCAGGCGATAGCGGACTATACCGCCGCACTGCGGATCAACCCAATGATACTGATGCCTACAACGAACGTACCTATGCGTATTCCGGCAAGGGGATGCATGATCTGGCCATTGAGGACCTCAACACCGCTTTGCGGATTGCTCCCAACGATCCAACCAGTACGACAGCCGGGGCGAAATGTACTACAACAAAAGCGATTACAAGCGTACCCGCGCAGACTGGGAGCAGGTGTTACGGCTGGACCCGGACTTTAACTAACCGGGTTTTGGGGAAATCTCTAAGACTTGTAAAAATTGCGTTCCCGGGCGTAACAGGTTTATCTACGCGGGCGTAACAGGCTTATCTACGCAGGCGTAACAGGTTTATCTACGTAGGCGTAACAGGTTTATCTACGCAGGCGTAACAGGCTTATTCGGCTAACCGGATTTTGGGGAAACTCCCAAATGTAAAAATTCCGGGGGCTGTTGGCCCAGGAATTTTGTGGTAGTATAGCGTAGTCACAAGACAGGAGGAAATTATGGCAGATATAGCAAGTCTTACAATGACCAGTCCGGAAAACCGTTACCGGGGGGCCCTGCCCAAAGTGGGCATCCGGCCCGCCATCGACGGCCGCCGCCGGGGAGTGCGGGAATCCCTGGAGGCTCCCACTCTGGCTCTGGCCCAGGCCGCCGCCCGGCTTATCACGGAAAACCTGAAACATCCCAATGGCATGCCCGTTGAGTGCGTTATCGCCGATAGCTGCATCGGCGGCGTGGCGGAAGCCGCCGCGTGCCAGGACAAATTCAGCCGGGAACAGGTACCCATCACCCTTACCGTAACCCCCTGCTGGTGTTACGGTTCGGAAACTATGGACATGGACCCCCAAACCATCAAGGCGGTGTGGGGTTTTAACGGGACCGACAGGCCTGGCGCCGTATACCTGGCGGCGGCGCTGGCCGGACATTCCCAAAAAGGCCTGCCCGCCTTTGGCATCTACGGCCGCGATGTCCAGGACTTTGCCAACATCGGCCAGGTTCCCGCCGACGTGCGGGATAAACTGCTCCAGTTTGTCCGCGCCGCCCTGGCCGCCGCCTGGATGCGCGGCAAAAGCTACCTGTCCATCGGCTCTGTGTCTATGGGCATTGCCGGGTCCATCGTCAACGCCGATTTTTTTCAGGAATACCTGGGGATGAGAAACGAGTACGTGGACATGAGCGAACTGGTCCGCCGTTTCGAGGAAAAAATCTACTCCGAGGCGGAATTCACCCGGGCAATGGACTGGGTAAACGCCAACTGCAAAAACCGCGAAGGCCCCGACAACAATCCCCCCGCGGAGCAGCACGACAGACGGCGCAAAGACGAAGTTTGGAAAACCTGCGTTAAAATGACCATCATTGTCCGGGACCTGATGATAGGCAACCCCGCCCTGCGCCGTAAAAACCTGGCCGAGGAAGCCCTGGGCCATAACGCCCTTGTCGCGGGCTTCCAGGGCCAGCGCCACTGGAACGACCACTTCCCCAACGCGGACTTTTTGGAGACCATCCTCAATTCGTCCTACGACTGGAACGGCATCCGCGCGCCGTACATTGTCGCCACGGAAAACGACAGCCTGAACGGCGTGTCCATGCTTTTCGGCCATCTGCTTACCGGGACCGCACAGATCTTCAGCGATGTTAGAACCTACTGGAGTCCCGCCGCGATTGAGCGCGTTACCGGATGGAAACCCGAAGGCGGCGCCGCCAACGGCCTTATCCACCTGATCAACTCCGGCTCCGCCAGCCTTGACGGCGCCGGAAAACAGCGGAAAGACGGAAAACCCACAATGAAACCTTTCTGGGAAATCACCCCGGAAGAAGCCGGCGCCTGCCTGGACGCCGTGCAGTGGCGCTACGCCAGCCTCGGCTACTTTCGCGGCGGCGGCTATTCGGCGGATTTCCTCACAGAAGGCGGTATGCCCGTTACCATGAGCCGCCTCAACCTTATCAAAGGCCTCGGCCCCGTCCTCCAGCTTGCCGAAGGCTGGACCGTCAGCATTCCGGACCACGTTCACGACAAACTGGATCAGCGCACCGACCCCACCTGGCCCAGCACCTGGTTCGCCCCCCGCCTTACCGGGGAAGGCCCCTTCGCTGATGTCTACTCCGTCATGAACAACTGGGGCGCCAACCACGGCGCCGTCTCCTGCGGCCACATCGGCGCGGACCTTGTCAGCCTGGCCGCCATCCTGCGGATACCCGTGTGCATGCACAACCTCAGCCCTGACCGCATCTTCCGCCCCAGCTTCTGGAACAGCTTCGGCATGGACAAAGAAGGCGCCGACTACCGGGCCTGCGCTGCATTAGGTCCCCTCTACCGGTAGGCTCGCCTGGCAGGCGCCCGGTAGGTGAGACTACCGGGCCTGCGCCGGCGGAAGATTTTTTAAGTTAATAGCTAAATTTCCCTTGACGTAGGGGAATAAAAATCTTAAGTTTAAGGTAACTGAAATAGGGGCTTGATGGCTGGTTTTACAAAACCGGTAAATAACATCGAATCCGCATGGCGCTAGCCGGCGGAAATCCTCTATCAGGCCGTCTCCCGGGTTTCCTCACCTCCTTTTCCCGGGAGGTTTTTTTATGCCCTAATTCTTGCGCCGCCGGCCTGGGGTTCCGGGTTTTACGGCTGCGAGCGGTGTGTTGAAGAGGCCCTTGTGATTCAGTAGTAGGCGATGCGGTAGTCGGCGATGGGTCTAAAGCCGATGGAGCGGTACACCGTCTGGGCGCTCCGGTTCTGTTTTTTTACAAAAAGGTTTACCCCCCTGCCGGAATTGACCAGGGCGCTGGTAAGTTCCGCACAGATTCTGCGGGCGATGCCCAGACCCCGGCAGCTTGGGTGGACAAAGACCCCGCCAATCTGGGTCCGGGTAAAGGAGACGGCGCTGGTGTTTGCCTTGGCGATAATCTGTCCCCCCAGTTCCGCTACCAGGATTTTTTGCTCTTTTAAGATCCGTTTTAGATTTAGGCGGCAGACGGCGGCGTTGAAAGCGGCGCCCTGGGGCAGCACTTCTTCCATCTCGTAGGCCCTTTGCAGGGGAAGAATGTCGTCCAGTTCCCACAATTCAGGTTCCCGTATGGAAATTTCCGGGGGACCCGCCCGCAGTGTTTCCACGGGGGGGCCCCCGTTCAAAGCCATAAGGTCGTAGTCTATTTCGTCAATGCTCTGCTTTCCCAGTTCCCCCAGAATCCCCTGCAGGGTCAATACATCGTTCCGCAGTCCCTGAACCACGTAGATGTTAGTCTTTTTCAAAAACCGCAGCAGAACCTGCGGTATGGTAAGTTGGCCCGTATCGCGGCTAATCATGACGGGGAAAACATTCCCCTTGCTGTGAAAGATCAGAGCCCCTACGGAACTATCGGGGTTGGAGAACCCCCAGATTTGACCGGAGAACTGTTCCGGGGGGAGAAACCGGGCGCAGGCGGATACGCAAAAAAGTTCCCGGCGGCGCAATAGTTCTTTCACGTCCTCAAAACGCCGCCGGCCCAGCCGTTCCCATTTTCGGCCCTGGTTATGCCGGACGCGGACCTTAATCATAGGGCAGTTTTCCATCCGCGCCGACACGGCCCGTCAGGACGGAGAAAGCCGCAATAAAGGATTCGGGGGCATAGCTGTACACGGCAATAGCCCCGTTTACCCAGGGGACGCTTTCCAGGTATACGGGATTTAGCACGGAAACAACAATGATGTTTTTGTTGATATCCTGGATGCTCCGCAAAAAAGCAAGCCCCTCCGCGTCCGAAAGGCAGAAAATAACCGTGTCCGCGTTCTGGGCAAGGCGGACAAAGTCTTGCGCCTGCTGGCTGGAGAAAAAGCGGTAGGTTTCCGCTTCAGGGTAGGCGGCTTTACCTGCCCGGCAAAAATCATCGTAGGACCCCGCGATAAGCAGGCGGCCGGCCTTCTCCGCTTTGAGCGGCCCCCCCCGGATAAGCGTTACGCTGCGGACCGCCAGGTCCAGAAAAAAAGCCGCCCCTTCCGGGTTGGAGAGTTCGGCGGAAAGTTTTTCCAGGTCCGGTATATAGGGAACCTCCCCACGGAGATAACTGTACTTTACCTCCAGTATCCGCCGGGCCGCGTCCCATACCCGTTCCCGGAATTCGTCTTCTTCCTCCATCGCGTGGACCAGGGCAGTCCACACGGGATCGAACAGGCTGGGAGTTTTTGAAAACATCACGATGTCGTTACCCGCCAGCAGGGCCTGTTTGGCCGCCTGGGAAATACTCCCCGCGTGGGTAGTGGCGCCGTTCATCATCAGGTCATCGGTAATAATGAGCCCCTGGTAGCCGATTTTTTCCCGCAGAATATCGTTAAGGAAGTAAGACGACAGGGACGCCGGGGTAGACGCCGCCCTGGTTTGGGGAAAGGCCAGGTGTCCGCTCATTACCGCGGGAAGCCCTTCGTGAACCAGAATCCGGTAGGGGACAAGTTCCCGTTCCCACAGAACCTCGAACGGCGCGTCGATCTGGGGCAGTACCCCGTGGGAATCCAGGTCTGTGTCCCCGTGGCCGGGGTAGTGTTTTGCCGTGGGGATAATCCCCGCCGCCATTTGCCCTTTCATAAAAGCGGCCCCCAGAATCCCCGCCTGGGTGGGATCGCTCCCAAAGGCACGGGGGCCGATAAGCGGGGAATAGCGGTTGGTAAACAGGTCCACCGTAGGGGCAAAGTTCATATTAATCCCCAGCGCCGCCAATTCCCTGCCGATGTAATAGCCCGCCAGGTATGCGTCCTGGGGATACCCGGAAGCGCCGATGGCCATGTTCCCCGGGGTTTCGCTGGTAGCGCCCTTTACGTGGCGAATCCAGCCCCCCTCTTGATCGGTGGCGACCAGCAGGGGAAGGCCGTAGTTCCCCTCCAGGCTGGCCGTTTGCAGTTCGCCCACGGTTTTGGCAAGTTTGTGAGTATCACCTGTGTTCCAGCCGAAGATTTTTACCCCGCCGATATGGCGATCCCGTATCCAGTTCATGATCAGGGGCGAAGGCTCCGCCCCCACCCAGCCCAGCATGAAGGTTTGAGCCAGAGCTTCCTCGTTGCTCATCCGGGCCAGCAGATCTGCGGCCTGTTTTTGTGATTCAAGGTTTCGGTTGTCCGGCGGCGAATCAGTCGGCGGCCGCTGGCCCGTGGTTACGCGATCCGCGTTTGTATGGTCCGGGGCCGCGTGGTTAAGGCTGTCAAAACTCAGGGGTGAAAGGAGCGCCGTCATGCCGGCAAGGACCGGCAGCGTCACAAATAGTCTCCAGAGTTTGAAAAGCCATCCCCCGGGAAACCGTTTACTCACAGGCCGCTCCGGGTTGTCCGTGGACAGAAATTTGCCCGCATTTTAATGTGTCGATGTACTCTGCGGCGCAGTGAGCCGCAATGGCCCCCTCAGCGGCGGCGACTACCACCTGGCGGAAAGGGCTGGACCGGACATCCCCGGCCACAAAGAGTCCGGGCACGGAACTTTCCATGCGCTGATCGGTAACAATGTAGCCTGCCTCGTCTTTTTTAAGACCGGGAACCAGGGATGTTTGGGGAACTGTACCCACAAAAACAAACACCGCGTCCGCATCTTCCTCGTAAGTCCGGCCCGTACCTTTGCCTGTAGTATCACTGTGTTCCAGAACCAGGGAGCTGACTGTCTGCCCCCCCCTGATTTCCCGGATAATCGTGTTAAGCCGCAGTTCGATATTCGGGTTGTTTTGTACCCGCTCCACAAGCCCCGCCTGGGCGCGGAAACGGTCCCGGCGGTGTACCAGGATAACGCGGGGGGAAAGGCGGGACAGATACTGCGCCTCGTCGCAGGCGGCGTCCCCGCCCCCGGCCACCACAATTTTCTTGTTCCGGAAAAACGGCCCGTCGCAGCTGGCGCAGTACGAGACCCCCCTGCCGGTAAACTGAGCCTCCCCCGGAACCCCCAGGGTCCGGCGGGCCGCTCCGGTGGCCAGGATCAGCGCAGCGGCCCGCCGGGCGCCGCCGTCTTCCGTGGTTACGGTAAAAAGGTCCCCGTCTTTTTTTAGGGCCGTAATCCGGGCAGTGGTAACACAGGCGCCAAAGTCCAGCGCCTGGCGGTAAAGATCCTGGGCAAAATCAAAACCCGACCTGGCCGAACGGCCCGGCCCTTCTTTTCCGTCCGGTTTCCCAATATTGCCGGGATAGTTTTCCAGTATGTCGATGGTAAGGGCCTGCCCGCCGGGGGCAAGCTGTTCAAAAACAAGGGTTTTCAGGTTTGCCCGGGCCCCGTATTGGGCCGCTGTCAAACCCGCAGGTCCCGCCCCAATGATAATCAGGTCCGCGTTACAGGTTTGCATAGGCCCATTCTAGTATAAAAATACCGGCGGAGGGAACCGCCAGAATCGGCGGGAATTGAACCATGCAAGCGGCCGCCTTGAGACTATTCGTGGGTCCGGGTACGATCCTTAACCACGCAAGCCTTAAAGACCGTCCTGAACGCTGTTTCCCCGTTGCTGACCCGCAGTTCCGTCCACGGCCACGAGGTAGAGGCCGCGCGAGAGGTCTCCCCCGGCTATTTTGACGCGGCTGCCAAGCAGCCGTTACTACTCTGTTTGAGGTGAGCCTCTCATCGGTTGTGCCGCCGGCAGTTTGCTGCGTTTCGCGCATAAAACCTTCAAAAATCGGCCTTTAGCCGGTTTCTTATTGGTGAAGCGATATGATTTAATATTCCGGAGCTTTGCTCCTGCTGAAAGAACGATTATTTTTGAACAAAAGAGGCTGTTCCAAAACTTCAGTTTTTGGAACGGCTCCCTTAGATTTAGCGGGGAAACCGGGTTTTAAACCGGTTTCCCCAAGAGCTTGTCCAAAACTAACCGAGTTTTGGAACAAGCTCAAAATTCCATTTTTCTTTATATAATTCCCGCAATGAAGAACCCAGGAGCAAGCTCCTGGGTATCTTCGTTGGGGAGGAAATTTATAGTACTGGCCGGGTCCCTACCCCGATCCGAAGATTTGGTTACCACCTTTTCAGGGGTAGTAAATTTTCCGGAGCAAGCTCCGGGGTATGGACCCGGCCTTCCAATCAAGATTTTCGGGGCGGGGTGAGCGGTGACATATTGTCTTTATAAGGCAATATGCCGCCAGGCAATTCCCGACCGGCGGTATAGCCCGCAACTCCTAAATCCGGCGGATTCTGAATCCTGACGGATAGGGATTGAGCCGGTGAAATTCCGGCGCCGACGGTACAGTCCGGACGGGAGAAAGTCGGGAACCGGTTTTATGAAAGACGCGGTTTCTTTTTCCGAAACAAAGCCCTTGGAGAGTGATCCCCAAGGGTTTTTTTACGCTCTGAAGGTCTTGCCTAATACGGGAAAAGGGGATTCTTTCAAAAAAAATTGGGGGCCCCAAAGGAGTGTAAAATGAAACGCGAAACAAAATCCGTGCGGAAAATGACGGCGGGAAAGGCCGCTCTTTTTGCGGCGGTTTTGGC
>JAISLX010000074.1 GCA_031277045.1 Treponema sp.
CTTAATTCGACGGGGACCTGGTGCGTGGGCATGAATCCGGTAAAAAAATTCGGTTTTGCCCCCGATGAACTGGGCAAGGTGGTGTTCTTCAATATTTCCGCCTTTGGAAGTCCGGTAAAGACCACGATCTTCCAGGGAGGGGCCGAATTTGAAGCCTGGTCGAGGATACTGATGGCGCTTCACAAACGGGACGATCTTCCCCCGTACCGGGAAGACCTGTACCGGCGGGTTCTGGGCGAAAAGAGGATATTTCTGCTCCCGGAACTGGTTCAGGGTTCGGGACAGTTTCCCCGCTCAAAGCCAAGGGTTCACGAAGACGGCAGGGATTATCACTACGCCGGTATTGCCGGGGAAACGGCTTTTACGGAAAAAGTGCCGCCCTGTTTCAGGGACTACGAAACCGGCTTTGCGGCGCTACGCATATCCCTGGTGATGCAGTCCCTTACGGGCCTTGAACGCACGGGGCTGGTGCCGGGGGTGGAGATCTTTACCGAGGGCGGCTTCCGCAAGAACGAGGCCTACAACGCCTTGCTTTCCTCGGGTTTTAAGGACAATCGGGTATTTCTTACCGACATTGCCGAAGCCACCGCCCTGGGCGCGGCTATGACCGCCAAAATGGCGCTTACCGGCCAGGGGCTTTCCGATCTTGCCAAAAACTTCGAGATAGACTACAAGGAAGTGCCCAAGGCCGCTGTTCCCGAGCTTGTCCCTTACCGCGCGGCATGGCTGGCCCTTGCCGAAGGCTGAACACGGTGTTTTCCGTTACCTGATGACACGTTGGCGTTGCCTGCCATGAGGCGCCCCGTCATGAACGCTAAACTTGGCCCACGGAATCTAAAGAAATTTAACCACGAACCTCACGAACCAACACGAACGGCGGAGCGTTTTCCCCTTTCTCCCGTCCAGCTTTCCTGTTTTCTGTAAATGAAAGAAGCTATCGGTAAAAATCAGGGTTACCAAAGCGGGAATTCGTGTGGTCGAACCGGAGGTTCGTTGTAGTTGTTTTAAACTTTGAATTGCTGATATGGGCTGCATAAACCTTGCATAAATATTCATATTGTGCTAAAAAACCAGGAGTTTATTTTATAAAAAACAAAGGAGGCTGATTATAATGAAGAAAATCGCGTATCTCGTGCCGGGACTTTTCCTGGCGCTCCTGGCCGCGTGCGGCGGCGGGGGAAGCAAAAGTGCCGGAATGCCGGGAACGGCGCTTCCCTTTGGGCCGGCGCTGTACGGCGGGGACGCGCAAAAGCGGCGGGACTACATCGGGGCGCTGCCCATACAGAATCTCAGAAAGGCAGACTGATGGCTTTCCTGATCCGGTACGTACTGAAACGGACAGTATCGCTGATCCCCATACTTCTTGCCGTTTCGGTCATGGTTTTCTTCCTGATAAGGCTGGCGCCCGCCGATCCCATCACTTCCATTACTACCGGAAAACGGATCAGCGACGAAACCCGCGCTTCCCTTATCAGGCAGTACCACCTGGACAAGAGCCTCCCCCGGCAGTACCTGATATGGCTTGGGAACCTGGTCCGGGGCAATTTGGGGGACAGTTTTAAGCACCGCCAGCCCGTGGCCTATCTTTTAAAGGCGCGGCTCCCCACTACAATCCAGCTTGTGGTGATGAGTACCATTATAGCGGTGCTGCTGGCGATACCGGCGGGCGTTATCGGCGCCATAAAGAAAGACACCGTCATTGACCGCGTCATATCGGGGATCATGATTCTCTGCGTTTCTTCGCCTGTTTTCCTCAACGCGATTGTGCTTATGCTGATATTTTCCATGCGCCTCAAGTGGTTTCCTGTTTTCGGCGCGGCCCGCACGGTAGGCGAAAATCTGTACTACCTGTTTCTGCCCGCCTTTGCCCTGAGCCTCAACATGATAGCCCTGATGGGGCGCATTGCCCGGGACCGCATGATAGGGGAACTCAAGTCGAATTACGCGCTGGCCCTTACCGCGAAGGGAACCCCCTTTGTCAGGATAGCCCTTGCGCACTGCCTTAAAAACACCCTGATCCCGGTCATCACCGTGGCGGGCATACAGATAGGCGGTATGGTAGTGGGCGCGGTACTGGTAGAAAATGTGTTCGCCCTTGGCGGCATCGGCGCCCTACTTATAGAGGCGATTCAGTCTTCGGATTATCCCATGATGCAGGCGATCATCATGTTTCTGGTGACTCTGTTTCTCCTCCTCAACCTGATGATCGACATCATTTACTTTTTGATCGATCCCAGAATTCGGGCTGCCGCCCGGAACGTCCCCGGAGTCCGCACGGCCGCCCGAAAAAGCCCCGGAATCCGGGCCGCCGCCGGAAACGGCTAAATTGAGGAGGGGCCGGTGGCACAACATAAACTGTTTTTCCGTTTTCCCTTTTTTTCCTTTCCCGTTTCCATGCTGGTTTCGGGCTTCATCCTCCTCCTCATCATCTTTTGCTGCGCCTTCGCCCCGATCCTGGCCCCCTACGCCGAATCCGCCCAGGATCTTTCCTCATCCCTTGCCCCGCCCTCTCCCCGGCATATTCTGGGGGCCGACAAGATAGGCAGGGACCTCTACTCCCGCCTCCTTTACGGCGGCCGGATAACGCTGCTGTCGGCGCTGGGCGTAGTATTGCTGTCGGTGATTATCGCCGTTCCGCTCGGCCTTTTTTCGGGCTACTACGGGGGCAGGCTCGATTCCATCGTGGGTCGTTTTTGCGACGTACTTCTTTCGTTCCCCTCCCTGCTTCTGGCCTTTATCTTTGTGGCGGCCATGGGGCGGGGCATCACCAGCGCGGTGGTTGCGCTGGGTATCGTCTACGTGCCTATGCTGACCCGGCTTGTGCGTTCCCTCACCCTTATCGAAAAAACGAAAACCTATGTCGAGGCCGCTGAATCCATCGGCTTTTCCCGGCTTTACATCATGTTCCGTCATATATTCCCCAACTGCGTGGACACCGTACTGGTACAGCTTACCCTGGACCTGGCCTACGCGGTGCTGGACCTCGCCACCTTGAGTTTCCTGGGCCTCGGCGTCCGGCCGCCCACCGCTGACTGGGGCGCCATGCTGGACGAAGGCCGCAACTTCCTGCTCCAGAGTCCCATCCTCGCGCTTGCTCCGGGCGCGGCGATTGTGATCACCGTGGTAAGCCTCAACATCTTCTGCGACTGCGTTTCCCAGTACATGGACCCGCAGGGCCGCGCCCTTCCATCTTTCGGGAAGATGGAAAAAAGGGCACGGGAGGGCCGCCGGACATGAGTACTTTAACTTTTACGGAAAACGCGCCGGCCTCCGGCGATCCCGCCCTTAAAGTGGAAAATCTTTGCTGCGATTTTCTTACCGTGGAGGGGATCGTGTATGCGTTAAGCGGAATCAATTTAAGCATAGGCCGCGCCGAGATTCACGGCCTTGTGGGGGAATCGGGCTGCGGTAAAAGCGTAAGTTCCCGGGCCATTATGGGCCTGCTTGACAAAAGACACAGCCGCGTAAAGGGCGCCGTCACTTTTGACGGCAGGAATCTTCTTGCCCTAAGCGAAAGGGAACTACGGAAGATCCGGGGGAAACGTATTTCCATGATCTTCCAGGATCCCCTCAACTCGCTTTCGCCTCTCGAAATGGTGGGAAAGCAGATCGCCGAGGCAATCGCGAATCACTACAATTTAACAAAGGAAGAACT
>JAISLX010000165.1 GCA_031277045.1 Treponema sp.
TGGGCATTAAGCTTGAAAATACCGATATTTCCCAGCTCGGCAAGGCCAAAACCGTCAAGATCGACAAGGACAACACCACCATCATCAACGGCGCCGGCAAACCCAAGGAAATTCAGGACCGGATCGCCCAGATCAAGGCCCAAATCGAAGATACCACCAGCGACTATGATCGCGAAAAACTCCAGGAACGGCTTGCCAAACTGGCCGGCGGCGTGGCCGTCATCAACGTGGGCGCCGCCACCGAAGTGGAACTGAAAGAGAAGAAGCACCGTGTCGAAGACGCCCTCTCCGCCACGCGCGCCGCCATCGAGGAAGGCATCGTCCCCGGCGGTGAAATTGCCCTTATTCAGGCCGCCATTGCCCTGGAAAAAGCCGATCTTTCCGGCCTTACCGACGACGAGAAGGTAGGCTACAAGATCGTAAAGCGGGCGCTGGAGGAACCCATCCGTCAGATTGCCGAAAATGCGGGTCTTGACGGCGCGGTCATCGCGGATCGGGCCAAAGGCGAAAAGAAAGGCATCGGCTTTGACGCCTCTAAGATGGAATGGGTAGACATGGTAAAGGCCGGGATCATCGATCCCGCCAAGGTAACCCGTTCCGCCCTGCAGAACGCCGCTTCCATTGCCAGTCTGCTCCTGACTACCGAGAGCGCCATTACCGATCTGCCGGAGAAAAAAGAACCGGCCCCCATGCCCGGCGGCGGCATGGGCGGAATGGGTGGCATGGACTACTAAAAACCTGCGGTTTTTAGTAGTTTCGGAGTTTGCCGTTGGCAAACTCCATGATCACGAAAGCTGTACAAGTAAAGCAAGGCCGCCCCTGACGGGGCGGCCTTTTGTAGTATGCGCCCATACCAGAACCCCGTCCGTGAGTGTTTTACCTTTGGGTTTCCGGAAGATTATTCAGTGCCTTTGCCCGGTGCGGTAACCGTATACGGCATGCCTCCGAAATTTTCGACGCGGTAATCGACAAGCTTGCCGTTTTTCCATTCCATGTCCAGCGAACAGGCGCCCCGGAGTCGCATGCCCGTAATTTTTCCAGAAGCCATGCAGGACGGCAGGGCCGGCAGAAGGCGGATCTCGAAGGACCCGATCCTGCCCGCCGCGTCCAGCACCGGCGATGACTGGGCCAGAGCCTCCATCATCAGGGCCGGAAGCCCCCCGGAAATATCGGTATTAAAGATACGGGGGCCCGCGTCATGGGAGGAGGCAAAGGTTGGATAATAGTTAAGCTGTGCCATCTGTCCCAGAAGGGCGCCGACCATCGCGCCATCCCCCAGGTGGGCCGCGGTCATGCCGCACTGGATAAGGCCAAAGGCCATGGTTCCCCGGCTTTGGACGCGCTTTTCCATGCGGATTTCGTATGCCTTGCGGGCGGCGGCCATAAGGGCCTTGTCGTTTTTAAAATCCTGGGGAATGTCGTGGTAGAACATGTAAAGATGGGAACTGTGCCGGTGATCCTGGTTTTCCTCCAGCGTTTCAACGGCCCATTCTTTCAGGGCCCCGTCTTTGCCGACAAGGTAGGGCGGCATCTTCGCCAGGAACTTTTCCCAGGCGGCAATATTTTCGTGTTCTATGCCGAGGGTACGGCAGGCCGAAATAAGGTTGGAAAACAGTTCTTTCGCGCAGGCAATATCCATCACCGCGTTGACGCAGACAGGCGAGTCCGAATTGACCGGGGTGTTTTCGGGACTGTAGGAAGGGCTAAAAAGCCATCGCCCCCTGTCGTCTTCGGTAAGGTAGTCTTCGTAAAAAAGCGCCGCCTCTTTCATAAAGGGAAGGGCGCGTTTTTTGAAGAAATCATGGTCCCATGTGTAAAGCCAGTAGTCGTAGTAAAAACGCGCAAACCACGCCGCCGCCGCGGTCCAGTACAGCATGGGATAATACTCGCTAAAGTGGATAGCCAGGCCCGAATCGCTGGTCCTGCACGGCACGTGGATACCCCGGCAGCCGTAAATCTTTTTCGCGTTGTAGCGGAATTCGTCCATAAAGCCTTCGAGGTAATCGAACAGGCTCAGCATCCCCTCAAAAAAACCGGAAGGCAGCATGCCGAGGATAGCGGTTTGGACATTGCCGTCGTTGGTGTAATCGCCGCTCCAGTCAACGCCCCATTTGCCTGTCCATATTCCCTGCAAATTGGGCGGGGTCTTCCCCGTGGCGCAGATAACGGCGTAACGTCCGGCGGAGAAAATCTTTTCCAGAAACTCCCCCGGCGGCGTTTCCGAGTTCCGCGCCGCGCGCCAGAGTGTTTCATCATCGCGGGCCGCCGGGCCTTCGCTTAAAGCAAGCGAAGTCCGGCCAAAGATGTTCCCGTGGGTCCCGGTGTGGCGTTTTTTCAGATCGTCATAGGAAAAGGCCCGCGCGCCGGGAATGGGGTCCGGTTCGGCGTCTTTTACCAGAGAAAACAGGACAAGGGCTTCACGCGCGCCCCGGATAAACAGGGAACGGGATTCGGGGAAGCCCGTTTTGCCATCGGTTTGAGCAACACAGACACAGGCCGTATAACGCTGGCCCCGGCGGCCGGTGTACACGCAGCGGTACACGCAGGTGTCGTCCGCGGCGCTTATCTCCGGTTCCGAAAGCGCCGGACTGCCATAATTAACCAAAGCCCAGCCGGGCGGTTCGTCCTCCGGGTGCTTGGCAAGGCAGATCGTGTAGTCCGCGGGTTTTGAGGAAACCAGCCTGATAACGCCCACTCCGTCCCGGCGCGAGATAAAATAATCACGGCGGTAGTCAATACCGTCAATGGAAAACTCAAGGTCCGCGAGACCCTGGGAAAAATCCAGACTCCGCCTGTAAGCGGCGGACGGCCCCGGGACATCGGGGATCTGAATAATTAAATCGCAGGCGGGCATAAAGGGATTAGTCCATATCTGGCTCTTATAACCGTACTGGGCTTCCTGCAGTTTATCCGGAATCCGGGCGGCTTCGGCGCAGCGGCCTTCTGCAATAAGCTTCCGAATCTCCGGCAGTTTTTCCGCCATAGGCGGCGGCCCGAATCCGTCAAACACCGGCGAGTATATCCGTTCATGAGTAAGGGTAAGGGTCTCCCGTACCGTCCCGCCCATTGCGACAGCCCCCACAGTTCCGTTACCCAGGAGCATTCCTTCTTCCCACCTGGCGGGAGGGTAGTTCAACGTATAACCATTTTTCATAGCGGATATCTCCATGCGCCTCATTGTCTCCATGCCTGAATCTTTGTCAAGAGGATATTCCCAAAACCCGGTTAGTTTTGGAAAAGCTGTTTTTCTTGATACCCTGGTATAACAAATATATCCTAATTGACAGAACGATCACGGAAAAACTCTCAAAGGTATTCGCGGCATTGCGTATGCGCTTACGCGGATAGAGCCCTGGATACTGCGCACCGTTTTCGCTCTGGTGCTGATGAAGAACCCCGCCGCAGAGCTCGAACCAAAGGTTCGGCGGGGTATCTTCGTTCGAGAAGAAAAAGTCCTACGGACTTTTCTCATTTTGCACAGGGGAGGTCTCAACCCCGCCATCAT
>JAISLX010000014.1 GCA_031277045.1 Treponema sp.
GTAGGACTTGTTGTTTTTCTAAGAAACTGTTTAACCATCGAAAAGCTTTTGATATGGCTTTCTTTTACATCAATTATGGTTTTGTTTAAAAACCCATCATACTTTCTGGATCACCTCCATGAATAATTATAAAGAATAAGATGGAAAAATATAAAAGCAAAAACAACTGCACATAACAGTCCTATTTGCGCGCCCCAGCGCAGCTGGGGAACATTCCCACGTAAAACCTCCGCCACATTTTGGCAGGCAGAAATTAAGGCCGGCCCGGTTCTTCCCGCTTGGCCTCTTCCCAGTAGCTGTCCATAACGGCGAGGTTTTCCGGTCCCAGTTCCCGGCCGCTTTCCTTCATCTTTTCTTCCACGCGCTTAAAACGCCGCTCGAATTTGGCGTTGGTCCGCTGCAGGGCCACCGAGGGATCTACCTTGAGGTAACGGCACAAGTTCACTGCCGAAAAGAGCAAATCCCCCAGTTCCCCCTCCAGCGCCTCCGTAAAAGCCGTATCCGGGGACTTCGCGCTTCCCTGCGGCTCCTCTTGCGGGCTTTGCCGCGTATCCAGCACCGCCCTGGTCTCTTCCAGTTCTTCTCGGATTTTGGCGATTACTCCCTCCGTGTCCGGCCAGTCGAACCCGGCTTTGGCGGCCTTCTTCTGAAGCTTAAAGGCCCGGTCCAGGGGCGGGAGCCCCCGGGAAACCTGGTCAAGAACGCTGTCCTTGGGTTTTCTTCCCTCTTGTTCCACCTTGATCCGCGCCCAGTTTTCCAGAACTTCCGCAGAATCCTTTACCGTTGTTTCCCCAAACACATGCGGGTGGCGGCGGATAAGTTTTTCGGCTATTCCGTCCAGCACGTCCGCCACGGTAAAGGCCCCCGCCTGCTGGTGCATGTAGGAGAGCATTGTTACCAGGAGGTACATATCCCCCAATTCCTCCCTGATGTGGGCGGGGTCTTTCCCGTCGATGGCTTCTACACATTCGTAGGTTTCCTCGATAAGGCTCCCGCGCAGGCTTAGGGGGTTCTGTTCCCGGTCCCAGGGGCAGCCGTCAGGGGCGCGGAGACGAACGATGACATCGTAAAGGGCGCGAAACGCGGCCAAAGTTTCTTTGGCAGCCGGTGTTTTTTCGGCGGCCTGTCCGCCGGAACCGGGAGTCATGACTGTTCGGCGGGCCGGACCGCCAAAGTTACAAGCTGCACAAAGTAGTTGATCTTTTTGTAGGCATCCATGATCCGGGAAGCCAGGGGAGTTTTGGAATACGTGTCCAGTTCTTTCCAGTTGATAATAATATCGTTCTGTTTTTTTGGTATATCATCCGAAAGGGCTTTCATGTATTTGCCCACCGTAATGATATGCGCCGTCGCGGTTTTGACAATCTCCAGAGCTTCCTCATCAATAACGCCGGTAATACTGGCGATGTATCTTGCCTGGGTCCGGTCCCGGTCCAGCCGCAGCAAGGCGCCCCGCAGCCGGGGACCGTTACTGCCCTTTTCCGAAAGAGTCTCGTCAAGTTCCGCGATGGAGGGAAGCACATCCAGAGCCCCGTGAAAAGCTTCGGACATCTGCAGGGAACCGGTGTTGCTGGTCCACTGCCCCCGGATAAGCACAATGTCGCAGATTTCCTGCACCTCCCGGGAAAAAAAATCCTGAAGAAAGGCCGTCAGATAGTTCAGGGCGGCGGCGTAGACAAAACCGTCCATATCCTTTGCCGTATAAATTTCGCTGCTCCGCTCGTTGTAGTAGGCAAGCCGGGTTGTGTCTATTTCCCCAAATATCGCCCGCAAAAGCATTTCTATCTGGGAGCTCCGCTGGCTTTCCGCGATAGTGTTAATGTACTTCCACACATTTTTCCGTTTTTCTTCCAGCCACGCGGCGCTTAACTGGCAGGAAGGGTCCCGCGTTTTTCCGTCCCAAATGGGATTTTTTGTGGCGTGCCTTACGATATATTCGATTATTTTTGACTGCTTAAGATCGCTCAGGTTGAACAACAGTGTCATCCATTGATCATAGGGAATACAGTCGGTTCCGCCTTCAACGGTCCGCAGAACAGAAAAGGCCGTTTTCCAGTCGTCGTGTGGATTGAGGGAGGCGATGGCGGTGTAAAAGGCCGCCAGATCTTCTACCAGCATGTCCACTCTGACGGCGGCAAATTTGAGGGGCGCGGTAAAGATTCCCTCCAGCAGGGCGGAATCGAATTTCTTAAGAAAGCCCACAAAATCAAAACAGATAAACCGGGAAAACGCGGTGATCAGGTTATAGCACTTGTCCGCGGCGTTTACCCGTTCCTCGTCAAAAGCCCTGGTAAGGGCATGGTAATCTTCCTCCAGGTCTTTGATCAGCGCGGCAGGGTCCGTGGTTTTTGCCCGCCGTGTAATAGCCTCCGGGCTGATTTTCCGGGCTATCTCCTGAGCCTGGGGCGGCATAAAATACTCAATGACAGACCGTTTAAGCTGCCCCGATGTTTCTACCTCGTTTATAAAAACATGGGCGGGATAAATGGTTTTGTAAATGATGTAAATATACTGCGCGAAAGAAGGGTCCACTTCCCCGGACTTAATTTTGTAGAACCTTGCGTATTTATTTTGACCCAATTCCCGAATCGTCTGCCTGATCAGCAGATCCTTGTCGGAAAGCGGTTCGTCCTCTTTCCCCAGAAGTGAAAAAACTTTATCAATGATAGTATTCTCCGGCATTTGCCTGTTCCCCCAGCGGCTTCTGCTATATATTATCGCATAATTTGCGCCCTGATCAACTAAAGGGCCGGCGCGGGCTGTCCTGACGCTGGATGAAGCTGGGACATGCGTGGAAAGTGAAACACCTTTACGAAAGGAGTAAAACGGCTCTGATGTTATTCCTTCAGCAGGCGCAGAAGTTCCTCGTCTCCAAAAGCCCCCAAAGTTTTAAGGGCGGACAGGCTGCGGAGGAACGAGAATTCGGCCCTGGTTTTTTGGGTTTCGCCCGACAGGGAACGGGAGGCGGCATCAAGGAAGCTGGTCATGGACACGCTTGAAAGGCGGAAAAGTTCCCGCTGCTGTTCCAGAAGCAGGGCGGAATATTCAGCCTGCAGCCGGTTGGCGACAAGGGTTTGAGCGTTTCCAGCCAGGGTAAAAAGCTGGGACTGCAAATCAATGTCAAAACCTGCCAGTGTATTTTCGTAATCAATGCGGGAATTTTCCAGCGAATTTTTCTGCCGCTGTTCGCCGTTTATAAGATTCCAGTAATCAAGGGGAATTGTTCCGCTCAGACTAAGCGAAGCATTGCTGGAAAGAGGACCGGCGGGAGGGCTGCCGGTAAAGTCGTAATTAAGATTAAAAGACGCGGAAAGGTTCAGGCTTGGCAAAAACGCGCTTTTTGTAAGGTTGTACTCATTTTCCGCCTGTTTAAGCGCAATATACGCGGACTTGAGCGCGGGGCTGCGGGAAGCGAGCACCTCCTTTAATTTCAGAAAGCGGCCGGAAATGTCTTCTATCGTCCAGCGGGAAATCGCAGTGAGCAGTTCTTCGTAATTCTCAAAATCCAGAGGCAGCAGATCTACAGTTCCGGCGTTTCCGGTAAACTGTTCAAGCCTGCGCCGCGCCAGAGCAAGAGCGGTTTGGGCGGCGGCCAGGGAACTGTCCGCCGCGGATTTGTTTGAGAGGGCAAGATAATAATCGCTGGGGGAAAGAATGCCGCCGGCTCGCCGGATCTCCGCAGTTTCCAGAGCCAGGGAACTGATCTCCGCCTGTAGTTCCGCTGTTTTTATGGCGGCCTCCGCTTCCAGACAGTTAAAATAGCGGTTGTCCGCTTCTTCCAAAACGGCAAAGAGCCGCGCCTGGGTTTGCGCGTCCAGCGCGGAGTCCTCCAGGCTGAGGCTTGCCCTTTCGGCCTTCGATTTTCCGCCGTCAAAGATATTAATTTTCCCGTTGATCGAAAACGCCGCGCCGGCGTCCAGGCTGTCCAGCGCGGAAGCCTGCGTATGCGGGAACGGGGAATACGCGGCGGAAGCGGAGGCGCTGAGGGAGGGAATGTACTTGAAATAATAGGCCATTTTTGCGAGGGCCTGGTTTTGTTTTACCGTCTCAAGTTTTTTTATTTCAGGGGACGCCAGAACCGCCGCTTCGCGGATATCTTCCAGGCCCAGTCCGGCGGAAAACACCGTCCGGGAAAACACTGGGGCAAAAATCATGAACAACAGTAATACTATTTTTGCCGTGCCGCTTTTTTTCATGCCGCCTCCGTTTGTACCATTTTTATTCATAGTGCAGAGCTTCGATAGGATACAGGCGGGCCGCTTTTTTTGCGGGATAGTAGCCGAACACGCCCCCCACGAACAGGGAAAACAGCGCCGCCAAAAGGACAATAACCGGTGAAATCGAGGCAGGAATGCTGAATGCCGCAAGAATTTTGCAGGCAATGTAAGAAAGCGCAATGCCGGTCATCCCCCCGGCGATGCTGAGGATACAGGCTTCGGCGAGAAACTGCAGCAAAATATCCTGCTTCCGCGCCCCCACCGCCATGCGTATGCCGATCTCCCGGGTGCGTTCCGTTACCGACACAAGCATAATATTCATAATGCCAATTCCGCCCACCAACAGGGATACCCCCGCAATGGCCGCCAGTAGAATAGTGAGGTTGCGGGATGTTTCCCCGGCCATTTCGATAAGGCTGGTACTGTTCATAATGCCAAAGTCGGGATCGGCGCTGTCGGGAAGATTATGGGATTCCCGCATAATCGCCTCCGCCTCCCGCTGGGCGGCGTCCATGTAGGATTTATCCACTACGCTCAACACGATGGCAGACAAATTTTTTGAGGGGGCAAGACGGGTAAGATAGGTGCGGTAAGGAACCAGCGCCACGTCATCGGCGTTGGACATGCCCATGGAATCACCGTGGGCTTCCAGAATCCCCACGACAATCCAGGAACCGTCCCCCAGGCGTATACTCTGTCCCAGGGCCTGATCCGCGCCGCCAAACAGGGATACGGCCGTGTCCGCCCCCAGCACCGCGACCCGCTGGCGTTCGGCATTTTCTTCCTCGCCAAACATGGCCCCCTGATCGATTTTCCAGTCCCGGATGCGAAGGTAGGATTCTTCCACCCCCATTACCGGTACTGAAGCGCTGCCCGCCGTGCCGATGCAGGTAAAGTTCCGCTGCACCAGCGCGGAGACTGCCGCGGCGTAGGATGTTTCCGCGGCGATCTTGTCCCGGTCCGCCACCGTAATCCGGGGGAAACGGGAAAAGCCGGTAATGTTTTGGCCTCCCCGGAAGATCATCCGCTGAGGCTGAATTTGTAGCAAATTGGTTCCCATAGAAGAAATGCGGGCTTCAATTTCGTCCTGGGCCCCCTGCCCAATGGCGGTCATAACCACCACGGAGGCAACACCGATGATAATGCCCAGGGAAGTAAGAAGACTGCGCATCATGTTCCGCAGAATTGATCGGACGCAGTTTTGCAGCAGGTAGAAAAACTTCACTGCTCCTCCCCCATGCCAAGAGCAGTCCGCCGGTCTTCCACAATACGGCCGTCTTTAAGGCTGATAATCCGCTTTGTTTTTTCCCCCACGTCGGGTTCGTGGGTTACCAGAAGAATTGTTTTTCCACTGTCGTTGAGCCTGCGGAAGAGTTCCATGATCTCCATAGTCATGGAACTGTCCAGATTCCCCGTTGGTTCATCGGCAAGAATAAAAGCCGGGTCCGTAACAATGGCTCTGGCGATGGCGACCCGCTGCTGCTGCCCCCCGGACAGTTGATTAGGTTTGTGAAAAAGTCTGTTGGCCAGGCCTACCGCCGCCAGCGCCGCTTCCGCCTTTTCCCGTATCTGACCGCGCCGGAGTTTTGTCTGCCGGCGGTACAACAAGGGCAGTTCAACATTCTCAATGGCGCTGGTCCGGGACAGCAGATTGAAAGACTGAAACACAAAGCCAATTTTACTGTTCCGAATTTCCGCGAAAGTCCCCGCGTTTGAGCGCGTAGTTTCCACGCCGTCAAGGATGTAGCTTCCCCCGGTGGGGGCGTCCAGACAGCCCAGAATATTCATCAGCGTCGATTTGCCTGAACCGGAAGGACCCATGATGGCGATAAATTCCCCCGCTTCCACGGAAAAATCCACCCCGCGCAGAGCATTTACCACGTAGCTTTCCTGTTGGCGGTGGCCGGATATTTTTTTACTCTCCTGCGCCTGGTAACGCCGCGTTACGCCCGACAGTTTTATTACCGGACCGCCAGCGGACTGTCCGGCAGGCCGCTGGACGAAGGGAAGATCCTCCATCATTGGACTCTTTCACGGACGATAAACTGAGTTTCGGTACTTAGTGATTCGATCCGGTTTGGGGCTGAAACTTCGGTAACCGATCCGTTGCTGATGCCCGGTACAACCAGAATGCAGTCGAATTTTCCCTCGCCGTTGAGGAACCACAGGGGTTTGTACTGCGAACCCCGGGAGGCGGACATTGCGCTTGTTCCGCCGCGATTTGTCCCACCGCCGGACACAGCCCCGGGTCCGCCGCCAGGGCCCCCGCCGGGTGGTCCTCCGGCGCCCGGTCCCACTGATAATCCGGGCATGCCGGAACCAAAGGCGCCCTGATTCTCCCGCTGAGCGCCGCGGCCCGCCGCGTTAGAACTTGCCGTGCCTCCCGCAGTACGGCCTGCCGCGGCCTCCTGAGTACCGGCAAAGGCGGGGTTTTGCCGCGTAATTAAACTTTGTTTTGCGTTGATAATATCGTTCACCTGCGAAACGGAAAGCTGGGAGGGAGTGTAACGCAGGGCCGCGTTTGAAACCAGGAGAACGTTCTCCCTCGATTCCTCAATAAACTCAACGTTACAGGTCATTCCCGGAAGCAGGGATAAATCAGCATTGTCAACAGTAATAATAACGTTGTATGAAACCACTCCGTCCTGGGTAGACGGGGAAAGCCGTTTGCTGGAAACAGCGCCGCTGAAACTGCGCCCCGGCAGGGCTTCCAGCGTAAAACGGACATCCTGCCCTTCCCGGATCGAACTGATGTCGAGTTCCCCCACCCATGATTCAATCTGCATTTCCCGCAGATTTTCTGCGATAACAAAAATCGCGCTGGAATTAGCGGAGGCCCCTTCTACCACGGTCCCTCCCTCGCTGATATTGCGCGATAACACCGTTCCGTCTATCGGGGAAGTAATAAAAGCATAGTGATTAATTTCCGTTTCGGCGACCCGCAGATTGGCTTCGGCTATGGCAAGATCCGCCGCCTGGGCTTCCAGTTGATTCCTGCTTTGCCGCAGTTCATATTGGCTTATCAAATTCCGTTCCGCCAGTTTTTCCTGATTCTGATAATCTATTTCCCGCAGTTCGTAGGCGGAGCGGGCTTTTTTTACCTGAGCTTCCAGTTGATTCCGCTGGAGGCGCCGGGTGTCTGTATTGAGGACCGCCAGAACATCGCCCTTTTTAACTTCGGCATTGTAATCCGCCAGCACCTGTTCCACCTTGCCCGAAATTTGGGAAAACACATTTACTGTGGCGATTGGTTTGAGGGAACCGGTGGAACTTACGGTCTTGGCGATGGAACCGCGCCGCAGAGACTGGAATTCGTAACTCGAAACAGCGCCGCTGTTTCCTTTGCAGGAAGACACAAACAGCAGAATTACTGCCAAGCTGGAACATACGCGCCTTTTCATATACTTTATAAACCATTCCCGCGTCCATAAGTTACTGGGGGCCGGACCGGAACCTGTTTGGAAATGGCGGCTTAAAAAACAGGCCCCCTGTTCCCGCCCGGAATTTCCATATTGCCAAAAGGACGGGCCCGTTCCAGGACACCGGCGATAAGGCGGTGTTCCGGAAGAAGAAGGCCGGGGTCCCGTTCCAAAATTGAAAACGCCTCACGGCGGGCTTTTTCAAGTTCGTCCGCATCCCGCACCGGATCGGCAAGCCCCAGCGGAAGATAGCCGGACTGTTCTATCCCTGTAATTTGTCCGGGCCCCCGGAGTTTCAGGTCCTCCTCAGCAATCACAAATCCGTCAGTATGTTCCAGCATAACCATAAGCCGCTTTTTGCCGTCCTGGGTAAGATCGTCTGAGTACACAAGAAAACAGTAAGACTGTTCGGAACCCCGGCCTACGCGGCCCCGGAGCTGATGCAGGGCGGAAAGGCCAAAACGTTCCGCGTGTTCAACCACCATGCAGGTGGCGTTGGGCACGTCCACTCCCACCTCGACAACACTGGTGGCTGCCAGAACACGAATTCCGCCCCGGCGAAAACGTTCCATGATGTCCTGTTTTTCTTCCTCGCCGATCCGCGAGTGAATCAGGGCCGCGGGGTACTGGGGGAACACTTCGTTCGCAAGCTTGCCGGCCATAGTTTGCGCGTCCTTTAGCTCCGCCGTGCGGCCCTCCTCCGCCGCCTCGATCAGTGGATAGACAAAGTAAGCCTGCCGGCCCCGGTCCAGTTCGTTCCGCACAAAATCGTAAACTTTACCCTCGTTGGATTGCCGCGCCAGGTGGGTTTTAACAGTCTTGCGTCCGGGGGGAAGGTCCCGGATTACCGACACATCAAGATCGCCAAAAACCGTCAGGGCCAGAGTCCGGGGAATGGGGGTAGCGCTCATCATCAGGAGATCGGGGTGATCCCCCTTGCCCATGATACGGGACCGCTGAAGAACCCCGAAGCGGTGCTGCTCATCCACCACCACAAGCCGCAGGCTAGAGTAAATTACGTCATCCGAAAACAGGGCGTGGGTTCCCAGGATTATGTCGATCCGGCCTTCGGCAAGCCCCTTGAGCAGTTCCTTCCGCCCTGAAGCTTTGATATTCCCTGTGAGGAAACTAAGCCGCAGGCCCAGTGGTTCCAGCAGCCGGGCGGCGTTTTCCGCATGCTGCCGGGCCAAAAGTTCCGTGGGCGCCAGAATTGCCGCCTGCCCGCCCCCCTCGACCGCCGCCAGGGCCGCCAGAAACGAGACGAGGGTTTTTCCCGAACCTACGTCCCCCTGCAGCAGCCGGGCCATAGGCACGGGACCGGCCATGTCCCGGTTGATTTCGGCAATGGCCCCCGCCTGGCCGGGAGTAAGCTTGAACGGAAGCCGCTCCACAAACCGCCGCTGCAGGGGGCTTAACCCCGCCGGTATCTTTTCAGCGTCCGCGTCTTGCCGCAGCCCGGGCGGCGTCTCCTTCGGGGCTTCTGAAACCGTCCCCTCCGGCGCCGCAGTCCGTCCGGGGCTGCGCCGGATGTTTCGCCGTTCCAGAGCCCGCCGCCCCACCAGAATCTCCAGGTAGAAAAGTTCCCCGTAGATAAGGGTCCGCCTGGCCCTGGCCAACTCCTCCGTGGAGGCGGGAAAGTGAACAGCCCTAAGCGCCTGGGGCCGGGGCAAAAGCCCCTCTTTTTCGATGATTGTCTGGGGAAGTTCCTCATCAATACGGGAAAGACAGCTTTCCAGGGCCCGGCTTACCATGCGGCGGAATGCGGCCTGGTTAAACCCCGCGCCAAGAGGATAGATCGGCAGAATACCCCGCTCCTCCCCCTCATGCGAAATCTCAAACGAACCGGACTGTATCGTTCCGTATTTGTACTGAAAATGACCCCATAGATGGCAACGCGTCCCCGGCGTCAGTTGTTTTTCCAGGAACGGGCGGTTCCAGCAGAACAGTTCCGCCCTCGCGCTTTCGTCTTCCACCAGAACTTTGAGGGTCCGTTTCCGGCCAAAGCCGATCCAACTGTGGGCCAGAACCGTAACCGTTGTGTTCACCTGGGGCATCGCGGCAAACCGCGCCAGGGGGACAACGCTTGTCCGGTCCTCCCAGTCCCGTGGAAAGTGGCAGATCAGGTCCGCCACGGTGTAGATTCCCATCTTTGCCAGAAGCGTAACAGTAGTGGGACCAACGCCCCGGACCCGGCCGGCAGGTTCCTCAAGTTCCCGCAGAAACATGGTTCATGGTGCCAGCTTCATCTCCCAGACGCAAGAGACAAAAAAGCCGAAGACCGGTTACAAAACCCCGGTTTTGAAGGGCAGCCACCTGTCTGCGTGCGCCCATTTGTGCTATACTCCGCTAAAGGCAAGGTGATGGCAAAAAAAATCAATGTGGGAATCCTTTTTGGCGGCAAATCCGCTGAACACGAGGTGTCCCTTGAATCCGCGCGAAATGTTTACCAAGCCATAGACCGGGGCAGATTCAACCCCATCCTTATTGGCATAGACAAGTCGGGCCGGTGGTTCCTGCGGGAGGATTCCTGTTTCCTCCTGAACAGCGCCCCGCATGGGGAAGCCGGGCCAACCGGTAAGGGCAGCCCCATAACGCTGGCCCCCCGCGGCGGAGGCGCGCTGTCTCTCCTTGACGGTGGAAAAGCGGCGGAAATGCCCGTTCTGGACGTGGTTTTTCCCATTCTCCACGGCCCGTTTGGGGAAGACGGCACAGTGCAGGGACTCCTCAAACTGGCCGGCATCCCCTTTGTCGGTTCCGGGGTTCTGGGATCGGCGCTGGGCATGGACAAGGACGTAATGAAGCGGCTCCTGCGGGATGCCGGTATCCCCATCGGCAAATTTCTGGCCCTGCGCGCCCACGAGAAAATTCCATCATACCGGGAAGCGGCGGAAATTCTGGGATCGCCGGTGTTTATAAAACCCGCCAACATGGGATCATCCGTGGGCATTGCCAAAGTCCGCAGCCCGGAAGAATATCAAAACGCCGTTAAAGAAGCCTTTCGTTACGACAGTAAAATTGTGATCGAGGAATTTATCAAAGGCCGGGAACTTGAATGCGCGGTTCTGGGAAACGAGGAAGTTATCGCCTCTGACCCCGGGGAAGTGATTCCCCGCCACGAGTTCTACTCCTATGACGCCAAATATGTGGATGAACACGGGGCCGCCTTCGCTATTCCCGCGCCGCTAAGCGAAACCACAAAAGAGCGGGTGCGGGAACTGGCCGTTAAAACCTTTACAAGCCTCTGCTGCGAAGGCCTTTCCCGCGTCGATTTTTTTCTGCGCGAAAGCCCGGCCGACGAAAGCGGCGGCAGTATTACTGCGGATATTCTTGTCAACGAGATAAACACCATGCCCGGTTTTACGCGAATCAGCATGTACCCAAAACTCTGGGAAGCCGGCGGCATCTCCTACACGGAACTTATTACCCGCCTCATAGAACTGGCGATACGCCGCTTCCGCAGGGAAGAAAGCCTCGTTACCTCAAAGTTCTAAAAAGCCCCACCCGTACCACAGACCGGCAGCCTCGCCCCGCCGCATCAGGCTGGCAGGTGTACTGTCCTTTGAATGTTTTCCAAAAATCTTATGCGCTGATTTCAAAATCAAATTATGCGGGGGTTAAAGTATTGTAAGTATTTTTGAGCGGCAGGACATAAAACAGCGGACATTAAAACAAAAATCTTCTGAACTCTGACGGGCATCTTTTTTGGAATCAGATTGTCCTTCAAATGCGAATATGCCCGTTCAACGGTTGCTCTGATTTTATACCGTTTCGCCGGATCAAGCCGGATGCCATTTTCGCTTTTTCCGGGATTTGGATCAATAACGGATACGCGCCGCCGCCGGAGAATGAATCTTTTTATTCGAAGCCGGGTCGAATACCCAAGAACCCGCCTTGCGGCAGGGGAGCTTTAGGGCTAATCTTTGAGCTGGCAAAAGGCGGCGGAGTTGAGACCCGGCAGTAGAATTGGACCAAAGGTCCGCAATTTCCTTGCGAACGAAGATACCCCACTGCTCTGCGCTAAACTTGACCCACAGATTTCTCTCATTCTATACTTTTCCAGTAATCTGAAAACTCTGGGGAAAAGCTGCAAGAGAAGAACATGGAAAAAACGACAACGCTTATCCTGATGTATTCAATCATGGCGGGAAAGATATTGAACATGACCTATGCGGGGCGGCTGACACCCGAGTTGCCCTGTTCGCTGCTTTTGGGGGAAGATGAGTGGAAATTACTGTATTGTATAGCGAACAAGGTGAAGAAGGAACCGAAGAAGCCGTACACGATGAAGGAGGCGGTAGATTATCTGGACTGGCTGGGAGGGCCGAAACGCGCTCCCAGTGACGGGCCGCCCGGAGTGAAGACAATATGGATAGGACTTATGAAGCTGTATATCCTACTGGCCTACCGGGAGTACCTCACTTGATTCTGTGGGTCAAGTTTAGCCCAAGGGGCGGGGTATCGTCGTTCTGTTGGGTATGGACCCGCTTGCGAATCAAAACTGTGAGAGTGGGCCTTTACCGCTGGAAGAGGTTCTGTGGCGATCTGTCTTGGACAGACTGCTGGCATCGCAAAACTCCATGCCCACGCCTGACAACAACGGCCCTCTCTCACAGACGACACAACGCCCTTGCATGATTCACCGGACGCTGTGCCGGCTACTCCCCCGCCGGAACGCTGACCCCGTCCAGTACGGGCCTGGAAAGCTGGCGCCCGGCCCGGCCGCTCCATTCCTGGGGGCCGGAAAGCGCGAGAAAATTCCAGATTCTTCTTGCCGCGGCGGATTTGCCGTTACCGTAAAACGCGTTCCCAAGGTAGTAAAGAACCCGGTAATATTCGGTTTCCGTCATGTACTGTTCGATGTCCCTTCGCGGATCCCTGCCGGATTCGGCAATGTCGCGTAACAGGACATCAAGCGTGGTAAAACGGTAGTCGTAATGTTGTCTTTTAAGGGCCTCTATGATAACCGTGTTCTGAATAAGAAACGAAAAAAGAAGATGTTCAACGGCCCTGTTTTGCCTGTTTGAGCCGTAGTAGTAAAACCCCAGAAGCCTGTGGGCTTTTTCCAGATCCGCCCTGCCGTTACGGTACAACACCAAAAAACGGTCAAGGCCGTGGTCCGCGGCGTTGTTTATCATCACGCTTCTGGTCAGGTTTTCCTTGTTCCAGTCCTTGTCGGTTTCGAGGATTTCGTTAAGGTTTTTTTCCATCCCCGTGTAGTCCCGGCGCAGGGCGGATATATCCGCCATTTTATAAAGGATCTCAAGGCCAAAGCCGGATTCCTCTACCAATTCTCTGTAATCGTATGCTTTTTGGTACTGGACAAGGGCAATGCCGTATTCCCCCTCGGCGCGGTACACCTCGCCAATCCAGTATTCGGCTTCGGGGTACTGTTTAAGGAGGCCAAGGCTTTCCAGGGCTTTTTGCGCGGAATTGCTCAGGGCCGCCCTGGGGAATTTATAGTACAGTTCGTTCAGGGCCTCCGCCGCCGCGACACGGAATTCTTTCTGGATATAGGTTTCCACAAGGCCCAGGTCGTCGCCCAGCCTTCGTACCTCGTAGAGCGAAAGAACAGAGATAAGATCCCGTTCGAACTTCGCGTATTTGTTTTCCTTTTCCCGGCGGGCTTCCTCGAAACACTCAAGGGCTTCCCCGTATTCCCCCTCGCGGAAAAACCGCTTCCCCTTTTCCAGGCTTAGCCAAAACGGTTCCGCGGCCCAGACAAGGCCGGAAACACACACAAAAACGGCGGCGAAAAAACACCGCCAAAAACTACGGTTTAATAAGTTTAAGCAGTTCTTCCTCAAAGGCCCTGTCAGCATCATCCGCGTCAATAGTCCTTAGCACGTTCCCGTGCCTGAAAATCAGCACCTTGTTGCCCGCCCCGGTTATTCCCAGGTCGGCGTGCCTTGCCTCCCCGGGGCCGTTTACCGCGCAGCCCATAACGGCTATGGTCAGGGGCTTTTCCAGGGCATAGAGCCGTTCCATCCAGCGCCCCGTAAAGGCGTGGGTGTCAAAACCGTTTCTGCCGCAGCGGGGACAGGAAACGATCAGCGCTCCCCGACGGGCCCTGTTACAACCGGCTTCGGCGGCGGCGTTGAGGATTTCCCTGGCGGCAATCACCTCGTTTTCCATCGTGTCCGAGAGGGATACCCGCAGAGTGTCGCCTATGCCCTCCGCCAGCAGCGGCAAAAGGGCCGCCGCGCTCCGTACCGATCCGGCGATCAGGGGCCCCGCCTCGGTTACCCCGATATGGAGGGGCGCGGCGCTTTGCCGCCTGAAAAGCCTGTTCGCCTTTATAGTATCGGCAATTCCCGATGCTTTCATTGATACCACAAAGTTTGTAAAGCCGAATTCCTCAAATACCGCCGCCTCTTCCAGGGCCGCCTCCGCCAGGGCCTCGGCCCGGCCGATGTTGCCGGCATCAAGCTTTTCCCGCAGCGGCGGGGGGAGGCTTCCCGCGTTGACGCCGATACGGACGGGGACTTTTTTCGCGGCGGCTTTGGAAAGAACCGCCTCCACCCTGTCTTTCCGGCCTATGTTGCCGGGGTTCAGACGGAGTTTGGCTATGGGAAAATCAAGACAGCGGAGGGCGATCCGGTAATCAAAGTGAATGTCCGCGCACAGGGGCATCGAAACCCGTGAAGCCAGACGCCCCAGGGTTTCGGCGGCCTCCATGCCGGGAACGGCGAAACGAAGCAGATCGCAGCCGATGGCGGAAAGCGCCTCGATGCGCCGCGCGACGGCCTTTCCGGCCTCCCCCTCGATACCGGCGGGCTCAAGCTTTTCTTTCCACATGGTCTGGACGGCTATGGGATTATCCCCGCCTATCGAGACAGACCGTACTCCGTCAAACGCGCCGAAAGAAACCGTAAGCTTACAGGCTGATCATCGAAAGAACCATCGCGAAAATGGCGACGGTTTCGCAGACGCCGACTATCATCATATAGTTGGCAAAACCCTTGCCGGTTTCCCCGGCGGCGTCGGCCCCGGCGGCCCCGGCCTGTCCCTGGGCAATAGCGGAAAACGCCATGGCAAGCCCCGACGCGATACCGATACCGAGGTACAGCAGGCCGTTTTCCGGGTTGGCTATGGCCGCCGGTTTCATAAACAGAAAGCCCAGAATATAGCCGTAGAAGGTCTGCGTTAAAGGCGCCCCGCCGAAAACCAACAGAGTCATCGGGGCCGGCCTGTTACCGATATAGCACTTTTTCCACGCGCCGATAACCGCCTGCCCGGCAATGCCGATCCCGATTGCCGAACCAATCGCGGCAATACCCATTACCACACCGGCGCCTATGAAGCCTAAATTCATACCTTTCTCCTATTTTGAAGTCCCCGGACCAGCCGGAGCGACTCCTCTTGTTTAAAATATGAGTTTCCGATGGAAACTCCAAAAACCGTCCGCGTTATGAAATTCCGGGCCGTCTCCGTTTAGAAAACGGTCTGTACGGAGAGCCCGCCCATGTTACTCCGGCGTGGCCGGAAAATTCCAGCGTGTTAAGCCGTACCCCGTGAACCAAAACGGAAAGCACGTTCAGCACAATGTTAAGCCCATGCCCGAATACCAGCAGAATCACCCCAAAGGCAAAAAAGACAAAATGCCCCAGCATCGGCCCCGCCATCTTATCAACCGTGTCGGCGATAGCCGCCCCGGCAAGTCCCACGGCCCAGAGCCTTATGTACGACATAATGTCGGAAAACACGTTGGCGATACCCAGGATCACCGGGATGATGTTTTTAAGGCTTTCCAGTATGGACCGGCCTATACTGCCATCGTAGTTTATAAACACAAAGTTCAGGATAAAGCCCGCGGCAAAAACATATACGGCCTGGGGGAACAGGGGAATTTGCCGGTATTCGTTGCTCGCAATAAGGGAAAGGATGATAAAGTACATCCCGCCCAGCATGGCGATATTCCCAATCTCTCCCGCTATTCTAAGGGATCTGTTGTGGAAAATCGCGATGATGTGGCCGATGGAAAGCTGAAGCAGGGCCAGGGAAAAGCAGAAAATCATAAGGTTCTGCTGAACGATTTTTTTGCCGTACTCGGAGGCGCCGGACCTTACGTTCGAGACAAGGGGCAGCGAAACGTTTTTCAGCGCTTCCGGCAGATAGCCAACCTCGATTCCAAACCAGGAACAGGTAAGCACCCCCCAGATAAAGTTGGAAAGCCCCAGAAGGCAAACCAGTTTTACGATTCCCGGAACGCCTTTTTTCGCGGTGGCGATACAGCCCACGGTTCCCCCCAAAAGGAGAAGGGCGCCGTAACCCGCGTCGCCGAAAATCATCCCAAAGAAAACAACGAAAAAGAGGAGGAACCACAGCGAAATGTCAACCTCGTTATAGCCCGGCACCACCTCAAGAAAATCGGTCAGGGGGTTGAGCAGGCGTACCAGTTTGCTGTTTTTAAGCAGCGTCGGAACGGGATCCTCCGGCCCCGGCTCGTCGGCGACAAAGGCCCAGCCGTTTTCCGCCGCGCCCCGTTTGAGCACGCCGATCCTGTCCCTGGGCATATAGCCGGTAAGCCAGGAAACGCCCCGGCCCTGAAAATCATCGCCTTCGTCCCTGTCTTCCTCGAGGACGTTCATACCCGCCTTTGCCGTCTCAAATTCAATGTCTTCAAGAAGTTTTTCCTGTTCGGCGCCGATGGCCGGAGCCGCCGGAACGTAAGCGGCCAGTTTGCCGTCAACGGCGGCAAGTTCTTCCCGCGTTTCCGTTATGTGCCGGTCGATTCCCGAAAGGGATTTTTCGGGCAGGGCAAACGGGGTCTCGCCCGGTATTTCGCCGCCGACCGCGACCAGGCGGACGCCGGTTTTGTTTTTTTCAAGGACGATGCGGTTTACCTCGTCACCCAGATTTTCGTAAGATTGAAGGCTCAACTCGTAGGGGACAAGAACAACCCCGTTTTCGGAAAGAAAAGCGAAGGTTTGCGGATTAAAGTCTCCCCATTTTTCAACGCGGCTGCGTTCACGGGCAAGGGACAAAAGCCGTTCCTGGAGGTTTTTCTTTTCCTCTCCCAGGGCAAGTACCGCGCCAACGTATTCGGCGGCTTCCGTCCGGGCGCCCGCGTTCATGCTCATTGCCCCGGCGTTCATGTTCATGGCGTTCATGTCCGCGGCGTTTACGCTCACGCTCCCGGCATCCGCGTCCTGTTTCTTCTTTTGCTTTTTAAGGCTTTCCGCCGAGGCTCTAAGCAGGGCAAGGGCGTTTTCCGTTTTGGTTTTCCGTTCAAACAGCGCGGAAAGGGCCGCGGACTGTACCTGCTTTTTTTCAAGGTGAAGCACACCCAGTTCCCTGAGCTTTTCAAGGGCGGCCGTTTTTTCCTTGTCCATTACCACAAGGGAAACTTTATCCATCGGGACAATCATGCCGTTCCTCCCCCGGCCTTTCCGGCGGCCTGGGCAAGGCCCCGCTTGGCTATCTTTCCCCGGACTACGGCGGCGGTCTGCTGATCGCCCAAATAGACCTGGATTTTTTTGATGTTTTCCCGTGTTTCTGGGATCTTAATCTTTTCAAACAAATTGACCCTTTGCGTCGTTACCCTAAGTTCGTGATCAAGCCGCCGGCGCTGTTCTTCCAGGGTTTGGGCTTCCAGGTCAAGGAGCAGCACCTCTTTCATCCGCTCCACGGCGGCGTCAAGCCACAGGGGCGTGTAGTACAAATCGTAGGCGGCGATTGTAAAATCGGCGCCCCGGAAAATCGGAATCGAAACGCCGGCTATGTTGCCTTCCGCGGTACGGACATTTTCGATAACAAGAATGTCCGGGGTAAAAATCCCCTTTTCCCCGTAAACGGCAATCCACGATTTAAAAACCTCGTCGACGCGGTTTTTTTCATCGGTCAATTCCTTAATCCGAATCTCCGTTGTACGGATCTCCGCCTGAAGCTGCTGTTTTTTCAGCATCAGCGTCGGCAGGTAGCGCTGAAACATCTTGAGGGAATCTTTTTGTTTTTTAAGCTCATTCTTGGTAAGCTTTATCTTCGCCACGCTTCACTCCGCCTGTTTACGCTTTCTTCGGCCAAAATTTTTCGATAAGCTCGGTACGAAGCCCGGTCTCTTCCGGCGAAAAACAATCGGAAAGTATTTCCCAACCCAGGTCCAGGGCTCGTTCAAGGGGAATGTTCACCGAAAGATCCATCATCTGCCGTTCAAAACTTTCGCCGTACTTGAGGAGTTTTCCGTCCCAGTCGGTCATGATAAAGCCCATAGCTTTCTTTTCAATGGAATCCTGGTACGCCGAATCCAGCTTGATCATGCCGTCCATAAGAGCCCGGTGATCCTGCCTGGTTTTGCCGTTGACCTGCTGTTTAAGCCGGGACAGGGAGCCGAAGGGCTCTATGCGGCCGTTTTTAAGGTAGTACTGGCCTTCGGTAATATAGCCGGTGTTGTCGGGCACCGGGTGGGTTACGTCGTCGCCGGGCATCGTCGTTACGCCGAGGATCGTGATGGAGCCCGCCGTATCGAAGTCAACGGCTTTTTCGTAACGGCTCGCAAGCTGGCTGTACAGGTCGCCGGGATAGCCCCGGTTGGACGGAACCTGTTCCTGGATAATCGAGATTTCCTTCATCGCGTCGGCGAAGTTCGTCATGTCGGTCAGCAGCACAAGCACGTCTTTTCCCTGGAGGGCAAACTGCTCCGCCACGGCCAGAGACATGTCGGGGATCATGAGGCACTCAACGGTGGGGTCAGACGCGGTATGGACAAACATCACCGTGCGGGAAAGGGCGCCGCCTTCTTCCAGCGTGTCCCGGAAGAACAGGTAGTCGTCGTATTTAAGCCCCATGCCCCCCAGGACGATAACGTCAACCTCGGCCTGCATCGCGATACGGGCCAGAAGCTCGTTGTACGGCTCCCCGGATACGGAAAATATCGGGAGCTTCTGGCTTACAACGAGGGTGTTGAACAGGTCGATCATCGGGATGCCGGTCCGGATCATCCGCCGGGGGATGATCCGCTGGGCGGGATTTACCGAAGGCCCGCCTATGGGGATAAGGTTTTCACGCAGGGCCGGCCCCTTGTCGCGGGGCTTCCCCGAACCGGAAAAAACCCGGCCCATCAGATTGCCGGAAAAAGACACCTCCATCGGGCGGCCAAGGAAACGTACCGTGTCTCCGGTGGAAATGCCCCGGCCGCCGGCAAATACCTGGAGGGCGACAAGGCCGCCTTCAAGACGGTTGACCTCCGCGAGAGAGGTGCCGAAGGCCGTGTCTACCTCGGCAAGGTCGCCGTAACGGATCCCGTCGGCCTTGACGGTAATGACGCTTCCGGTTATGGATTCGATTTTGCTATATACCTTTTTCATGCTTCCTACCTGCCATTTAGTGAGCCTGTCTCAAACCCCGGAACATTTCGTCCGCCGGGCCCTAAAACAGTCTCCGTTATAAAAACTTTTCCGCCTCCGGATCGATGCCGCTTCTCCGCTCCGAAACCGCGTCGTCGATTTCCTTTTCAAAGCCGGAAAAACGCTCGCTCTTCCATTCGGAACCGTTAAAGTCAAGAAACTTTTGCCGGAGCCGGTTAAACCAGGTTCTGGCCTCGTTTTTGTCGGTAAAGCTGAATTTGCTTGCCATGATCGCGAGCAGTTTGGCAAAAACGTATTTTTGCCGTTCCGGGCTTACCGCCGCGTCCACGGCGTCGAAGGAGTTCTGCTGGAAATACACCGAATCCACAAGCTCGCCTTTAAGGTAGATTATATAGTCGTCAAGGCTGGTTCCTTCCTCGCCGACTACCTTCATCATCTGTTCTACCTCGCTGCCCCGGCGCATAAAACCGTGGGCATAGCCTACCTTTTCGGAGGGGATGATCCCCCTGTACTTGGACCAGGAATCGAGGGGATGAATCGCCGGGAATTTTCGCGCGTCGGAACGTTCCCGGGAAAGGCCGTGGAACGCGCCGACGACTTTCAGCGTCGCCTGGGTTACCGGCTCCTCAAAGTTGCCGCCGGCGGGACTTACCGTACCGCCTATCGTAACGGAACCCAGAGAGCCGTCTTTAAGCCGGACAAGGCCGGCCCGTTCGTAGAAGCTGGCGATCGTGGATTCCAGATACGCGGGGAACGCTTCCTCGCCGGGAATTTCCTCAAGGCGGCCGGACATTTCGCGCATCGCCTGGGCCCAGCGGCTTGTTGAATCGGCGAGGAGCAGGACGTTCAGCCCCATCTGGCGGTAATATTCGGCCAGGGTAACGGCGGTATACACGGAAGCCTCACGGGCGGCAACGGGCATTGAGGAGGTATTACAGATGATGATAGTCCGTTCCATCAACGAACGGCCCGTTTTGGGATCAAGCAGTTCGGGAAATTCCTTGAGGGTTTCCACAACCTCGCCGGCCCGTTCGCCGCAGGCGGCGAGGATGACAATGTCCACATCGGCGTGGCGGCTGGTGATCTGCTGGAGCACGGTTTTGCCCGCCCCGAAAGGTCCGGGGATACAGTAGGTGCCACCACGGGCGACGGGGAAGAAGGTGTCGATAAGCCTGACCCTGGTAACCATGGGTTCTTCCGGCCTGAGCCGTTCCTCAAAGCATTCGATAGGCCGCTTTACCGGCCAGTGAAAGCTCATCGTAACGGGGATAGTGTTCCCGTCCTGATCCTTCAATTCGGCGATTTTTTC
>JAISLX010000084.1 GCA_031277045.1 Treponema sp.
GCCCACGAAAAATTCCCCGGCCGGGCCTTTGAAAAGATGCGGGGCGTGGACATCGCCAGGGGGACCATCAACGGGATTCCCGTGGTCATGCCCGGCAGTTTTGCCGATACCCTGGGCCAGGTCAAACTGACGCTCCGGCGGACCGACGAGGGCTGGGCCCGGATTGACGGCAGCGGCAGCCTGCTCCCGGTGTACGACGGCGCAGCCCGGAAGGCGAATTACCCGGCGGACCCGGAGCTGACCGCCCTGCTCCGCCCCCTCCACGAGGCCGTTCTGGAATATATCCGCGCCCCCGTGGGCGCCGCCGAAGGGGGAGAGGCCGCCGGCGGCCGCCTCACCGAAGCGCTGACCAGCTTCTTCGCGGTGATCCGGGACGATTATTCGGTGCAGATCATCAATGAAGCCCAGATCCGCTACGCCCGGCAGGTCCTGGCCGGCGCGCCCTACGCCAAACTCCCGATCCTCTCCGCGGCGGCCCCCTTCAAGGCCGGGGGCCGGCAGGGCCCCCGCTACTACACCAACGTCCCCGCCGGGCCCCTGGCGATCAAGAACATCGCCGACCTCTACGTTTATCCCAACACTGTGGTGATCCTTAAACTCAGCGGCGCAGGGATCAAGGAATGGCTGGAACACAGCGCCGGCCAGTTCAACCAGTTGGACCCGGAAAACCAGGGGGAGCAGTACATCCAGAACGACGACTTCCCCACCTACCTCTACGACGTTATCGACGGGGAGGGGGACCTGAGCTACAAAATCGACGTTACTCAGCCGGCCAGGTACAACCGGGACGGCAGCATCAGGAACCCCGGCGCGGAACGGATCAAGGAGCTCCGCTATAACGGCGAGCCCGTTGACCCTGCCCAGGAATTCGCCCTGGTGACCAACAACTACCGGGCCTACGGCGGCGGGAATTTCCCCGGCGGCAATCCGGGAAACATTATCCTGGAAAGCCCCGACGAGAGCCGCCAGGTGATCCTCCGCTACATCAACGAGAAGCGGGAATTGAGCCCTCGGCCCAACAACAACTGGGAACTCATCCTGCCCCGGGGCGCCGGCCCCCTGCTTTTCCTCAGTTCCCCGGACGCTAACGCCCCGGACAAACTTCCCCCGGGCCTCAGCTTTGTCCGCATGGCGGAAACGGGCTTTGCCGTCTACCAGGTGGAACCCTAGCGTCAAGACCCGATTCTGTTTTGTATGCGGGCGCGTCCCCGGCCCCGCGGAACAGGGCCGGGGACCGGGCTATCCGGGGCTGCGCGAAGGCAGCCTCCGGTTGCCACGCGCACCCCTCCTATCCCTCGCGCGAATAAGAGCAGCAGCAGCCGGGAACCTCCTTGCTTGTCATGCCGCCTGAAAAAAATTATAGTTGAGTTTGTTCCAAAACTAACCGGGTTTTGGGATTGACTCGCTTATTATCCGGCCCGGTAACAAGGCGCGGAGAGGAAGGTTTCATGAAACTGATTTTTTTGGGCCCCCCCGGAGCGGGAAAAGGTACCCTGGCTGCCCGTGCGGTGGAGATTCTCGAAAGGACCTGCGGGGCGTCTCACCCCCACATCAGTACCGGGGCGATATTCAGGGCGGCCATAACCGCCCAAAGTCCCCTGGGGCTTAAAGTCAAGGCTATTCTGGATTCAGGCGGGCTGGTGGATGACCAAACCACCATCGAACTGGTAAAGGAACGGCTTGGCCGGGAAGACGCCCGGAACGGCTATATTCTGGACGGTTTCCCCCGGACCATTCCCCAGGCGGAAGCTTTGGCCGGGTTTTCTCCCGTGGACCGGGTCCTGAATTTCGATATCCCCGATGAATCCGTTCTTGAGCGTTTGGGAGGCCGCCGCGTCTGCCGCGCCTGCGGCCACAATTTCCACATCGTCTTTGACAAGCCGGCGCGGGAGGGAATCTGCGATCACTGCGGCGGAGAGGTCTACACCAGGGACGATGACAAGCCGGAGGCGGTGCAAAAACGCCTGGAAGTGTACCGGGCCCAAACCGCGCCCCTTATTGATTTTTACCGTAAAAAGGGGCTCCTGGCGGACGTGGACGCCCGTCCCGGAGTAGAACAGGTGGTAAAAAACTTTACGAAAGCCCTGGCGTTATAAGCTGCCCCGCCCGGCGGGCGGAGCGCCGGACCTTTTTGAAAATCCGCTGACGGGCGGGCTTTTCCCAAACCCCGGTTAGTTTTGGGGAGGCCTTGGGCCTGGCCCCAAATCCGGCGGGGGCCGGAAATGCCTCCGCAGGCGTTTTTAGGGAAGTATGTGTCTAACACTATGGACAAACACTAGATATTTTGGGGATCGTAACAGTAGGCGCGGATGTTCTTGTAGTGTGCCACCCGGCTTATCCGCGTGGTGTTCATGAATTGCATAGCCGTTTCCCTGCCGCTTATGGCGCCTGAAATAATCCCGTCGGTGGCGTGAAGAACGTCGGCCAGGAATTCCAGATCGTGTTTCGGCGCCTGATGGCGGTGCCCGGTAAAAATCTGAAGATCGTCCATGCTTTTTACTTCCTCCCAAAGCCGCCGCAGGTTTTCGCGGAATTGGCGCAGAGGCAGGCAATGGGGCAGCCACATCCAAAAAACCCCCGCGCCAATGGCGTCTCCCGTGTAGAGGTGCCGCTGTTCCCGCTCAAGAAAGACCGTGGAACCCGGCGTATGGCCCGCCAGGGGAATCGCCTCCAAACGGTATGCCCCCAGGTCAAAAACCGCGCCTTCCTCAAGGGCCGTAAAGCGGCTCCCGTCAAAGCCCATCTCTTCCACCAGCGGCAGATCCGCCCCGTTCAGGTACACCCCGCAGCCCGCGTCAAAAAAATCCAGCGTCCCCTTTCCCGCGTGATCCCGGTGCCCGTGGCTCAGCGCCAAGTCCAGGGGCAGCGGCGTCAGAGCGCGGGCGGTTTTGTATACGGACCGTTCTTCCAGCAGGGCGTCAATTACCAGAGCCCGTTCCGTCCCCGTTACCAGGTAGGCGTCCATCTGGGGCCGTGGAATTCCCTGGTCCATAGCGGCCTCGTTAAAATTCCAAATATTGTGCCGCAGTTGGTTTACCGTTAAGGTTCCGTTCATCCCGCTCCCCCTTTGCGGCGAAATTTTACCGTCATACTGTTTCCGTCCTGCCCATATTCGCCGTAATGCCTTCCATTCGCAGCAGCGCGGCTTTTATGCCGAATCCGCCCGCGTATCCGGTAAGATCGCCGTTTTTGCCTACCACGCGATGGCAGGGAATTAAAATCGAAATAGGATTACGGCCGACGGCGCCGCCGGCCGCCCGCGCGGAGGTATGGCTGCCCTTGTGTTCCAGTTCAAATTGCCGCGCGATTTCCCCGTAGCTGGTTGTCTGCCCGTAAGGTATTTTCCGCAGAATGTCCCATATTGATTGCTGGAAAGGGCTTCCTTTGGGCATAAGCGGCGGCATGTAATCAGGCTCTTTGCCCGAAAAATACACGTCAAGCCATTTTTCAACATCCGCGAATACCGGCAGGTTTTGTTCCGCGGCGCCTTTTTCCAGTGTCCGGGCAAAGTATTTTTGCCCTTCAAACCAAAGGCCGGAAAGGTGTTCCCCGTCGCTTGACAGGGTAATTGTTCCAAACGGCGACTTTGTTGTATGGACATATTCCACGTTTAGTCTCCCCACGTAATCTGAGGCGTTTCCAAAACCCCGCGTTGTGGAAAACGTCCCGTGCTTTAATTCAATCAATTTTAGGAACGTTTTCATCGTAACAAATTTTAGGGCCCTCGTGAACAGAATCCGCTTTACAGGCGCGCTTCCTCCGGGTGGGCGCGGAAGTACCCGCGCCATACCTTTTCGATGTCTTGAAGGCTTTCCTCCCGGTTAAGCAGGTTTTTTACGTGGGTTCCCCATTTCAGATTGTCGCAGAAATAAGTGAAAAAGCGCCGGGCCCGGCTGATGTGGAACTCCGGGGGCTGGTAACGGGCCAGAAGTTCCAGGAAGCGGAGGGCCGTGTCTTCCAGGTTGACGGATTGGTTTAGCGGCGTACCGCCGGGCTGCCCTGCGTCCGCCACGCGCCGCGCCTCCGCGAAAATCCAGGGCTGCCGGACCGCGCCCCGGCCCACCATAACCCGGCCTTCCCCCGCCCGGCGGAAAAGTTCCGCCGCGTTGTCCAGGTCCCCGTTCCCCGCCACGGGGACGCGCAGTTCCCGCCGCAGGGCTTCCACGTACTCCCAGCGGGCGCGGCGCTTGAATTTTTCCCCGGCCAGGCGCGGGTGCAGCGTGATAAGCTGGACTCCCTCGGCCTCCAGACCCCGGCAGAAGCGGACCAGGTATTCAAAAAGTTCCCCGTCAAGGGGGGCTTGCCCTTTTTCCCGCAGGCCGGGTTCCGGACCGCCCGGCTGTGAACTGCCCGGGGCTGGGCCGCCCATCTCAGGGTTGCTCATTTCCCGGCTGCCCAAAAATGGGCGGCGGAGACGCGGAACGGCCGGTTCCCGCACGGGCGGGCCCAGACGCAGTTTGACGCTGAGCCGCCGCCGTACCACGTTCCGTACCCGGCCGGCCATGTCCAGGGCCTTGTCCGGGTCCGCCATCCAGGCGACTCCGGCCCCCGCGCGGCGAATTGCCGGGGCCGCGCAGCCCATGTTAAGGTCGATGCCCAGGCAGTCCCGCCGGTCCAGCAGGGCCGCCGCCCTTTCAAGCTGTGCCGGATCGGGGCTGGTCAACTGGTATACCAGACGTTCGGGGCAGGGACCTGCGTCCAGGTACCAGCGCTCAAAGGGGCCGCCTCCCAGAAGGGCCCCGGCGCTTATCATTTCTGTAACGTATTCGGGCCGGTCCCCGGCGCCGTCCATAAACCCTTCGATAAGTTCCCTCAGGGCGCGGTGGCTAATTTCCGCCATAGGAGCTAGCATGAGGGGACCAAACATACTAGAATTAAGAAGTATTCGGGATAAAAATGAAAGCAGGGGGGCAGTCCGGTCAAATTGGACCGCTCGCTTGACGCGCGACATTCTTGCCCTTACAGTATAGATTAGAAGAGGAGCATACCGCATGACAGCAAAGGATAATATACCTAACCTCAACGAGAAGCCGCCTGATGGGATTAAACCGGATGGTAGCGCTTATCGGGTGTTGGTGGTTGATGATTCCATGTTTATTGCGAAGCAGCTTGGTCAAATTTTTACCTCCGAAGGCTTTGAGGTTGCCGCAACAGCCGGTGATGGGGCCCAGGGGGTGGAGAAATATAAGGAACTGCATCCAAACGTTGACTTGGTAACGATGGATATTACCATGCCAGTGATGGATGGTGTTTCCGCCCTGGAAAAGATCCTGGAATTTGACAAAAATGCCTGCGTTATCATGGTCAGCGCCCTGGGGAAGGAAGACGTGGTTAAAAAATCCCTCCTTATGGGGGCAAAAAGCTACATTGTTAAACCGCTGGACCGGAAGAAGGTGCTTGAACGGGTTGTTTCCGTTCTAAAACGATAGGTAAAACCGTTCCAGAACCTTGAATTTTGGAACGGTTCCGCTTAAATCCCCCTAAAAAATCTACATGTCAGCGTATTTTATCAATGTTACGGCAAGGGTAGACGCTTGGCCGCGGATGTTTTATTTGGGGGCGCTTCAATTTTTCCGCCAATGATGCGGGCCGGTGCATTAGAGTTAGCCGGAAATACCAGTGTTTTGAGCGGCAGCCGGTATAATCAATAATGGACTTGTTTAATAACCGGCTGGTTATTTCACAAGTCTTCCAAAAAACACGGATTTTTGACAAAATCCATGTTTTTTGTTGTTTTTAAGCGGTGGTTGTTCGGAAACTTCAGTTTCTGAACAACTCTAATTTATAAACCGGAGGATTTTATGCGTTTAATTGTTGTTAAGGACTATCATGAACTTAGTGCGGCGGGGGCGGAATACATCGCGGAACGGGTAACGCGGTTCCGGGGAGATCGTCCCTTCGTGCTGGGGCTTCCCACAGGTTCGACGCCGCTGGGCATTTACCGGGAACTGATCCGTAAACACCGGGAGGGGAAGCTTTCTTTTAGCCGGGTGATCACGTTCAATATGGACGAATACCTGGGGCTTTCCTCGGGACATCCGCAAAGCTACCACAGCTTTATGTGGGAGAATTTTTTCAGTCATATCGATATCCCGGCCTCGAATGTCCATATCCTGAATGGCGAAACCCGCGACCCGGAGGGGGAGTGCCGGGCTTATGAAGAGGCTATTACGGCGGCGGGGGGCATCGACCTTTTTCTGGGGGGCATGGGGGAAGACGGGCATATCGCCTTTAACGAACCGTTTTCATCGTTTAATTCCCGGACCAGGGTGGCGATTCTGACCGCCGGTACCCGCGCCGTTAACGCCCGCTTTTTTGGCGGGGATATAAGCCAGGTTCCCCGCGCGGCCCTTACCGTGGGCGTGGGAACCGTCATGGACGCCAAAGAAGTTCTTATCGCCGCTTCGGGCCGTAACAAGGCCCGTGCCCTGCGGGACGCGGTGGAGGGGTCCATAAGCCACCGCTGTCCCCTTTCCTGCCTCCAGAATCACCCCAGGGCGGCGATTATCTGCGACGCCGCCGCCGCGGCGGAACTGGAAGTTGGTACTGTCGAGTATTTTAAAACCCTGGAAACGGCAATCGGGGAACAGGCGGGCGGAAACAGCCGCCCATGAGGTCCCCCTTCCTGCCCGGAACCGGTTACTTGCCGCGGACCATGATGGAAAATATAATGGTTTTTAATGAACACGGTGGTGCTAAAGGCCGAGGATCTGGACGGGTACCTTACGGCGGCGGACAAGGACCGGCTGGAACGGATGGACAGGGCTTACCAGGAAGCTATGACCCTTTTTGGGGAACTTTCCCATGCCAACCGGGTGGAAGCCCGGCGGCACGCCGAGGAAGGGCTTATTTCCCGGTACAACGAGATGGGAGCTTTGATGCAGGAAATCTGCGGGGAAGAGTCCGGCCTGCATGTGTACTCCTTCCAGACTCCCCACGAAAGCCACGCCGAGGCTTCGCGGCTTATCGCCAAGCTGCGGGATGTCAGGACGGAAAACCAGGAATTTGTGTACTACATTCAGCGGGCCTACGAGATGCTGTTCAAACTTGCCTACGGGGGAAGGGCTGGTACCGATAAAAACTACCTGATTGTCAAAACGCCGGTAACCTTTCCGGTGGACAACTACGCGGTTCACAAGATCACGAACATTGACGGTTTTATCGAAAATACCGTGATGTGCGTCATGCTGCGGGGGGCTCTGCTTCCGTCGATGATCATGAGCAAAGAGATTGAGGAATACTCGTCTCACGGTTACGTAACCCCCTTCGCGCTGTTCCGTATCAAGCGGGACGAGCGGAAGCGGGAACACGATATGGAGTACATTCTGGATTTGGAAAAATCGTTCTTTAACCTCGCGGACCTGGACGGCAGGGACCTGGTGTTCGCGGATCCCATGAACGCCACCGGGGGAAGCCTGGTAACAGTGGTCAGGTATCTGCTGGCCGAAGGGGTTAAACCCAGATCCATCGGATTTTTCAACGTGATAGCCGCCCTTAAGGGGGCGTTGCGGGTGGTCCGGGCCCTGAACAACTGTGATGTCTATACTCTGTGGATGGACCCGGCGCTTAACAAATCCGCCTATATCATGCCCGGCCTGGGGGACGCGGGGGACCGGCTCAACGGCAGGGACGGGGAGGCCTATCCCCGGAACATCATTCAGCTTATCGCCGATTATGGGGACAACATCGCCCGGCTGTACCGCGCCCAACTGCGGAAAATCGAGGATACCGTGCTGTCCCGGGGTTCCGCCACGGGGGTAACGGCGCGGTGAAAACCGGTTCCGGGGGGTACGCGGCCGTCCCGGCGGCGCTTGGCGCGGCACTGCTGTTTTTTTTCCAGGCGGTGTCGTTTTCCTGCCAAAGTTTTGGCGCCAGCGCGGAGGAATATTATGCCATCGGGATGGCTTATTTCGAGATAGGGAAATACGAAGAGGCGGAACACTGGCTTTTTAAGGCCCGTTCCGCCGGCAAGACCAGAATCGCCAGCGAATACAACCTGGGGCGTATCGCCTACGAGACCGGCCGTTACCAGGACGCGGTGGAATATTTTGAGACGGTACTGAAACGGGACCCGGATAATGTCATGGCTCTGCGGGCCCTGGCCTACACCCGGATCAAAACCGGCGAACTGGAAAAGGCCGAAGCCCTGTACGCCCGGGTTCTGACCCTGGTTCCTGACGACACCGACGACGGGTACAACCACGCCCTGGTGCTTTACGCCCTGGAACAATACGCCGCGGCGGAGGAACTGATCCTTTCGCGCCGCCACACCCTTGAGAACAACAAGGACATGCTTCTCCTTTTTGCCCGTACCCAGCGGGCGCTGGGAAAGGTGGAGGCGGTGGACAGTTACGCCCGCTGGCTCATGGACAACAACGACAACCAGGTACGTTACGAATACGCCCAGGTCCTTGAAGGGGCGGAACTTTATGCCAAGGCTCTGGAAGAGTACCAGGCCGCCCTTGCCGGTCTTCCGCCGGGCAGCGAGAATCCCAGCATAACGGAACTCCGTTTTAACCTGGCGCGGGTCTACCTGACGGCGGACGCCGGCAATCCCCAGGGAATGACCGAACTTAAAGCCGCCGTGGAAGGCGGCTTCGCGGACCGGGAGGCGCTGGAGACTCTGGCGCGGGACGAGAGGATAGACGAACCGGGCCGGGCGGAAATTCAGAAACTGATTGAAAGTCTGCCGTAAAGCCCGCGCCTGAGCTTGTTCCAAAACCCGGTTGGGTTTGGAACAGCATCGCCTGTTTGAGCCGCGAGCCGCCGGGGCGCGTGAAAAGCCGTACACCGGATTTCCTTCCAAAATTTGGCGCTTATGGGAAAAGCTTCCGGACGGTAAAACCGCGGCGCGGGGGCCGGCTGTCCATGACCGGTGTTTATGGTGTAGTGTGGCGGCAATGATCGTGTCCATGATTCAGATGATCTTCGAAATTCCCGGGGTGGACAGCATCAAAGAAAAACGGCGTATCCTCAGTTCCGTCAAAAGCAAACTTCAGCGCCGCTTCAACATGAGCGTGGCGGAGGTGGATTTGCAGGATTCCCTGTCGTTTGCCCAAATCGGCGGGGCCTTGGTCTCCAATTCCCGGACTTTCGGCGAGTCGGTACTCCACAAAGCGTTTGAGATGGTCGAACAGAATGTTCCGGTGCGGATTCAGGACATGCGAATACATTCGGAGGAATTTTAAGCACAACCATGAAAACTACCATACGGCGTTTTTTATCCGGACTTGCGGCGTTAAGCCTTGCCGTTATCTGTTCCTGCGTCGGAGTTCGCTCGGAGATTGTTCTGAACGCGGACGGTACGGGCAGGATGAATTTGGAATACCGGGTTTCCCGGCAATTTGAGGCTGTCGGCGCGCTGGACGGCAACGCGGGCCGGCCAAGTATCCCCGTGGGCCGCGCCGATTTTGAGCGCGGCATTGACTGGCTGGAAGGACTCACGCTGGATTCCTTTTCCTCCCGCGAGGAAGGCGGGGATCTGGTAAGCCGGGCGGTAATTTCCTTTTCCCGGCTGGAAGATATCCTCCCCCTGCTGGACTACGGCGGCCGGAACGCCGCGTTTTACCGGGAAGGGGAGAGCCGGGTACTGCGCCTTAACCTGGGCTCAGGCGCGGGGCGCGGGGATATCGACCCCCAGCTCGCCGCGCTGCTGGAACAGGCATGCCAGGGCTATGACATCGCCGTAAGCCTCAGCGCCCCCGGCAAGGTGGAACTGCGGGTCAAGGGGGACCGGGAGGGTTTAAGCGTTGGGGAATCCGGCAAACGTGCGGAATTTTCCGCGGCTCTGTCCCGGTTTTTCCGGCCCGGCAAGGACCTGGAACTGGAATTCGTTTTTTAGGGCCCTGCCACAGGCCGCGGCAGGGTCATGTTTAGTTCCCATCTGCCCACGCTGCCGGGGGAGGGGAGGGGATCGCGGAGGGGTTGTTCTGCCCCAATCCGGGTCCCGTCCGGCAATTCGAGTTCAAGGTTCATCATTCCCCCATCAAAGACAGCCCCGATGAACGTGGCTGTGAGGATTCGCGATTCCGGTCCGCTCCGGGGCTTTTCCCCGGCGGCGCGAAGAGCGTCCCGGGGGACGAAGATCAGGCCCGTGCCCGGCATAAGCAGCTTTTCCCGGGGCAGCACCGTGCCCCGGCCAAAGAACCGGCCCGCGAAGGCGGTCCTGGGTTCCAGAAAGAGCTCCCGTCCGGTCCCCGTTTCCACAATTTGGCCCTTGTCCATAAGGGCGATCCGGTTACCCAGCAGGGCCGCTTCCTCGCGGTCGTGAGTTACAAAGATGCAGGGCGCCCCGGATTGGGCGCGGATGGAGGCGAATTCCCCCTGAATTTCCCGCCGCAGCGGGGTATCCAGGCTGGAAAAAGGTTCGTCCAGCAGGAGCAGCCGGGGTTCCGCCGCCAGCGCCCGCGCAATGGCCACCCGCTGCCGTTCCCCCCCGGACAGGGTGTCCACGCGCCGTTTTTCCCGGTTCGGCAGCCGTACCGCCCGGAGGGTATCGGCGACAACTCGTCGGCGCGCGGCTCCCCCAAGTCCCCGCAGGAAGGGTCCGTAGCCCACATTGCCCCCCACGGAAAGGTGGGGAAACAGGGCCAGGTCCTGAAACACTACGGCGATCCCCCTCTTCCAGGGGGGAAGGGCGGCAGTATCCTCGCCGTCCAGAACTATCCTCCCCGAATCTTCCCGGATAAGCCCCGCGATAAGGTTTAGCGCGCTGGTCTTGCCGCAGCCGGAAGGCCCCGCCAGAACCAGCGTTTCGCCGGGGGACACGTCCAGTTCCCCAATACCAAGGCGGAAACCCCCGGCAAAGGTCTTTTCCAGCCCCCGGATCTCCAGCCCCCGGTTTTCGCGTCCCACGGTCAGCGGCCCCCCTTCCCGCCGGAGCGCGGAGCGCCCAGATCCGAAAGCAGGAACAGGGCGGCGCAGCAGAGGATAAGCAGGGTCCCCCCCGCGCAGGCCGCCCCGTAGCGGTAAGCCCCCGCGGCCCGGTAGATGAACAGAGGCAGGGTTTCCCAGCCTTCCACTCCCAGCATCATTACGGCGTTAAGTTCCCCCAGGCTTATGGCCGCGGCAAAAGCCCAGGCGGAGCGGATCCGGCCGGAGGCGATGGGCAGGGCCAGCGTAAAAATCCGGACAAGGGGGCCCGCGCCGAAGACCGCGCCGGCCCTCATTACCGTGGGGGGCAGGTTCGCAAGACCCTGGGAGACTGAATTGAACGCGAAAGGCAGGGCGATGACGCTGTGGACCAGTATTACCGAAACAAGGGAGCGGGACTGTTCCCGGCCGTAAAGGACAAGCCAGCCCAGCCCCAGGACTATCCCCGATGAGGCCAGGGGGGAAACCGCGGCGATTCTGATCAGCGCCCGTAACAACCGTCCCCCGCCCCGGTCCCCGGCGTCCTGGACCGCGTCCCGGGCCAGGATCGCGCCGTTGGCCAGAACAGCCAGCGCGCAGGAGACGCCGGCGGAGGAAAAGGCGAGGAGCAGGGAACGGCCCAGCGCGGGCAGCGCCCCCTCCCCGGCGATCCGCCACCAGTAAAGGCTGAATTCCCGCCGTCCTGCGCGGGAAGCCTGCCGGAGAAAGGATTCCAGCGGAATCGAGAGGATTGGCCCCAGCACGACAAGGGCCATCACCAGGGCGTATATTCCCAGGGCAAGGGGGGAAGTTCCCCGTCCCGTCATGGGGCGGTTCCGGTCGGCGGCGGTGTTGATCCTGTCCAGACGGCCCGCCAGAACCAGGTAGAGCAGAAACGCCGCGGCGGCGACAGCGGTTTCGGCAAGAGCCAGAATCCCCGCCGCCTCGTAATCCAGGCTGAGTCTGGCGTAGCGGTATATTTCCACCGCCAGGGTACTCGCGGCGGGACCGCCCCCCAGGATCAGAACCACGGCAAAACTGGTAAAACAGTACAGAAACACCAACAGCGCCGCGCAGACGATGCCGGGGAGACAGAGAGGCAGAAGAATGGGGACCAGGGCCCTCGACGGGGAGGCGCCCAGAGTCGCCGCCGCGGGAAGATAGGCCCGCCGGGCCTGTTCCAGGCTGTCCCCCGCCAGACGTACCACCAGAGGGAAGTTGTAAAAGCCGTGGGCCAGGATAACCGCCTCCGGCCTGTAGAGAATCCGCACAGGGCGGCAGCCCAGAGCCGCCAGAAGCCGGTTCAGCCAGCCCGAATTCCCAAAGAAAAGCGCGAAGCCCAGGACCACGAGAATCGGGGGCAGGGCGAAAGGCAGGGCGGACAAGGAGCGCGCGAAACGGTAAAGCGGTGAAGGACCGGCGTTTCCCCCTTCCCCCCCGGACGAAAGAAACCACGCGCCGGGAAGCCCCAGAGCCAGGGCAAAAACCGTACTCAGGGCCGCCTGCTTCAGCGTAAAAGCCAGAGTAGGCAGCATTTGTTGTACCAGCGGCAGGTAATCCCGCCCCGCCCCGCCAAATCCCAGGCCCAGACTGGCGGCGTAAGGCGCCGCGAAGGCCAGGACCGCCAGGACCAGGGACGGCAGGGCCATGATCCACGCCGCCGCCCGGCCCTGCCCGTAACTCAGGCAGCGGCCGCTTCCCGCCGCGTCCCCGGCGGCCGGTTTTCGCGTCAGGTTAATGGCCTGTTTCCTTCATCAAAGCAGTCCACTCGTTCAGTTCAGCCTCCGTGGCCGGTTCAGCCTTCAGCAGCCGGCCGCTGCGGGGGGCGATACGGAACGAATCGGGCAGGGGAATATCGATCACCGGGTACATCCAGTTGCCCAGGGGGATAAGAGCCTGAAAAGCGGGACTAACCATATAATCAAGAAAGGCCCGCGCGTTCTCCTTGTTTTTCGCGGCCCCCAGGAGCCCGGCAAGCTCAACCTGGACAGGATGCCCCCCCTCAAAGATCGCCGCCTTGTAGCGCTCAGTCCCCTCATATTCCAAATGGTAGCTGGGACTTGTGGTGTAGGACAGCACCAGAGGAGCTTCCCCGTTGGTAAAAAGGCCGTAGCCGCCGCTCCAGCCTTCGGCAATTGTCAGGATCGAAGGGGAAAGCCGCCGCCAGTAGTCCCGCCAGCCTGAGCCGTACACCGCCCGGACCCAGCCGAAAAACCCAAGCCCCGGCGAGGAACTGCGGGGGTCCATCAGAATGATCTTCCCCGCGTAGGATTCCCCTGTCAGCTCTTCAAGACTGGCCGGAGGACGGGGCAGGGCCTCCGAATCGTACACAAAGGCAAAGTAACTGTAATCGAAAGGGATAAGGGACCAGCCCGGATCGACAATCAACTCAGGCAGTATCTTGTCCGCCCCGGCAGGTTTGTAAGCTTCCAGCAGCCCCGAAGCCAGAGCGCGGGAGGCCAGATTCTGATCCAGCCCCAGAATGATGTCGGCGCGGGCCTCCCCCTTCTCAAGCAGAAGCCGGGCCAGCAGTTCCCCCGCGTCCCCGTGGCTCACCCATCTGACGCTGACGCCGCTCCGCTCCTGGAAGTCCTTGGCCGCCGCCGGGCCGGGGCCCCACTCGGAAGTGAAGGAATCGTAGGTCCAGATCACCACTTCCCGCGCTTCCGCGCCGGCCCTGCCCCTCGAAAAGAGGGAGGAACTGACGAGAGCCGCGAACAAGACAACGAAGACGATTTTTCTGTGCATGATGCACTCCCCGCGTCCGGGCCGCCCTGAAAAACCTGGCGGCGGGCAGACTGCCGGCCGGGAGAACGCGGGTAGAAAGCAATAGGCGGAATGACGGACACCGGGCTGCGGCCTGCCGCATTTGCAGTTTGCCGCCGGCAGTTTGCCGTCGGCGCTTGCCGGGCCTTCGTTAAAAAGCCATAAACCCCGGTTACAAGGCCGCAGGACTGCGGTTCCGGTTTAATTGCTCCCTACGCCGGCATTATCCGGATCAGGTTCAACGGGTCTAATCTCAGGCGGGCGCGCATGGAACTAATCCGGAACATCGCTGTTCCCGGACAAACCCTGGGGGAAACCCCCGCGGCCCGGCCACCCCGAACGACAATTCAGCATATATGCCGGCCCCGGCTCCGTCAACAGCCCCGCTCACTCCCCCCCATTGCTCACTCCCTCCCGGTAACCGGATTCCCGGTATATGAATATATCGTGCCCCTGCTTATGCACCACGGTTTTTTCCCGCCAGCCGTATGAATCAGTTTCTGTTGTGGCGCCGCCGTCCACAACCGTTTTCCACCAGCCGCCGCCTGAACGGGTGATTGTCGTGGTATTGCCGTCTACAACACGTTTAAGCCACGCGCCGCCTGCATAGGTGGTTGTCGCGGTATTACCGTCCGCCACAGTTTTTTCCCGCCAGCCGTATGAGTCGGTCCTTGTCGTGGTATTGCCGTCCACAACACGTTTCTCCCAATGGCCGTCCGCATAGGTGGTTGTCGCGGCGCCGCCGTCCACAACCGTTTTCTCCCAACTGCCGTCCGCGTGAGATGCGGTTAAGGTATTGCCGTCAATAACGGTTTCTTTAAGGTTCCCATTCACCCACACATCACCCGCCCACTCCGGTATGAGGGGGCAGAGCCCGTGCGTAATGTAGTAAATGCCGCCATCTGAAAGCGCGGGCGTAACGGTAACCTTTCCCGCCCCGTCCCGGCGGACGGTAACTGTGCCTTGAATGTCACCTGAGAAATGGAGAGTGTACGCCTCTTCCCCGCTCCCGCCCATGCCGGCGCAGGAAAGCAGGGCCGCGCACAGGGCTGCGCACAGCGCCGCCGCTCCTGCCCGCCTTTTCACCGTGTTACCCCTTGTATGATGAGTAATGAGGGGGACACCCCCAACGCCCCGCGCAGGGTGAGAGACCCTCCCCACCATAGCGGGGACATCCTCCCCCGCGCAGGGAAGGCCCGGCCTCCCTTACCATGTAAGCCTGACTTACACTACGGCGTAAGCCTGACTTACACTACGGCGTAAGCCTGACCTACACTACGGCGTAAGTCCGGCCTCCCCCGGACACGGTCAGACGACCGTCAGAGGCTTGTCAAAGGTAAAGGTATGCGGGGTTTTGAGCTGCCTGGTTCCGCCGTGCTGGGTGGTGATCCGCACCTGGTAGACGCCGGCGGCAAGGGAGGGAATGACGGCGATGACTTCGGAGGGGTTGTTCACCACGATGTCCGACGGGTCAACCTTGACCGGCGCGCCGCCTCCG
>JAISLX010000132.1 GCA_031277045.1 Treponema sp.
TGGCTTATCGGCCTGTGGGAGCGCAGCAACGCCAGCCGGATCATCAAGCAGTGGACCGGCAACCCCGAGGCGGCGGCCAGCGCCTACAGCCTCTACGATTACGACATTGCCGCGGAACTGGGGGGCTGGGGGGCCCTGGCAAATCTACGGGAGCGGTGTTTCCGCCGGGGGATCCGCCTGGGTTCGGACATGGTCCCCAACCATACGGGCGTCGATTCCCGCTGGGTTATCGAGCATCCGGACCGCTTCCTCCAGCTCCCGTACCCCCCCTTCCCCGGCTACAACTACAACTGCGGGAACCTTTCGGGCCGGGATGATGTGACCATCCAGATCGAGGAACACTACTTTAACCGCACCGATGCGGCGGTGGTATTTAAGCGCACCGACAACCGCACGGGGGAGGCGCGTTACATCTACCACGGCAATGACGGGACCTCCATGCCCTGGAACGACACCGCCCAGATCGACTTTCTGAACCCCGAGGCCCGGGAGGCGGTGATCCGCACGATTGTCGGGGTATGCCGGCAGTTTTCGATTGTCCGCTTTGACGCCGCCATGACCCTTGCCAAACGCCATATCCAGCGGCTCTGGTACCCCGAACCGGGCCGGGGCGGGGACATCGCCAGCCGGGCGGAACACGCCATTTCCAACGACGAATTCAACCGCCGGATCCCCGTGGAGTTCTGGCGGGAGGTGGTGGACCGCTGCGCCGCGGAGGCCCCCCACACGCTGCTTTTGGCGGAGGCCTTTTGGATGATGGAAGGCTACTTTGTGCGGACCCTGGGGATGCACCGGGTCTACAACTCCGCCTTCATGAACATGCTGAAAAACGAGGAAAACGGCAAATACCGGGCCACCATCAAAAACACGCTGGAATTTGACCCGGAGATTCTGAAACGCTTTGTGAATTTTATGAACAACCCCGACGAGGATACCGCCGTTGCCCAGTTTGGCAAAGGGGACAAGTACTTTGGCATCTGTACCCTCCTGGTGACCATGCCGGGGCTCCCCATGTTCGGCCACGGGCAAATCGAGGGTTTTGAGGAAAAGTACGGCATGGAATACCGCCGGGCCTACCGGGACGAGCGGCCCGACGGGTACCTGGTGGACCGGCACGAGCGGGAGATCTTCCCCCTGATGAAAAAACGGCACATCTTCTCTGGCAGCGCCGCCTTCCGCCTCTATGACTTTTACAGTTCCGAAGGCCAGGTAAACGAAAACGTGTTCGCCTATTCCAACCGGAATTGGGACGAACGGGCCCTGGTACTCTACAACAACTCGTATCACGGAACTGCCGGCTGGATTAGGCAAAGCTCCCCGCCAATTCCCCAGGGGAACGGCCGCCTGCGCCAGGATACGCTGACGGAGGCCCTGTCAATCCACGGGGAAGACCAATATTTCAGCTTCTTTCACGAACAGCGTTCCGGCCTCTGGTTTATCCGGTCTTCCAAAGAACTCAGTGAAAAGGGGCTGTTTGTGTCCCTCAAAGGATACGAATCCCAGGTTTTTCTGGACATTCACGAGCGGGAAGACGGCGCGGGGGGCCCCTGGTCCCGGCGCTGGTCCCGGCTGAACCACGAACTGGGGGGCCGGGGGACCCCGGACCCGGACGCGGCGGCGGCGGACTTGTTTCTTGACGCGATCTACCGCCCCTTTACCGGAATTTTTGCCCCCCAGCGGGTCCGGGCCCTGGAAACCGCCCTCGAATCCGGGGATTCCGGCGCGCTGGCCTCCCTGCCGCGGGATTTTCTGCAGCCAATCCGTGATTTTATCGAAACCGCCGTTGAGTACCTGGGCGGCGCGGACGGCGCGTATGAACCCTTTGTCTATCCCGGCCTTGCCGCCTTCCCGGCGGAACCGGCGGGGAAAACAGCCGTCCGGGAGGATGTCGCGGCTTCCGGTCCGGGGAACACAAACCGGAAGGCTAAACCGGCGGCCCGCGCCCTGGAGCGGTTTTCCGGTTTCCTGGAACAACTTACCGGAATCGGAACAGGCCCGGTGGCAGAGGCCCTGCGGCCCCTGGACACCGCGATGGAGGACGCCGCGGCGGGGACGCCGGGAACCGCCGGAAACACGGCCTTTTCCGCGACTGAGACCGCCCCGGTTTTGCGGCGGGGCTTTGCGGCCTATGTCTTGGGTTACGGGGTCCTGACCCTGCTGCGGGAAATCTTTGATCCGGAACTGCCCGGAAAAGGCGCCGCGGCCCTGGCCCTGCTGAACCACTGGCAATTGGACCGGAAGCTTGGTGAATGTTTCCGGAACCTGGGCTTTGCCGCCGGCGAATCCTGGCGGGTAGTGGAGCTTATGAAAGCCCTGCTGGGCCGGACCTGCGCGGCGGCAGATACGGAAAGCGAACCAGGCAAGCTGAAAAAGGAAAAACCCGGTAAAACGGCGAAGCCTAAAGCCGCGAAACCTAAAGCGGCCGTTACAAAGATCCTCACGGGGGCCGGAGCGGGAACCTGGGCGGCGCTAATCGCCGAAAACTGCCAGGCCGGCGACTTTCAGCGGATCCTGGGGGTAAACAGTTTTAACAACGTTACCTGGTTCAACAAGGAAGCCTTTGAGGAAAGCCTTGTATACTTGTCGTACTTCCTGCTTGCCGAAGAGGAGGATGCGCTTGGGCCGGTTTTCGCCGCCGCCGCGGGAACAGCCGAAAGGGCCGGCTTTATTGCCGAATTTGACCGGATCATGCTGCGGGCCGCGAAAAGTTCCGGGTACAGACTGGACGAACTGGTTAAGGCAGTTTCCGGACAAGTCTATTGAGGCCGCCGTTAGATTGCGGCGGCAGGCTGCCGGGGGGCTGGCAGGCCGACCGGATGGCGTCCCGCATGGCGATGACGGCCCGGCGGGCCGCTTTCGCGGCAAAACGGTTATCCGCCCTGCAGTCCGGTCCCTCGCAGGTTTCGCCTGCGGCTGTGAGTTCGGCGGTCCAGGCCCGAAGGATAGAGCGGGAGGCGTTTACTACCCCGCCGTTGCCGTCCCGCAGCAGTAACGCGGCGTCTTCCGCCGCGCCGCCCTGGGCGCCGTAACCGGGGATAAGGAAAAAAAGATTGGCGTAACGGGACCGGATCGCCGCCGCTTCCTCACGTTCGGCGCCGGACTTGGGATCCGCGCCCACTACCGCCCCAAAGACGCCGTAACCGTAGCGGCCTGTTCCGGCCTCCGCCAGCGCGGAAAGTTTGTCTCCCACCGCGTTGTAGAGCCGGAACGGATCGCGGACGGGGATATCTGTGGCGGAACTTTGCGGACCGGCTTTGTCCGTGGGGGGGCCGGCCGCTTTGTCCGTGCCGGGGGCGGTTTTCAACTCAAGGTACTCAAAGTCCCGCATCCCCTTGTTGCTGGTACGCATCAGCACGAAGGCGCCCTTTCCCAATTCTTCGGCCCGGGAAAACCAAGGCTCTATGGAGTCCATCCCCATGTAGGGGGAAAGGGTAACAAAGTCCGCCTCAAAATCCCCCTGGAAATGGGCCTGGGCGTAACGCCGGGCCGTATCGGCAATATCCCCCCGTTTGATGTCGGCAATTACCAGCGCGCCCCATTCCCGAATGTACCGCAGAGTTTCCGCGTAGGCCCCAAGCCCCGCAAGGCCCATCGCCTCGTAGCAGGCAATCTGAACTTTGTAGCAGGCCGCCGCGTCGATGGTGGCGTCGATCAGGGCCTTGTTGTAGGCCAGCACGGCGGCGGCGTCCGATGCGGCGTTCCCGCGCTCCGGGGGCGGCACGTATTCCACGGCGGTATCCAGGCCCACGCACACGGGGCCCCGTTCCGCGACCATCCGGTAAAGTTTGTCGACAGCGTACATCCTGTTCTCCTTATCGCCCGGTTCGCGGTTTAACAAAAGCCGGTCATTACCGGAAATCCCCCGCGAATCTGATCTCGTCGCAGTATTCGCAGCGGTAAGTCCGCTGCCGGGGATTCTCCAGATGGAAGATGTGGGGGGCGTAGCTTTCCGTAGAGGTGATGCACCGGGGATTTTTGCAGAGCAGCACATTTTCTACCCGTTCAGGCAGTTTAAGCTTGATCTTTTCGGTGATAACTTCGTTCTCGATGATATTCACCGTGATATTGGGATCGATAAGACCCAGCACGTCAAAGTTAATGCTGATCGTGTTATCGATTTTGATGATGTCCTTTTTTCCCATCTCCTTGGAATTGGCGTTTATCACAAAAGCGACGCCGTAACAGGCTTTGTCCAGCCCCAGCCAGTTGAAAACCTTAATTCCCAGTCCCGCCTTGATATGATCGATAACGATGCCGTTTTTTATCTGATCGATGTTAAGCATGATGTACCCCCAGTACGCTGGCAATTAAGGCCATTCGCATATACATGCCGTATTTGGCCTGCTTGAAGTACGCCGCCCTGGGGTCCGCGTCCACCTCGACGGCGATTTCGTTAACGCGGGGCAGGGGGTGCAGGATAATAAGATCGTCCCGCGCTTTTTCAAGCTTGTCGGGGCTTAAAACGTAGGTATCTTTCAGGCGGATGTAGTCTTCTTCGTTGAAGAAACGTTCCCGCTGCACCCTGGTCATGTACAGCACATCCAGGATGGGCATAGCTTCCTCGAAACTGCTGATTTCCCGGTAGGCGATGCCCTGCTGTTCCAGAAGCCGGGTGATGTACTCAGGCGGCCTGAGCTCACCGGGGGAAATAAAAATCATGGTAAGATTCCCATAACGGGCCAGGGCCTTTGCCAGGGAGTGAACCGTGCGGCCAAACTTTAAGTCTCCGCAGAAACCCACCGTAAGTCCCTGGAGCGTGTTCTGTAAATTCCCCCCTCCTTTCCCCCGAAGCCGTTTGATGGTCAAAAGATCCGTCAGGGTCTGGGTTGGGTGGTGGTGGCCGCCGTCCCCGGCGTTGATGACCGGCACATCCGCGCAGCGGGAGGCCAGCAGGGCCGCCCCCTCCTTGGGATTCCGCATAACGACAATGTCCGCGTAACAGGCCACAGTCCGTACCGTGTCCGCAAGGCTTTCCCCCTTGGCGGCGGAACTGGAACCCGGTTCCGCGAAGCCCAGGCAGCTCCCCCCCAGGCGCAGCATCGCCGCCTCGAACGAAAGCCGGGTCCGCGTACTGGGTTCAAAGAACAGCGTAGCCAGAACCTTTCCCCGGCAGCTTTGCCGGAGAAAGTCCCCGTCTTCCTCGATCTGTTCCGCCAGGCGAAACAGGCCGTCCATCTCCTCAAGGCTGTAGTCCCCCGGTTCCACCAGGGATCGTCCTTTAAGCATTCCTCCCCCCAACACGGCAGGCTGTTGACGCGGACTTGCCCGCGCATAAAAAAAGCCGCCACAGGGCGGCTTTGCTGCAGCACATAAAAAATATTTCACAACAGGCCGGATTCTGAGACCAGTCCTCCGGACCAGCGCTGCCGCGTTTGTGGGCGTTTCCCAAAAACCGGCCGGTTATGTGAAACGCGCCCGAACAAACGGCCCAAAGTCCGCTTGTTCCCATAAATCCAAGGCTGTTTTCCCAAAAGTTCCGGTTTTGGGAAGGTCTTTCGTTATAACTTTTCATATTCCGGTTTTATCCGCGTCCCGCGCAGGACCCGCGGCTGCGAATACCATAGCGGAAACGGCGAAACCACACAAGGGGCCCCATGACCGGGGAACTGGGCGGCAGCGCCGGGGTAACGCCGAAGCGTCGTTTTGCGCTTGACATGACTGCGCTTTTTGGTTAGTGTATTCACATTCCGGCTGGTATACAGCCGCAAGCGAGGCAGAAGGGTGAGTTTCTTGAATATGTTTACTATATTACCCCCCCCCCCCCCCAATTGTTAGCTGAATTACTTTTAACTCCCTCCCGTAACGCTTCGTTATTCATTTCCTGTTATTCAACAAACATTATCTCATTTCTCATTGTTTATTTCTCACCGCTTATTATTCGTTTCTCACCACTCATTAATGCAGGAGGCTTTGTATGGCAGTCATTAACGCAATAACCGAGGTGCTGCACCGCATCAGGGTAAAACTCTACCCAAACTACCTTCCCGGCGTGGAGGGCGCGTATATCGCGCGCACGGACAGCGAGGCGAGCCTCACCATCGAGCAGGTGTGCGCCGCGCTCAAAAACCGGGGCGGCTTTACGGGGAACTACGACGACCTGGTGGAGCACGTCCGGCAGTTCCTGGACGAAGTGGTTTACCAGCTCTGCGACGGGTTCGCCGTCAGTTTGAAGTATTTCTCCATACACCCCAACGTGGGCGGCACCTTCGACGTGGTGTTCGAGGGGCATGACGCGCACAAGCACCCGGTCAGTTTCCGCTTCCGTGTGCTCGCGCCGCTCCGCGCTTTGGCAGAGCGCATCGTGGTGGAGGTAGAGGGCCTTGCGGACGTGCAGGGCTACATCGACGAGTTCATCGACGTAACCACCGAGTCGGTGAACGAGACCCTTACCCCCGGCGGAATGTTCAGTATCGCGGGGCACAAGCTCAAGATAGTGGGGGACAACCCGGAAGTGGGCGTGTACTTCGTCCCGCAGGCTGACCCGGCGGGGCGGGTCAAGGTTAGCGGCCATCTGGCGGAGAACACCGCGTCCAAGCTGATTGGGATTGTCCCGGCGCTTGGCGCGGGGAAGTGGAAGGTGGAGGTAAAGACGCAGTACAGCGGTGGAAGCAGTCCGCTCAAAGAACCCCGAACCATCTCGTTTAACAGCGTCTTGACAGTCGCGTAATGAGACCTCCACCCAGGCTAGGTGTGGGGCTTCACCCAGGCTAGGTGTGGGGCTTCACCCAGGCCAGGTGTGGGGCTTCACCCAGGCTAAGTGTGGGTCTTCACCCAGGCCAGGTGTGGGGCTTCACCCAGGCCAGGTGTGGGTCTTCACCCAGGCCAGGTGCGGGTTTTCACCCAGGCCAGGGTAATAAGAACCGATGAGAAGGACAATGAGGAATGAGAAATGAGGAATGAAAGACAGGAAAGCCACTTGTCTTCGCATTGCTCATTACTAATCGCTCATTACTCATTAAAAACAGTGTTTTCCGGCGGTATGCCGTGAAGATAGAGAGGAAACCCAAAACCGGC
>JAISLX010000080.1 GCA_031277045.1 Treponema sp.
AGGAAGCGTCCTGGCTCGCCGCGATGGAAGAGGCCATGGCCGCGGCCCTGGACATACCCCGGTCAAGAATCTACATGAAGGAGCGGCGCCGGCTGCTCCGCAGGCAGGAGCAGTACGAAAAGTCCAATTCCCCAGGGGCGGGCCTGGAGCTTATTGTCAACGAGGGGAAGCTAAAATTCCAGGTAAACCTGTCGGACTACCTGGATACCGGGCTTTTCCTGGACCGGCGGGGAGTCCGCAGCCTGCTTGGAACGAAGGCCGGGGGGAAGCGGACGCTGAATCTCTTTGCCTATACCTGCGCCTTTTCGGTCTGCGCCGCCGCCGGAGGGGCGGCTTCGGTGGATTCGGTGGATCTTTCCAACACCTACCTGGACTGGGGAAGGCGGAATTTCAGCCTTAACGACCTGGCGGAGGCCAAAACGGGGGGCCGTTTCCGCTTTATCCGCGCCGACGCCCCGGGTTTCCTGGAAAACGCCGCCGAACAAGGCCGGAAATGGGACCTTATCATCCTGGATCCCCCCGCTTTTTCCAACTCCAAGAAGATGGCCGGGGTCCTGGATATAAAACGGGATCATCCCCGGCTCATAGCCCGCTGCCTCAGCCTTCTGGACGCCGGGGGGGAGCTCTGGTTCAGCGCGGGGACGGGCCGTTTCCGCCTGGCGTGGGAAGAGATCCGGCGGCTGGCGGAATCCCCGAATTTCAAGGTTGATGAACCCGGGGATACGATCGCGGACGAGGACTTTAAGGGGCGGGGCGTTTCGCCCTGGCATGTTTTTAGTTTTCCCCCGGAATCCGGGGCCGTGGTATACTAAGATCATGAAAAAAACGCTGCCGCCGGCCCTGGCGGTCCTGCTTCTAAACCTTTTGATCGCGGGCTGCGCCGGTCTCAGACTGGGGGACGGCCAAAGCCCGGAACTTGCCCCGGAAAAAAGGCCGGCGGCTCCGGCTTCCGGGGCCTTGCCGGGGGAAGGCCCTGCCTGGGAAAACATGGCCCCGGAGGCCCAGGCCTACCTGGCGGAACTGGCCCGCGCCTTCGCCCGCCGGGATACCGGTTTTCTCCTGGCCCAGGGGGAGGCCCAATTTGAGGCCGAAGTCCGGCCCCGCTACGATGAGGCGAATTACCTGGCCATGCTTTACCGCGTTGGCTCGTATGGGGAAGAAAATCCCCCGGCCGGCACGGACAGGCTGAAACCAGAGGACATACGGGGGATTGAATATACGGGCTGGGAGGAGCGGGGACCAATGCTATGGGTCCGGGGGCGTCTTATCACCGCCGGAGCAAAAATCCCCTGCGTCATTTTCTTTAACCCCCGACTGAGAACGCCGAAGATCCTGGGAGCCTATCCATAGGGGCTATCCGGCGGAAAATCTTTGCCGGCGCCCTATTCTTTGATGTTGTACTTCCTGCGGAAACGCTCGATGCGGCCGGCGGTATCCACCAGCTTTTGTTTGCCGGTAAAAAACGGATGACAGGCGGAACAAATTTCCACCTTGATGTCCTTGACGGTGGAACGGGTTTCAATGACGTTTCCACAGGCGCAGGTAATCTTCGTCATCTCGTACCTGGGGTGAATCTTGTCTCTCATGGTAAATAGGTCCTCCGATTCTGTCCAACTCCCCTTGGGGTTTAAGGACTCCTAATCCGCGCCGGCGCTGCCGGTGTTCATGGATCGCAGGAAGGCCTCATTATTCTTGCTTTTCTTCATCCTGTCAACAAGGAGCTCGATGATCTCGATGTCGTCCATGGGGTTAATAACCTTGCGGAGGATCCAGATCTTCTGGAGTTCTTCCTCGGTAAGGAGAAGTTCTTCTTTCCGGGTCCCGGATTTCTTGATGTTGATGGCCGGGAAGAGGCGGCGGTCGGAAATGCGGCGATCCAGGTTGATTTCCAGGTTGCCGGTGCCTTTGAATTCCTCAAAGATAACCTCGTCCATGCGGCTGCCGGTCTCGATAAGGGCGGTGGAGATGATCGTCAGGCTCCCCCCCTCTTCGATGTTCCGGGCGGCGCCGAAAAACCGCTTGGGCTTGTGGAGGGCGTTGCTGTCCACGCCGCCGGAAAGTATCTTCCCGCTGGTGGGGACCGTCTGGTTGTAGGCCCGGGCCAGCCGGGTAATGGAATCCAGGAGGATTACCACGTCCTTTTTATGCTCCACCAGGCGCTTGGCCTTTTCCAATACCATTTCGGTGACCTGGACATGGCGGGTCGCCTGTTCGTCAAAGGTCGATGAGATCACCTCCGCCCGGACGGTACGCTCCATGTCGGTCACCTCTTCGGGCCGCTCATCGATGAGGAGCACGATAAGGTACACCTCCGGGTGGTTCCTGGTGATCGCGTTGGCTATCTTCTGCATCATGATGGTCTTACCGGTCCGGGGGGGGGCGACGATGAGGGCCCGCTGGCCCTTCCCGATGGGGCAGAACAGGTTGATGATCCGCTCGCTGACCCCCTCGGTGACGGTTTCCAGGTTCAGCTTCCCGTTGGGGTACAGGGGGGTAAGGTTATCAAAGGGAATACGGTTCTGGGCCACCGTGGGATCGTCGTAGTTCACCGTCTCCACCCGCAGCATGGCGAAAAAACGTTCCTGTTCCTTGGGGCTGCGGATCTGGCCGTAAACGGTGTCCCCGGTCTTGAGGGCAAAAAGCCGTATCTGGCTGGGGCTGATGTAGATGTCGTCGGGGCCGGGCAGGTAGGAATTTTGCGGACTCCTGAGGAAGCCGTAACTGTCGGGGAGTATCTCCAGGGACCCGTAAGCGTAAATGACCCCGCCGCGCTCGGTATGGGCCTTGAGCAGGGAGAAGATGATCTCCTGCTTCTTCATGTTCACCATGTCCTCGTGGGAAATGTTGTAGCAGGCCGCCAGATCCCGCAGGTCCATCATGTTGAGCCGGATAAGCTCGTTGATGCAAAGCCGGGGTTTTCCGTTATCCTGATCCCCCCGGGGCTCGGGCTTGCCGTAAATGTCCGGCATGGGGGGAAGACTCTTGGGCAGGGCCATCGCTTCCTGCGAAACCGGGGGCCGCCCCTTGGGCGGGGGGGCCGCGAAATTCCCCTCGGCGGGGGGCTTTGCCGCCGGCCGCGCCCCTTCGGGAAGCCGGGAATATTCCCCGTAGGAATTCCCGTTGTCATAGCCCTCGCCGGGACCCTGCCGGGACCGGGAATCCCGCTCACGGGTATCCCGTGACGGAACAGTCCGCCGGGTACGAACCACTACCCGGTTCCCCGGACGATCCTCCTGGTTATCGTCGTCCCCCCAACTGTCTTCCCCGGGGTCCAACCGGCTTTCTTCCGGTTCACTGCCGGGGGAAGAAAAATCATCTTCCTTACCGGGCCCAGCCGAAATTCTCTTTCTCCGGTCCGCCGTTACCGCTTCTTCCAACGGAAGTTCCTCCGATTTCGCCCTTGGGATTCTCCGTGCAACTGCCATAGATAAACCTGTTCTCCTATAAAATGTTAAACGGGAGAAAGAACTTCGTTTTCATCACGATCTCCCAATAAAATTCGCTCTAATAAGGCTTCCAGCGATTTCCGCGCGGCGCGTTTTCGAATCTCGTTCCGCGTCCCCTCAAAGTAAAACCTGCGGACCAGCGGCGCGCGTTCCCGGTCCGCGGTGGCTATCCATACCGTTCCCACCGGCGCGGCGGTCCCGTCGCCGGCGGGACCGGCCAGACCGGTAACCGCCACCGCGTAATCAGCGCCGCTTCTGTCCAGGGCCCCCAGCGCCATGGCGCGGGCGGTCTCCCGGCTTACAGGCCCGAATTTTTTCAGATCCCCAACGTCAAGCCCCAGGACCTTGACCTTCGCGTCCGGCATATAGGTAACAAATGAACCCCACAGTACCCGCGAAGCGCCGGGGATCCGCGCAACCAGATCCGCCACCATGCCGGCGGTACAGGACTCCGCCGCCGCCATAGTCCGGAAACCCAGGGCTTTTACCAGACGCCGGGCCAGAACTCCGGCGGAAAGAACGGACCCCGTTTCAGGAACATTACTATTCGCGCCGGGGCACATGGAGTCTCTGCAATTCCGCTTTTATTTCCCCGGTAGGACGGGAAAATATTTCCACTTCTTTATCCGTCCCGGTCATACCGCATTGGCCGTCAAACAACACCCCATCGGCAATCCGCAGCCGCGCCGCGGTAACATCCCCCCGTACCTCCGCGCCGCTAAGCATATCCACCTTATCTATCGCGTATATGGCGCCAATCACGGTACCGCAGACCGTAAGGGATGTAACAGAAATACGATCCGCCTCCACCACCGCGCCTTTGTCAACGATAAGGGCCCCGGTTGCCTCTATGGTGCCTTTGAACTTCCCCCGGATTCGCAGGGTTTCCTTAAAGCGGAGAAACCCCTCAAAAACAGTAGTTTCTCCAAGAACCACCTCGGCGGAGCCGTTTTTCCTTTCGCTTTCCGTTTTAGTCATGCCTTGAACTATTCCTGACGCCTGTAATCCCAGCTTTTATCTTCAAGTTCCCTAATGCCCACTTCATTTTTCTTTAATTCTTCCCATTCCGCCATTGTTTTTTCAATCCGCCCCTCCAGTTCCGCTATCCGCCGCCGCAGGGAACGGCTTTTTTCCGCCGCTTCCAAAAGAACCGGCGAAACCTCGCCGGCCCCGGTCCCCAGACTCGAACATTTCGCCAGAACCACATCCATCTCATCAAGCCCGCGGATAAAATCACGAAGGCCCCTTTCGGTATCCTTGTTCAGGGTTTCCGCCAAACTTAGCCGGTCTTCCCGCGCCGCGATTTGGGCAAAAAGTTCCCGGTTCCGCAGAACGACCCGGATACGGGCAAGAACCTCGGAAAAGTTGAAGGGTTTGGTGATGTAATCCTCAACCCCCAGTTCATAACCTTCCAGCTTGTCCTTTACATCGTCAAGGGCGGAAAACATAACAACCGGGATATCCTGGAATTTAGGGTCCGCCTTAAGGGTTTTGGTTACTTCCCAGCCCGACATGCGGGGCATGATATTATCCAGGAGAATAAGGTCCGGCAAAAATTGCTTGACCTTTTCCAGAGCCTCCAGCCCGTCATTCGCCTTTTCGACGGTAAAGCCGAGTTTGGAGAGCATGACTTCAAAGAACTCAAGATTAAGCTGCTCATCGTCAACTATGAGTATCTTCTTTCGGGTATTCATTGATCCCTTCCTTGCCGCCGGCGCCTGTTAATCATTCGGAAACACGAAACCACCGTCCGCCGTACCCTGGCCGTTTATGTTAAACAAACAGCCTGACAAAGCCGAACTGCCGGTTTCATTCGTTCGCGGCAGAATCATTTTTTAATGTTAAAAGTATACGGTATACCGCGCCGAAAATCAACAGGGCCGCCGCCAGGGCCGCGAAAAACCTGCCCAGGTAATCCCCCCAGGCGGTATAGAGGGTCCTGCCGGTAAGCGCCGGGACTTCAACGGTAATCCAAGACTCCGTGAAGGGGGGGGCCAGGGCGATGATACGGCCGTCGGGGTTTATCCCGCAGGTCTGGCCTGATGCCGTGGAACGGACCATGGAACGGCGATTCTCCACGGCCCGGAACACCGCCATAGTCAAATGCTGATTCTGGGCGGAAAGACTGTGGGACCATGCGTCATTGCTAAGGTTCACGATAAGCTCCGCGCCATTCCTCACGAAATCCCGGCTTAAATAACCAAAAGTGTCCTCAAAACAGATAGGGGTGGAGAATTTCAAGGTCCCGGGACCGCCGGAACGCCGAATAGGGACGGAAAAAACCGTGGCCTCCTTTCCGCGTTCCCAAAAATGGGTATCCGCCTTGACCAGGGCGTCGTATATCCGGGGGAACTGCCGCTCGTAGGGAAAATACTCCGTAAAGGGAACCAGGTGGAGCTTGCGGTACAGATCGCGGATCTCCGCTCCCTCGAAAAGCAAAACCGCGTTGTAATCCACGCGATCCCAGCCCCCGCGGCCATTCCCCTCCAGGCGGGCGTCGTCGTTTCCCAGCACAAAGGGGACCTCCTGCCGGGAAAGGTAGTTCAGAAGTTCCCGGACCAAATCCCAGGATTCCTGCTCGTCCCGGTAGTTGCTGTGCCAGTAGATCCGGGGAACAAAGGCGGTTTCCGACCAAACCACCATGTCGGGTTTTGGATCGGTCCGCAGGGCTTCATCGGAAAGACGGCTTAACACCCGGAAATTCTGCCGGTATTCGTCCATATCCCCCCGCCAGGGATCGGTATTGTGCTGGATCAGGGCAATACGGACACGCGGCGCGTCCCCGTAATCCTCAAGGGAAAAAAACCCATAGCCAAGGGCAAGGCATACGCAGACAAACCACGCGAGGGCGCTTACCCATTCCCGGCGAAAAAAACCGGCAACGGCCCCCGGTATCGCCCCGGCGCCGCCCGTCCCCCTCAACGCGGCGCCCAGCCATGCGGAGGGAAAAACAATCAGGGCGCATACCGCCCAAACCCCGCCCAGCCGGGCCACCTGGATAACAGGGATAAGTTCCCACTGGGAATAGCCAGAGATTCCGTAAGGATACCCCAAAAAGCCCAGAGTCCGCAGGTACTCGTAGGCCAGCCAGACGGCCCACTGGACCAGGTAAAAACGGCGGCGAAACAGAATCTCCGTCAGCTTAAGCAGGGGAAAAGTTATACCCAGGTAGACTGTGTAGATGGTATTGATAATGAGGCCCGCCATTGGATGAAACGCGCCCATCCAGTAGTTGAAAAGGCTGTAGGCCCCGTACCCGTACAGGGCGCCCCAAAAGATCGAAGCGGGAAGACTTACACGGTTAATCAGCAGAAAAACCGGGGTCCAGGCCAGCCAGGCAAGCAGGGGAATTCCTTTTTCTACCAGCGGGTTGGGAAACGAAAGGGTAAAAAGCGCCATCCCCAGGACCGCAAGCCCCAGGTTAATAAAAAACTGTTTAGCCTGTAAGTTAGCAGCCAGATTCATCACTATCCGCCGCGCTCTGAGTACCGGCGGCCTCGTTCCGTCCTGTATCCCAAACGGCCCGCTTTAGTTCCTGACCCGGCCTAAAAACCGCGATGCCGTGGGAACCAACCGGCACTTCTTCCCCCGTCTGGGGATTCCGGGCCTTTGGACGGCCTTTACGAAATTTGACCTCAAACGTACCAAAACCCCTCAACTCAATTGATGAATTCCGTATCAAGGCTTTTTTTATCTCATCTATAAACAAATCAACAACAATCCGCGCCTGTTTCCGCGTTATCCCGGTTTTTTCGCACAGGGAATCGATTATATCCGCTTTTGTATATTTTCCGGCCGCCATTTACGCTTACCAAGCTACAGACACAAACCATACCGCATGTGGCGGATTCTCACGGGATTTCACGCCGCAACACGGCAAACCACCGGGACATGTCCGGGGAGATTCCGTCAACGATGCCGCATTACCGGCGGAACCTGCTTACTGGGCCGCCTTTATCGAATTCAAAAGCCGCTGCATACGGGACTTTTTACGGGCGGCGTTGTTCTTTTTTATAATCCCTTTTCCCGCGGCGGTATCGATCTTCTTGATCATATCCTTCAGCGCCGTTTCCGCCTCCGCCACTTCTTTTTTCTGGGCCAGCGCGACAAATTTTTTAGCGCTGGTTCTAACCGCGCTTTTTACCGATTTGTTCCTTAACCGGCGTTCCTCACTCCGGCGATGCCGCTTTTCAGCGGAGCTGCTCTTATCTGCCAAAAGATAACCCTCCATAGGGCAGACGCTTTTTACATCCGTTTGCCCAAATTCCGCTGTTTATTTTTAAGCGGCTGTTGGTCAGAAACTGAAGTTTCTGACCAACTCTATTTGAAATCCGAAGGACGACGCTCAAAACGCTTGCACTTTTCACATTCGGCGATATTTTTTACTTTGCCGTTTTCAAAAAGTGTTTTCATTTTGACCTCGCCCCCGCAGGAACAAAAGAATTTCTGCGTGTTACTCGCCGTACGCGCGTTTTTACTAGCCTGGGCCATGCTTATCTCCTTACCGCCGGCGCTACACCATTGGCGCTTGATTTTATATCCAAAGATACTACGGGAAAACGCCGAATGTCAAGGCGCCCTGCGCAGACGGCGTTATACAAGGTTTCCCCGGAGTCAGGTGATTCAGGGGCCTTCGACGGCGTTTTCCACGGAGGGCCGCCGAAGCTGGGCCAGGGCCAGGCTGCGCCATTCCCCAATCCGATCCCTGCCGCCCAGAAAAGTCCACAGAATCCGGGCAGAACTCTCCCTGCCAATACCGTAGAGGGAGTTCCCCAGATAGTAAGCACAGCGGTAGTACTCCGACTGGGTCACATACTCAAGGAGATCGGTCCGGCGCCCCAGACTGTCCAGCAAATTCTCCAGCGATTCAAACACAAAGTCGTAACGATCCCGCCGCACTTCCTCGATAAGTACAGAATTTTGGATAAGAAACGCGAACATCAGGTGTTCGGCCGCCCGGTTATACCGGTTAAAAGCGTAATAATAAAAACCAAGCAGACGGTGAGCCCTCTCTACAGAACCGTTGTTGTAACGGTACATGACAAGAAAACGGATGGGCCCCGAATTCTCCAGTATCCGGGTCATGGAAGTTCTCGTAAACTCGCCGGAACTTCCCGACCACAAAGGATCCCAGGGCTGGCCCTGGAAGTTATTTCCCTCCACAATTTTTAATAGGGTCTCCTCCATGCGCTTGAAATCCTGACGGGCCCGGTAAAGATCCGCCGTTTTGTAGAGCAGATCAATCTCAAAATTCGGATCCTCAAACTGGGCGCTTAGGGTCAGGGCCTTTTGATACTGCCCCAGGGCCAGCCCCAGTTCCCCCTCCACACGGTAGACCTCCCCTATCCAGTATTCCGCTTCCGGGTAATCCTTGAATTTTCCCAGTTCTTCCAGGGCCCGGAGGGCGGAATTCTGGAGATCCTCCCGGGGAAAACGGTAGTACAGTTCATCCAGAACCTGCCGCACATCCACATAGTTCCGGTCTTCGACATAATCCTCGATAATATCAAGGGAATCTCCAAGAGTCCGGACTTCGGGGTTCGACAAAAAATTGATAAAATCTTTTTCCATACCGGTATAGCGGTCATTGCGCTGCCGGCGGGCATCCTCAAAGGACAGGAGGGCGCCGCCGTAATCCCCCTGTCTGAAGAGCAGTTTCCCACGCTCCATGATGTACCACCAGGGCCGTTCCTCCTGGCCGTGGGCAATAACAACCCCCAGGACAAGAAGGATAAGCGTACAGCAACGCTTCCTTGGCTTCATTCGGACGCCCGGCCTGCCGGAACCTCTAGAACCAGACCCGTAGTCCCAATTCGCCTCCGCCGACCCAATACAAAGGACTACCGGTTAATTTAACGCCAAGTCCCGGTGTTATGTCCGCAAAAAGTTCAAAATTTTGGTTAACATGCCAGGACAGGCCGATTGGCACCCGGACACCCAGGGCGGCGGAAAAGGGATCGCCGAAATAGAAATGACCAAAACCGCCCAAACCCAAAAACCAGTCCAGATCAAAGGAATTGTCCCGTACCAGATCGTCGTCAAAGATGTAATAATCCCCCGTAACGCTCACGGCGGTGGCGTTGTTGCCGATAGAGGCGTTGATTCCCCAAAAAACCGGCAGTCCCGGGACCTTTAGACTAATACCTCCGTTAAACTGAGCCCCTCCGGCGGCGGTAGCGCTGCCGGCGCCCGCGAACAGGCCCAAACCCAGTCTATCGCCGGAATGATCGGCGAATACGTTGACGGCCAAAAACCCGGCAACACCAAGCAAGAGTAATTTCTTCCTCATGCATAACTCCTACAGGGCCGCTGTAAGTTTACTCAGGCGGCCCCCGTGTAAAAAAATTTGGGATACGGCGGATTGAAGCCGGTCCCATAGTTCACAAGCTTACAACGTTTCTGTCAGCTTTTCCAATTCTTCACGAAAAGCGGCGTCCGCGTCTTCCGCCCGGACAGTCCGGATAACGGCGCCGCGCCGAAACAACAGCACCCTGTTCCCCGCCCCGGTAATCCCCAGATCCGCGTGCCGCGCCTCCCCGGGACCGTTTACCTCGCAGCCCATAATGGCTACGGCCGCGTCAACGGGCAGGCTGTAAAGCCGCGGCAGCCAGCGCGCCGTAAAGGCATGGGTATCGAAGCTGTTCCTGCCGCAGCGGGGACAAGATACAATGCTAATTCCGCGCGGCCGATCCCCGGCGCCGGAAAGGGCTCCCAGAATCTCCCTGGCGGCAATTACCTCGTTTTCCATGCTGTCGGAGAGGGAAACCCGGATGGTATCGCCGATACCGGCGGCCAGCAAATCCAGCAGGGCGGCGGTATTACGCACCACCCCCGCCACCAGGGGTCCGGCCTCGGTTACCCCCACGTGAAGAGGAACCGCGCCGTCAGCCAGGGAATATTCCCGCCCGGCGAACAGGCGGTTTGCCTGTATAGTATCGGCAATTCCGGAAGCCTTCATGGAGACAAGACAATCAAAAAAATTGAACGTCCGGAATATGTTCAATTCCCGGGCGGCGGCTTCAACCAGGGCCGTATGGCGGTCCATTTTCCCCTCGTCCACCAGCGAACGCAGATCCTGGGGCAGGCTCCCCGCGTTGACCCCGACACGGACAGGCCGGCCCCGGGCCGCCGCCTTACCGAGAACGGCCTCCACATTGGCGCGGCCGCCGATATTACCGGGGTTAATTCGTATTTTAGCGACGGGAAAATCAAGACAACGGAGAGCGATCCGGTAATCGAAGTGGATATCCGCCACCAGGGGAAGGCTGACCCGCGAAGCAAGTTCCCCCAAAACTTCGGCGGCTTCAATGTCCGGAACAGCGAAACGGAGGAGGCCGCAGCCCATAGCCTTGAGACGGTCTATCCGGGCCAGTATCTCCTCCCCCCCGGAACCTTTAAGGTCCCCGGCGGAGAGGCGGTCCTTCCACATGGTCTGAATGACCGGCGGCCGGCCGCCGCCGATATAGACGGCCTCCACATGATCAAAGCCGCCTATTTTTATAAGCCGGGTCCTAACAGCCAAAGCCGCAAAATTAAAATTAGCCCAGGCTGATCATCGAAAGAACCATAGCGAAAAGGGCGACGGTTTCGCAGATACCGACGATGGCGATGTACTGGGTAAAACCCTTCCCGGTTTCACCCTGGGCATCGGCGCCCGCCGCGCCGGCCTGACCCTGGGCAATAGCGGAGAAAGCTATCGCAAGGCCGGAGGCAATGCCGAAACCCAGGTAGAGCCACTGGTTATCCGTGTTTGCCAGCGCGGCAGTCTTCATCTGCATCATCAGGATAAAGCCGTAAAAAGTCTGCGTCAAAGGCGCGCCGCCGAAAGCAAGCAGGGTCATGGGCGCGGGTTTGTTGCCGATGTAACACTTCTTCCACGCGCCAATAACCGCCTGACCTGCGATACCGATACCAATTGCCGAACCAACCGCCGAAATACCCATTACCAAACCGGCGCCTAATAATCCTAAATTCATAATAACTCCTATTTTAAGGCGGCGGAATCGCCGCCTGGGTCCAACCGAGCATCAGCGCAACGCGCCGATGATAACTCCTATCTAGGGCGGCGGAATCGCCGCTTGTGTCCAACCGAACATCAGCGCAACGTGCTGTCAGCAACGCGCTGATCACTAATCTAAACCAGTTTCAAAACCTGAAATTTTGAAACAGCTTCATCCGCGAACTTTCCCCAAAACCCGGTTAGCTTCGGAAAAACCTCCTACTTGTCCGAAAAGGGCTTATAAGCCGTACCCGACCAGGCTAATCCCACATGACTGGAAAATTCCAGGGTATTCAAACGAACCCCGTGGACCAGTACCGAAAGCACATTGAGCATCACGTTGAGCCCGTGACCAAACACCAAAAGGATAATCCCAAGAAACACCAGAAAATTACCCAATAAAGGACCCGCCAGCGTGTTTACCGTGGAAGAAATTGAGGCTCCCGCCAGTCCCACTGCCCAAAGGCGGATATAGGACATGATGTCGGAAAATACATTGGTGATCCCCAGAACCACGGAAATGATGTTCTTGAAACTTTCCAGAACGGATCTTCCGACGCTGCCCTCGTAATTGGCGAAAACAAAGTTCAGGACAAAACCGGCGGCGATGGCGTAGACACTCGCTGGCAAAAGGGGAATCCGCCTCACTTCGCTGCTCACCACCAGGAAAAGGACCACGTTGTACATCCCCGCCAGCATAGCCACGTTCCCCAAATCCGCCAAAAAACGCGGGGAACCGGTTTTGAGGTTCCGCCCCATCCCGATGATATGGCCGATGGAAAGCTGGAGCAGGGCCAGGGAAAAACAGAAGATCATAAGGTTCTGATCCACGATGGCCTTGGATTCCGGCCCCTGGGCGGAAACCGCCCCGGAAATGAGGGGCAGGGCAATCCCCTGCAGGACCGCCGGGAGTTTGAGGGGATCTACCCCAAACCATGTGCAGGTAAGGACCCCCCACAGGATATTGGACGCGCTGAGGAGGAGGAGCATCTTGACGGCCTGGGGAACCCCCTTTTTCGCGGTTTTCAGGGCCACGGCAAGGCCGGCAGCGAAAAGGAGACAGCCGTAACCGGCGTCCCCGAAGATCATCCCGAAAAAGATGACAAAGAAAAACAGGAACCAGCCGGAAATATCCACCTCGTTATAGCCGGGTACCACTTCCAGGAATTCCGTCAGGGGATTGATAAGACTGGCCAGTTTATTGTTTTTGAGCTTGGTAGGAACCGCGTCATCCGGTCCCGGATCGTCCGCCACCATGGCCCAGGAATTCTCCACCGCCGCCCTTTTAAGGCGGCCTATATCCTCCTGGGGGACAAAACCGGTGATCCAGGCTATCCGCCGCTCCGGAAGAATATCCTCAAGGCTGTCCATACCCAGGCGGGCGGTTTCAAATTCGAGCTGCTTAAGCAGGGCTTTCCCCTCGGCTTCCAGGACCGGCGCCTTATCGGCCAGCGCGAGAAGTCTTTTTTCAATATCCGCCATCTGCGACCGGATTTTCTCCAGTTCTCCGCCGATTCCGGTCAGGGAAAAGTCCGGCGGGGTAAAAGGCGTTTCCCCGGGAATCTCCCGGTCCAGGCTCAGAATATACGCCGAATTTTTATCCACCCCCAGCTTTAAGAAGGGAATATCCCGCGGCAGGGAGGCGAAAGATTTCGCGGAAAGTTTATAGGGAATAAGCTTGACCCCCCGTTCCTCCAGAAAGGCAAAATCCCCGCCCTTGAAATCGCCCCACTCTTCTATACGGCTCCGTTCTTTTGACAGGACGGCGGCCCGGTCTCGCAGGGATTTCCGCTCGTCCGCGTATTCCAGAATCAGAGTCGTCAGATCGGAATTTTGGGACTCGTTCAGCGTGTCGGCGGAATAAAAGGCGTCCTCGGGACGCGGAAAATCACTGGCCCGGCGCCGGGGGGGCTGGTCCTGCCGCGGCGCGGCAGGCTGCCCGGCCCCCTTGCGGGCCTTCTTCGCCTCCGCCTCGTAGGGACGGAGTATCCCCAGCGCGTTTTCGATCTTGCCCTTCCGGTCAAGGATTTTTGAGAGGGATTCAGAGGAAACGCTTTTCCGCTCCAGGTGGACAAGCCCCAGTTCCCGGAGCTTTTTAAGGGATTCTTCCCTGGTCATTTCCATAACCACCAGGAAAACCTTTTTCATGGGCATGATCATTGGGCGGCCCTCTCTAATCCGGTCTTGGCGATCTTCCCCCGCACCACGGCGGAGGTCTGTTGATCCCCCAGGTAGACCTGGATCTTTTTGATATTCCCCCTGGTTTCGGGGATCTTGATCTTCTCGAACAGGTTCACCCGCTGGGTGGTAACCCGCAGTTCATGGTCCAGTCTGCGGCGCTGCTCTTCCACCACGCCGCTTTCCAGGTCGATAAGGAAGGCCCGCTTTAATTTTTCCACGGCAAAGTCCAGCCAGAGGGGTTTACGGACAAGATCGTAGGGGGCGGTTTCGAATTCGGCTCCCTCGAACAGGGGGATAGGAACACCCGCGATATTGCCCCGGGCGGTTTTTATCCGCGTAATGGTGAGGATTTCCGGGGTAAAAACGCCCCTTTCTCCAAAAACGGCGATCCAGTTTTTGAAAAGCTCGTCCAGCCGCTCCTTCTCTTCCCGCAGTTCCCTAATGCGAATCTCGGTAATGCGTATCTCCGCCTGGAGCTGCTGCTTCTTCAACATCAGCGTAGGAAGGTAACGGCGGTACATTTTAAGGGAATCTTTTTGTTTCTTTAGCTCATTCTTGGTGAGCTTTATCTTTGCCACAAGCTTAGTCCTTTTTGGGCCAGAATTTCTGGATCAGCTCGGTCCGCAGCCCCGTTTCTTCGGGGCTGAAACAGTCCGCCAGGATCTCCCATCCTAAGTCCAAAGCCCGCTCCAAGGGAATATTCACCGAAAGATCCATCATCTGCCGTTCAAAACTGGCGCCGTATTTGAGGAGTTTTTCGTCCCAGGGGGTCATAATAAAACCCATGGCCTTCTTTTCCAGGGTGTCCCTATAAGCCGAATAGAGTTTGATCATACCGTCCATGAGGGTCCGGTGATCCGCCCTGGTTTTACCGTTCACCTGCTGTTTAAGCCGGGAAAGGGAGCCGAAGGGCTCGATGCGGCCGTTTTTAAGGTAATATTGGCCTTCGGTGATGTACCCCGTATTGTCCGGGACCGGGTGGGTCACGTCGTCCCCGGGCATGGTGGTAACCCCCAGGATGGTGATTGACCCCGCGGTATCAAAGTCAACGGCCTTTTCGTAGCGGCTGGCAAGCTGGCTGTAGAGGTCCCCGGGGTAGCCCCGGTTGCTGGGAACCTGCTCCTGGATGATCGAAATTTCCTTCATGGCGTCGGCAAAGTTGGTCATGTCCGTGAGGAGCACCAGCACGTCCTTGCCCTGGAGGGCGAACTGCTCCGCCACCGCCAGGGACATGTCGGGGATCATGAGGCATTCCACCGTGGGGTCGCTGGCGGTGTGGATGAACATCACCGTCCGGGAGAGGGCGCCCCCCTCCTCCAGGGTATCCTTAAAGAAGAGGTAGTCGTCGTATTTCAGCCCCATGCCCCCCAGGACGATCACGTCAACCTCCGCCTGCATGGCGATCCGGGCCAGGAGATCGTTGTAGGGCTCCCCGGAAACCGAGAAGATCGGCAGTTTCTGGGAAACCACCAGGGTGTTGAAGAGGTCTATCATGGGGATACCGGTACGGATCATCTTCCGGGGGATGATCCGCTGGGCGGGGTTAACCGAGGGCCCGCCGATGGGGATGAGATTGTCCCGGAGTTCCGGCCCCCTGTCCCGGGGATTGCCCGACCCGGAGAACACCCGGCCCATAAGGTTTTCCGAAAAGGAAATTTCCATGGGATGCCCCAGGAAGCGTACCGTGTCGCCGGTGGAAATGCCCCGGCCCCCGGCAAACACCTGGAGGGAAACCAAGCCGCCTTCCAGACGGTTTACCTCTGCCAGGGAGACGCCGAACACGGTATCCACCTCCGCCAGGTCCCCATACCGGATACCCTCAGCCCGGACGGTGATAACACTCCCGGTGATGGATTCGATCTTGCTATATACCTTTTTCATAGTCCCTCTTTTGCCCTGCCTGAATCATAATCAACCAAGGATCTTCTCCGAAGCCGCTTCCGGGCCTTCGGAACGTTCTGAAACCGTCTGCTCAATTTCCTTCTGCAGGGAATTGAACCGCTCGCTCTGCCACTCCGAACCGTTGTAGTCCAGGAAGCGCTGCCGGAGCCGGTTGAACCAGATCCGGGCTTCGTTTTTATCATTAAAGGAAAATTTCGCCGCAAGGATATTCAAAATAATGGCGAATATATGATTCTGCCGTTCGGGACTCACCGCGGAATCCACCGCATCGAAGGAGTTCTGCTGGAAGTAAACGGAATCCAGAAAATCCCCCTTGAGGTAGATCACATAATCGTCGATGCTGGTCCCCTCTTCCCCGACGACCTTCATCATCTGTTCCACTTCACTGCCCCGGGCCATGAAGCTGTGGGCATACTTGACCTTCACATCGCTGATGATCCCGGCGTACTTGGACCAGGAATCCAGGGGATGGATGGCGGGGTACTTGCGGGCATCGGAGCGTTCCCGGGAGAGGCCGTGAAAGGCCCCCACCACCTTGAGGGTCGCCTGGGTTACGGGCTCCTCGAAGTTGCCCCCCGCGGGGCTGACCGTCCCCCCGATGGTAACCGAACCCAGGGAGCCGTCCCGGAGCCGCACGAGCCCGGCCCGTTCGTAAAAACTGGCGATGGTGGATTCCAGGTAGGCCGGGAAGGCCTCTTCCCCGGGGATCTCCTCCAGGCGCCCCGACATCTCCCGCATGGCCTGGGCCCAGCGGCTGGTTGAGTCCGCCAGGAGCAGCACGTGGAGGCCCATCTGCCGGTAGTATTCCGCCAGGGTCACCGCGGTGTACACCGAGGCTTCCCGGGCGGCCACGGGCATGGAGGAGGTATTACAGATGATCACCGTCCGCTCCATGAGGGACCGGCCGGTTTTGGGGTCCAGGAGTTCGGGGAATTCCTTGAGGGTTTCCACCACCTCCCCGGCCCGTTCCCCGCAGGCGGCGAGGATCACGATATCCACATCGGCATGACGGCTGGTGATCTGCTGGAGCACCGTTTTGCCCGCCCCGAAGGGTCCGGGGATACAGTAGGTGCCCCCCCGGGCCACGGGGAAGAAGGTATCGATAAGCCGGACCCGGGTAACCATGGGTTCCGAGGGCCTGAGCCGTTCCTCAAAACAGTCCACCGGCCGCTTGACGGGCCAGCGGAAGCTCATGGTCAGGGGAATGACCCGGCCCTTTTCGTCGCTTATCTCCGCAACGGTTTCCCGGATGGTGTAGCTTCCCGCGGCTTTTATCGAGGAAACCCGGTAAGTCCCGTAGAGGTTAAAGGGAACCATGATCCGGTGGACAAAGGAACCCTCCGGAACCGTGCCCAGGGTATCCGCCCGTTCCACCCGGTCCCCAACCTTAACAACCGGGGTGAAATCCCAGGTTCTGTCCGCGGGCAGGGCGTCAAGATACACCCCCCGTTCCAGGAAATAACCCGCCTCTTCCGCCAGTTTTGGCAGGGGGTTCTGGAGGCCGTCAAAGACCTGGCCCAAAAGGCCGGGCCCCACTTCTACGGACAGCATGTCCCCGGTGTACTCCACCGGGTCCCCCACGGAGATCCCCCGGGTGATCTCAAAGACCTGGAGCTGGGAAATATCCCCCCGAATCCGGATAACTTCGCTCTTAAGCTGTTTGTCCCCAACCTTGACATAGCCGACTTCGTTCATGGAAACGGCGCCCTCAAAGCGGACACTCACCATATTGCCGTTAACGGCTACCACTGTTCCCTTTGTTCCAATCATTTCGGTTCTCCCGATTCCCCGTCATCGGGGCGCGCCGCCAAAACGGCAGCGTAGAGCCCCTGGTATTCCCGTAAACCCTCTTCGGCCCTGAACAAGGACCGCCGTTCCATGAGGAGCAGTTTGAGAAGATACGCATATATTGTATTCCGGTTAAAATAATCAAGACCCTGGAAGGCTTCGATGGCGTCCCACCGGCTCTTGTCCAGAAAGAGTTCCGCTTCCAGGGGAGATTCCATGGAGACGGCGGCCTTGGCCGTAGCGGCGGCATCCGAGGGATCCTCCGGGGGGTCTACCGGCGCCCCCCCCTCCCGTTTGAGCCGCTGCGCCCGGTAACGGGCCAGGTTGAGCCGCAGGGTCCGTTCCCAGCAGCGCCACTTGTCAAGGAAGGCCGAGGTGGTCCCCGGGGGCATTTCCCCATAGGCGGGCTCCGCGGAGGCGGGGTCCGGATCGAGGACGCAGAAATCCAGCAATGCCGCATCCGCCGGTTTCAGGGCCGTTTTACAGAGATCCCTAAAGGCCGCAGGGGACATGGGCGCCGCCTCACCGTACACGAGGTATGGAAGCTGGGCGGTTAAATAGTAATATCCCACTTCCCTATATTCCCTTGGCCGCGTCTTTTACGATTCCCGCTAACCGGGGGTTGAGATAGGCTGAAAGGAGTTCCGCCACGGATTCGGCGGAAAAATCGTAATAGGCGGACCCGTCCTTATTGGCAATCCTGAAACCGGCGGAGAGGTTCCGGTCCGGCTTCAATTCAAGCCCCTTTTTCAGTTCCCCGGCGAGTTTTTCATCAAAATACGCGCCGATATTTTTCAGGACATCTTCGGGAAGCAGGAGGTCCGGAGCATTACCACCCCCGCTGTCCCGGGAAGCCCAGGATTTTAACAGATCCGGCAGCACCTTTTTCAGGGTTCCCTCATCGTATGCCGCGGCGGTTTCCCGAAGGACGACGGCATCCAGAATGGTTTCAATTTCGCCCCTAAAGGCCAGCACCAAATTGCGGGAAGCCTGGGCAAGGGCCGCCGCACCGGACCTTTCCGTCCGTTCCGCGTCGGATTTTGCCCGGGCGATGATCTCTTCGGCCTCCCGCCGGGCGGCATCGACAATCCGCCTGGCTTCAGCCTCGGCCTGGGACTTAAGCCGGGCCGCTTCTTCGGAGGCGGATTCAACCCCGTCTTTCTTTATTTTTTCAATGAGTTCCTGCAACTGGATTTCCATATACTCCTCTTTACTCTGGTAAACATATACACCGCGCCGCCGCGGTTGACCCCCTGAGGGGGATTTAACCCTCTATCCGCCCCTATTCCTCCGGGCGCATCCCGATATAAGAAAGGATCTTTTGGATTTTCCGGTGTACAAGCCGGTATACGGCCTCGGGATTCTCAAAAAGTTCCGCCTTTTCATGCACCCTGTTTTCGATAACCGCCGCGATATCCTCCGCGCTCCGGTAGTCCCTGGCGGAAAACCCTTCAATTTGAGCAATGACCCCCCTTATGCCGGCCATTTCCTGGGCCAGGAACGCTTCGTTTTCGTTATAGACATAATTCGTTATTTCATCACGGTTAAACCGCTTTTTATACAGGGCAACCAGCTCCTCCGCATCTTCCAGGCTGCTTTTCATTTCCGCATGGAACATAACAAGGAACAATTCCGCCGTACCGGACATACCTGGACTCCTCTACTTGTTAAAAGACCTTTTTAAATATAATTACGACCGAAATCTTTTTCAAGGGAAAACAAAAAATTTATAAAAAATAACGGGCGCCCCGGAAGAACCCTAAAGGCGCCCCTTGGGAGCGGATCACCAGGAAAAGGCAAAAAGGGACTTTTCATGGTAGTCCCGGCGGGGACCGAAAACGGCGGAGGGGAATTCGGGATGATTGGGCGAATCCGGCAGATGCTGGGTTTCAAGACAGAAGCCCCCGTGTTTATTGTACAGCGATCCGGCCTTGCCCTTGACGCCGTCCAGGAAATTCCCCGTATAAAACTGCAGCCCCGGCTGGGTGGTCAGGACCCGCATGACCCGGCCGGAGCTTTCCTCGGTCACCTCCGCACAGGGCCGCAGCTTTCCGGGCTCCCCGTCCACCACAAAACAGTGGTCGTAACCGCCTCCGGCGGCGGCCATGTCCCGGTTTACCGGCTTGGCGGTTCTGAAATCAAAGGGGC
>JAISLX010000178.1 GCA_031277045.1 Treponema sp.
CATAGGAAAAATCCGTATCGAGCCCCACCATGGACCCGTAGGCGTCCCCCAGGGGCAGGGTTCCCGCTAAACAGATGGACCGCTCGACATGGCGGGGGGTAAAAATGGTGATACCGACATTGGTGGGGATTAATTTATACCAGACCCAGCGGAATTCCCCCTCCCGGATCAGCCGGGGATCAACCCCATGGGTTTTTGAGCGCATTACCCCATAGGAACCGGGCGGGACCGTCAGCTGCGCCCATCCCAAGAAAAAAACCGTCCCCGCGGCTATAATAATCAGTAGGAAACAAAAGAATTTCTTCATGGAACCTTCCTGGACTCTATACGCCAATCCAAACAAATGGTGTATATTCTTATGATAAACGAAAATCAAGATTCCTATCCAGTGGTAAAGGAGTATTTGGGATGAAAATTTCCCGCCCGGTAACAAAACCCCTGATCACCATCGTGATAAAACGGATGGTTTTGTTTTTTTTCGCCCTTGCGGCGTTAACGGAATTTTTCTACGGCATTGGAACAAGCCAGGGTTTTATGGACGTAACCCAGCTGTTCCTGCTCCGCGTATCCCGGTTTCTGGGATTTTTCCTCGCGGTCTGTTCCCTCTGTGGGATGGCCGCCCTGGGCTGGTTTATCCTGCGTGACCGGCAATACCGGTTTATCGGGGGGGCGGGGATCTATCTGCTCCTCACCCTGGCCGGCGCAGCCCTGTTTCTGGGGGCTTCCCTCATTATGGTCATCGCCGGAGGGAATATTCCGGTTGGTTCTCCCGTTTTTTGACAAAAGGGGCCGCCATGAAACGTCTTTTCGCCCTGCGGGGCGCAACCCAATGCGAGAACAGGGAAGGGGATATGGCACGCCAGGTTTCCGCCCTCTACGATGAATTGCTGGCCCAAAACAAACTTCCGGAAGCGGATATTGTGTCCCTGTTGTTTTCCGTAACCGGGGATCTGGACGCGGAAAACCCCGCCGCGGCGCTGCGTCAGTCCGGACGGGCCCCAAATTTAGCCCTCTTTGCCGTGCGGGAAGCCCCGGTGACCGGCGGCCTTGAAAGAACCGTCCGGGTATTGCTCCACTGTTATCTGGAAGAGGGCGCCGTTCCCCGGCATGTATACCGGAACGGCGCCGAGGTCCTGCGGCCTGACCGTGTCCCGACATGAAAGCGTCAATTCCATGACGGAAAGCCGCGAAGGGGGGATAATTCCCTTGACTTTTCCCCCCTTTCTTCGGTATAGTCAGTGGTATTCTAACCGCCATCTTAGCTCAGCCGGCTAGAGCACTTGACTTGTAATCATGAGGTCCCCGGTTCGACTCCGGGAGATGGCTGAGCGTTTATGCGTGGTTTGAATGGGGGGAGTTTCCAGAGTGGTCAAATGGGGCAGACTGTAAATCTGTTGGCTCAGCCTTCGAAGGTTCGAATCCTCCACTCCCCAAAACGGTGGCTTTCCGAAAGGAAAGCCATTTTTGTTTTCAAACGAAGATTCGAAGGGTTTCCGCCGCCGACCAACGGGAGGAAAAGGCGCCAGGGATGATGCCGTGCCGCCGAATGGCGGCGCTTAAATCAATTCTTATCGGCAAACGGACCGAAGGGACGTATGACACCGACAGGCGGAAACCCCGGCCCGGAGTACCGGGAAAAGCGACCGGGAGGCCGCCCTTATCGTGGTATCCGGCTGGCTGCGGGACGGCTTGCTGGACAGGGACGGGGAGCGCCGGAAGGTAGAAGCCGCGTTTGACCTTGACGGCATACTCCGGGGCATACGGAAGGCGAAACTGGACAGCGGCGCGGCTATGGCAATCGTGAAGGCCCTTAAAGAGCGTGGCCTTATCGACATCGGCGCGGTTCCCGCAGGGAAGGGGAGCGTCAGCTTTACGGACTTTTTGACACAGTTTTTTGACTATGAAAAAAGCCCCTATATCCGGGACCGCCTGGCGCACGGACACAGCATAGGGCGAAGCTATTGCCGGGAAAGTCTGAAAGTTATTCGTCTGTTTTGGGAACCCGCTTTTAAGGGACGGACGCTGGCAAGTATCACCCGCAACGACTTAAAGTCATTCTCCCTATCCCTTCCCTCCGACAAATCGGCTTCCTACAAAAACAGTATATTGAACGCCGGGCTTATCCCCCTGGGCTGGGCCTATGAAGAAGGCATGATACCCGCCGATGTTGCGAAAGACTTTGAACGCTACAGCGGCAGGGCGGGAAAGCGCGGAGTGCTGGCCGTGGATGAGGTCGGGGCGCTTTTTGCGAAACCCTGGGCGGACACGGCGGCGCTGGCGGCCAATCTTTTATCCGCCACAACGGGCATGAGGCAGGGGGAAGTCCTGGCAATCCGGGGCGCGGACATTGGCGAAGGCGTTTTGAACGTGGCCCATTCGTGGAGCGCGGCGGATGGTCTTAAAACCCCGAAGAACGGGGAGGACCGGAAGGTCCCTCTCTTACTAGAAGTCCGGGAGGCTCTGCTGGCGCAACTGGCCACAAACCCCCACACGGACATTCCCGAAGCGGAACGGTTTGTTTTCTGGAGGACGGCCCCGGACAGGCCCCGCGTGGAGGGTAGTTTTATGCTGGACGCGCTTCACGGGGAACTTGAAAACACGGGCATAGACTGGAGGGCGCGGAACATCGTGTTTCACAACTGGCGGCATTTTTACGCGGCGCGGATGGCGGACATCGAGGTCGCCGATAAGGTATCCCGAATCACCGGGCACAAGAGCCGGGCGGTTTTTGACGTTTACGCCGACCATGTAACCGAGGCAGCAATCAGGGCCATGGGCAAGGCGGCGGCGGCTGTTTTTGCTGGGGTGCTGGCCGGGGCGGCAATGGCCAAGGGGCCGGGGGTATAACCCTGAAGAAAGTTTGCGGAGTTTGCATCTCCCTAGGGGATTGCAAACTTGCAAACTTCCCGATACCGCCGATAATCCGGCCCGTTCCGTTATGCGTTCCCTTGCAAGTCCCGGCCCTTTTCCCCTGTTACCATGTTCCAATCCTTACCAGGAACAAAGCCCCGGCTTTCAAGTACGGCTCGTATATATTCGATTGTTTTGCGCCCTATGTTGCGGTGTTTCAATAGTTCGTTTATCGGCGTTCTTGCAAGATCCTCAAGGCTGCGAATATCGAGATCATACAGCGCCCACATTATCCGCGTATGATAATAGTTCCCAAGCGTTACGTCTTTAAACCATTCGCGAGGCGCATCAACTGACAGGTTCCGCTGTTCCGGGGTCTTGGGCGGCTCCTGGGGCTTACTGCCTTGCCATGCGCCGGGAAAGTAGATGATGTTTCCCTTTGCTTCAGGTTTCGGGAATTGGCCGCCGCCTATTACGCCATTCAGATAACTCGTAATGCAGCAGGCTTCCTCCGGAGATAATTTTCCCGTGATGAAATAATTATTGACCATTCTTTCAAGGTCCAGGCGTACCTGTATTTTCTCTAAATCCATAACTATCACCTTTTTGGTTATGTAATAAACGGAAGCCTTACGGCCCCGGTGGGCCCCCGCTGATTCCTTGCACCGCCAGGGCCAGCCGCGCCCCGAAGGTGGTTTTGTTTGCCCAGCCCCATGTACCGGACACTACCCGCAGGGCCGGGAGCTGGCCGCCCAAGGCCGCCGCCACTGGGGCCAAGGTCCGGGGCACGTACCCCAGCCTGTAGAGGCCCTTCCCGCCGTTGACCCCCACCATGACCGCCACGGCGGCGGGGTCTGCCGGGTTCGGCTCCGGGATCAGGAAAGCCATGACCTGTTCCGGGGCATACCCGGCCAGGCGGCGAAGGGCTTCCTGCCGGTTCCCGAAGGACACGCCCCGGACGGCCACTTCCAGGCCCCCGGCCTTGACGATGGCCCACGCCTGCACGAAGGCGGCCTTGCGATCCCCGCCCATCCGGGGGGCCAGCCGGTTACCCAGGGTCATCACCTTGCTTTTCAGTTCGCTGTTGGTCATGGTTTCTATCTCCTTTGCTTGTTTATCTAATAACAATGTACACTATTTTTTTGTCTCTGTCAATATAAACATGTACTTTTCTGGAAAATATTTTACTTTTCTGTATTTTGTTGACAAAGTAAACCGATAAGAGTATATATTTAGGGAGGAGAATATATGCCTTTGACTTTTGCGGAGAAGATTAAGATCATTATGGGGCGGCGTAGTATGTCTTTTGTTGACTTGGCG
>JAISLX010000010.1 GCA_031277045.1 Treponema sp.
ACCTGGCGGAAAAGTACCTTTCGCTTTTCTGCAAAAAGAGCGATACCGCGAAACAATATGTGGAAAAATGGCTTTCCCTTGTTTCGGCGTCCCGTCTTCCCAGGGCCCGGCCCGAGGAAAAAGAATTCCTGCTGCGTTGGGCAAATGTGGTTGACTACGAATGAGGGAGGAATGGACGATTATCTTAATCTTAAAACGGTAAACTGTAAAAACTGTTACAAGTGTATCCGCCACTGTCCGGTAAAATCCATCACCTTTGAACACGGCCACGCGGAAATTATTCCCGGCGAGTGTATTCTCTGCGGAAACTGTTTTGTGGTCTGTCCCCAGAAGGCCAAGGAAATTCGGAATGACGTTAAAACGGCGGAAGGCCTTGTGAACAGCGGCGCGGAAGTTTATGCCAGCCTTGCCCCGTCTTTCGCCGCGAATTACATCAACGAAAAAACCGGCGGGGGATTTTCTTTAGCCGCCATGACCGGGGCCTTGAAAAAACTGGGTTTTGCCGGGGTTGAGGAAACCGCCGTTGGAGCTACCATGGTGAAACGCCGCTACGATGAAATGGTGAACAGCGCTGTTCAGGATGTGATTATCAGTTCCTGCTGCCACAGCGTCAACCGGCTTGTTCAGAAATACTATCCGGAGGTTCTGCCGTACCTTGCCCATGTTGTTTCTCCCATGCAGGCCCACTGCATGGACATCAAACGCCGTTACAGCGGCGCCAAGACCGTTTTTATCGGTCCCTGCGTATCAAAAAAAGCCGAAGCCGAATATTACGCCGGTTTTACCGACTGCGTTCTTACTTTTGGGGAACTTTCGCTCTGGCTCGCGGACCACAGTATTATGATTGAGGAAACGCCGGAAGAAACAAGCGATCTGGGGCTGGCCCGGCTTTTCCCGGTTCCCGGCGGCATACTCAAAACCATGAAAAAGGCCAACAGCGATTATACCTATTTGTACGTGGACGGTGTCGATAACTGTATCGCCGCCCTTGGGGATATTGCCGGGGGAGGAATCAAAAAATGTTTTATTGAAATGTCGCTCTGCGCGGGGAGCTGTACCGGGGGCCCGGTGATGAATTGGGGCGGAACAGGACGCGGGGAACGCGGAAACAGGCCGGTACGGGATTATATCGCCGTTTCAAGTTACGCGGGGACCAGGGATTTTGAAACCGGAACCTATCCTGAGGAAGCCCTGGGGAAAAAATTTGAGTCCCTCCGGGGCCGGCGGATTCAGTTTGGCGAGAACGCGATTGTGGAAGCGCTGCGGAAAACAGGAAAAACAAAACCGGAACATGAATTAAACTGCGGCACCTGCGGCTACACTACCTGCCGGGATAAAGCCAGGGCGGTACTTGAGGGAAAGGCGGATCTTTTTATGTGCCTTCCCTATCTGGTTGAAAAGGCCGAATCCTTTTCCGATGATATTATCAAAAACACGCCCAACGGCATTATTGTGCTGAACGAGAATCTGGAGGTGCAGCAGATAAACGCCGCCGCCTGTAAAATGTTCGGCATAAGCCCCTCAAACATCATGGGGGAGCAAATCATCAGAATTCTGGATCCCGCCCCGTTTTTTGAGGCGGTTCAGGAAGGAAAAAACGCCTATAACAGGCGCATCTACCTGCCGGATTACGAAAAACACCTTGAGCGGACGATCATCTACGACAAAAGTTACCGTATTATCATCTGTATTATGCGGGACATAACCGAGGAAACTAAAAGAACGGAATCCCAGGAGGAATTTAACCGTACCACTATCGAGCTGACCGACAGGGTTATCGAGAAACAGATGCGGACAGTGCAGGAGATCGCCTCGCTTTTGGGGGAGACCGCGGCGGAAACAAAAGTGGCCCTTACCAAACTCAAGGAAAGCGTACTCCGGGAGACCAAGCGGGATGAATAAATTTTGTACCGACGCGGGGTACATGAGCCTTAACAAAACGGGAGAACAACTGTGCGGCGATCATGTCGAGGTGGTTCATTCCCTGAACAGCGGACACGATCAGAATTATACCATCGCTGTTTTGGCGGACGGCCTTGGAAGCGGCGTAAAGGCCAATATCCTTTCTACCCTGACGGCGAAGATCATCTCTACGATGATGGCCAATTTTCTTACCGTGGAAGACTGTGTCGCTACTATCGCCGAGACCCTGCCGGTCTGCAAAGTCCGCCATGTCGCCTATTCCACGTTTACCATTATGCGCGTTACCGGCAATTTTAACGCGGAAATTATCCAGTACGACAATCCCCCGGCAATTGTACTGCGGGACGGGAAAAACTTTCCGTACAGCACGGCCGCGGAAACCATCGGCGAAAAAACCATTTACAAAACCCGGTTTAAGCTGCGGGAGAACGATGTCCTTATTGCCCTCAGCGACGGGGCGGTTCACGCGGGAACCGGAAAGACGATGAATCTTGGCTGGCAGCGGGATGACATCATTGCGTACATGGAAAAAAATTACGAACAGGAATTTACCGCCAAGACCCTGAGTTCTATTCTGGTCAACAAATGTTATTCCCTGTACGGCGGCGAACCGGGGGACGACACCACCGTGTGCGCCTTGAAGATACGCCGGCGCGCGCCCATCAATCTTTTAATTGGCCCGCCGGCGGATCCGCGGGACGTGCATAACATGATGACCCTGTTTTTCGCCAAAGAAGGGAAACACATTGTCTGCGGCGGAACAACATCCGCTTTGGCCGCCTGTTTTTTGGGGAAGCCCCTGGAGAACGGGATTCCCCTCTGCCCCGATCCCGGCGTACCGCCCGCCGCGAAAATCGAGGGCGTTGACGCGGTTACCGAGGGGCTGATCACCATTCACAAGGTGCTGGAGTACGCCAGGGATTATGCCGGGGAAAACGGGAATTACGCTCACTGGAAGTACGGCGGGGACGGGGCAAGCCTTGTCGCCCGGCTCCTGTTCGAGGAAGCCACGGACATTAATTTTTATGTGGGAAAGGCCGTTAATCCGGCGCATCAAAATTCATATCCGTCTTTGGGGATCAATCTCAAAACGCGGCTTGTTGATGAACTGGCGTTGTGCCTTAAAGCCGCGGGCAAGCAGGTAAAAGTAAGTTATTTTTGATAACAGGATAGGTTCCGGCATGCCGCATTCCGGAACCGCGGCCTGTAAAAACAGAGGGGGGAACATGAAAACACAATTTGACACCAGCGGGATTGGCGGAATTGTTGACGAACTGGGGGCGCAGCCCAGTTCCATCATCGCCATATTGCAGGGGATACAGGAAAAGTACCGCTACATTCCCCCTGAATCGTTTCCCTATCTGGCGCGGCGGCTGGGGGTAAGCGAGGCCCGCGTTTACAGCGTGGCGACTTTTTACGAAAACTTTTCCCTGGAGCCCAAGGGGAAGTTTATCATTAAAGTCTGCGACGGCACCGCCTGTCATGTACGCAAATCGATCCCCATTCTGAACAGGCTGCGGGAAATTCTGGGCCTTTCGGATTCAAAGATTACCACCGGCGATCTGGGTTTTACCGTGGAGACCGTATCCTGCCTTGGGGCCTGCGGACTGGCGCCGGTTATAACCGTTAACGACAAGGTGTATCCGGCGATGGACCCTGAAAAAGCAGAAACGCTTTTAGCCGAATTAAAAACCCAATTGGAAGGGGCGGTTTCAAATTAACCGGTTTTGAAATCAGCCCGGAAACTGACGGAGGTTTTTTCATGTTGAAGACAAGAGAGGATTTACAAAAGATCAGAGCGGCCTGCGGCAAAGCCCTGAATAACGAAAAGAAAAAAATTCTCGTCTGCGCCGGAACCGGCTGCGTGTCATCGGGTTCCCTGGATGTGTACGAAGAATTGATACGGCTGATGCGGGAAAATAATATTCCCTGCGCGGTGGAACTCAGCCTTGAATCAGGCGGAGTCCCATTGCATCCGGTCGGAATAAAGCGGAGCGGCTGCCACGGGTTTTGCGAACTGGGGCCGCTGGTGCTTATCGAGGATGAAGGTTTTTTGTATACGCGGGTAAAGCCTAAGGACTGCGGCGAGATTGTCGAAAAGACCATAAAACACGGCGAGGCGATAGAGCGGCTGTCATACCGGCAAAACAAAAACTACGCGAAACGGAAGGCCATCCCTTTTTATGAAAAACAAACCCGGCTGGTGCTGGAACACTGCGGCCAGATTGACGCCACCTCCATAAAAGAATACCTGGCGGCGGGCGGATACACCGCCTTTGAAAAAGCCCTCTTTGAGATGAGCGCCGGTGAAATCATTGCCGAAATCAGCGAATCCAATCTGCGGGGCCGGGGAGGCGGCGGCTTTCCCGCGGGCCGGAAATGGTTACAGGTACAGCGCCAAGCGCCGGGACAAAAATACATTGTCTGCAACGGCGATGAGGGGGACCCCGGCGCTTTTATGGATCGCAGCGTTATGGAAGGGGATCCCCACCGCATGATCGAAGGGATGCTGATCGCCGGCCTCGCCTGCGGGGCGTCGGAGGGCTACATATACGTCCGCGCCGAATACCCCATGGCGGTAAACCGCTTAAAAACGGCGATTGCCCAGATGAAAGAGATGGGGCTCCTGGGCAACAATATCCTTGGCACGGATTTTTGTTTTCATTTACACATCAACCGTGGCGCCGGGGCCTTTGTCTGCGGCGAAGGCAGCGCCCTTACCGCATCCATCGAAGGCAAGCGGGG
>JAISLX010000061.1 GCA_031277045.1 Treponema sp.
CTGCCCCCCCCCCCCCCCCCGTCAATTCCGGTGTTTCACCGGCTGCGGGGGTGAAACTCGGTAAATCCCGGCTGGCGCGGATCCTGGAAAACAGGGATCTGTACCTGTTCTGTCTGCCCGGCATTATTATTACTCTTATTTTTCATTATTGGCCCCTCTACGGCGCGCAGATAGCCTTTAGGGAGTATTCGGCGCGGAGGGGCATTTGGGGCAGTCCCTGGGTTGGGTGGGATCATTTTATCCGGTTTTTCAACAGCCCCAACGCCGCGCTTATTATCTGGAACACTTTTATTCTCAGTCTGTACGGGCTGGCCGCCGGTTTCCCTATCCCAATTATCCTTGCCCTGCTTCTAAATTCATTCCGGCACAAACGGTACACCAAGGTAATTCAAACTGTTACCTACGCGCCCAACTTCATATCCGTGGTGGTTATGTGCAGTATGATTATCCTCTTTCTTTCCCCCCGCGTGGGTATGGTGAATAAGGTCCTTGAATTAATGGGCGGAACTCCCATCAATTTTATGGGGGAACGGACCATGTGGCGGCATATTTACATCTGGACCGGGGTCTGGTCAAGCATGGGCTGGAGTTCGGTGGTGTATTTTGCCGCTCTTTCCGGCGTAAACCCGGAATATCACGAGGCGGCCATTGTAGACGGCGCGACAAAATTACAGCGTATTATCCACATCGACCTGCCGACAATTTTGCCGGTAGCGGTAATGCTCCTTATCCTGTCTTTCGGCAGCCTTCTGTCTATCGGTTTTGAAAAGGTCTATGCCCTGCAAAATCCGCTCAACTTGAGCGTATCGGAGATCATTTCAACCTATGTGTACAAGCTGGGTATTCTGAATAACGACATGGCCTACTCGTCGGCCATTGGCCTTTTCAATTCGGCGGTGAACGCGGTTCTGCTTATCACGGTAAATACGCTTTCCCGAAAATTGTCGGACAACGCTCTTTGGTAGGTGGAAATATGAAAATAATCAGAAAAAAAACAGGCCTTCAGCGGAGCTGTTTTGAAGACAGGGTTTTCGACACCGTCAATTTTGTTGTTCTTACCTTCATTTTTCTCATTGTCGCGTATCCCCTGTATTTTATAATTATTTCCTCGGTAAGTGATCCTTTTGAAGTATCCGGGGGCCGCGTGCTTTTTTACCCCAAGGGTTTTACGCTGGACGGCTACAAGGAGGTATTTAAAAACGAAGGGGTCATGCGGGGCTTTTTTAATTCGGTGTACTACACAATTTTGGGTGTTTTTATCAATCTGGCGGTTACCCTGCCCACCGCCTACGCCCTGTCCCGGAACGATTTTTACGGCCGTAAAACCATCTCTGTTTTTTATATTTTTACCATGTTTGTTTCCGGCGGTTTGGTCCCCACATACCTGATAGTACGGCAGATGGGTATGCTCAACACCGTGTGGGCCCTGGTTATCCCCGGCGCCCTGGGCGTTTACAACATGATGGTAGCCCGGACCTTCTTCAAAACAAATATCCCAAACGAACTTTTGGACGCGGCGAGGATCGACGGCTGTTCCAACACGGCTTTCTTTTTCCGTATCGTGCTGCCCCTGTCCGGCGCCATCGTTGCCATTTTGGTTCTGTGGTGCGGCGTAGGACACTGGAACTCGTATTTCAGCGCCCTGCTGTACATAAGCGAGCGGGAGCGGCAACCCCTCCAGCTGGAACTGCGGATGGTCCTGCTGCAGAACACCCAGGCGCCCAACATGCCGTTTACCGAGGAATTCCTCGCCGAAAAGCGGCGGCTTGAGGCCCTGCGGGATATGATGAAATATTCGCTCATAATTATCGCCAGTATTCCTGTGCTGATCTTATACCCCTTCATACAGAAACATTTTGTAAAGGGCGTTACCGTTGGTTCCCTTAAAGGCTAGTTTAGCCTTGTATATTGTTTTTCTGGAGGAGAAAAAGATGAGAAAATTTTTCCTGCTGGCCGCGGCATTGGTTTTACTATCCGCGGGAACCCTTTTTGCCAAAGGCGCCAAAAGCGCCGATGGAGGCAGTACTGCTGCCGGAGAGACCACCTTTACCCTGTTGGTGGACGCGGATAGAGCCTATGAGAAGGGGTTTTATAGTTTCTATGACGCAGCTGCCAAGGAAACCGGCGTTCAGGTGCGGATTATGAATTTCCCCTATCAGGCCGCCGTGGAGCAGAAAAACATTCTGCTGAACACCGGCAACTATCCCGACGCTTTGGGCGGGTGGATACTTGGGGACAACGACATCATGACCCTGTCCGCCGACGGGACCATAATTCCGCTGGAAAATTACATCGCCAACACCATCAACATCAAAGAAGCCCTGGCCCAGCCCGGGGTCCGGCAGGGTATGACCCTGCCCGACGGCCACATCTATTCGCCGCCCTACATCGTGGAAGAACCCCTGGTATCGTTCAGCCCCTGGATCAACCAGATGTGGCTTGATCAGCTTGGCCTTAAAATGCCCACCACGACCGAGGAATTCCGGCAGGTGCTTATCGCCTTCCGGGACAAGATTCCTCCGGTAAACGGCCAGAAGATCATTCCCTTCTCCGGCAGCCCGAACAACCTGCATTTGGGAACCCTGGCCGGCTGGTTCGGGGTAAACGCCTCCGGGGCCGGAACCAACGGCGGGTACTTCGCGGTTATCGACGGCAAGGTGGAAAACACCATTATCCGGCCCGAGTACCGCGAATTTATCAAGTACTTCGCGGGCCTCTACAAAGAAGGGCTGGTGGATCAGGAACTCTTTACCCAGAACGAGGAAACCTGGAAAGCCAAGGGGAAACAGGGGCTTTACGGTTCTTCCATCGCTTACGGCGCGGGCGATTTCCTGCCCGAAGTCGATCCCAAAGTTGTGGAATCGGATCCCTCGAAAAACTGGCGGGGATGGGCGCCCTTGCCGGTACTCAAGGCGCCGGGAGTGGCAAAGCCGGTATTCAGGAACAACAACAACGGGATAACCCTTTTCCGCACCCAGTTTGTCATTACCGACAAGGCTACCAGTAGAGCGCAAAAGATTATTGACTGGCTTGACTGGATATACGACCCCGTTCAGAGCGTCGCGTCCAATTGGGGCCCTCTGGGAAAGACATGGAACCTGCTGAACGTGGTAGACGGTATCCAGTATTACCAGGGCGTGGATACTTCTTCCTGGTCCCAGGACGAGCGGGACCTGTACGGCTGGGGCGGTTACTCTGTGCCGTCTCTGCCTAAGTATGGTCGGCCCAAAACCCAGTGGAGAGAAAAGCCCAGACCGGGTTGGGAGAACGAGTACAAAGAAATAGATGTTCGAGACGCGGTGTACAAGCCCTTCCTGGAAGCGACACCCATGCCCGCCCTCTGGCTGGCTGCGGCTGACGCCAAACGGGCCGCGGACCTGCAAACTGCCATTACTGATTATGTTAAACAGAAGCAGGCCGAATGGGTGAGCGGTCAGGCCGACATTGACCGCGAATGGGATGCGTATGTCGCCCAGCTTAATCGCCTGGGCCTGCAGGAACTGCTGCAGCTTAAGCGTAACGCTGTACGGTAACGGTATAATTCCGGCTGCCCGTTTTAACGGGCAGCCTTTTTTTGCGTCTGTGAACCGGGATTTGTCAACAGTTCTACGCGCACAATCGCAGTGTACGGCCTTGCGGCGGGGAACGCCTGCGGGTACACTTTGACAATGACCAGGGGAATTTTGATAGTGGGGAATGATTCGCTGCTCTGCGCCGCCATTGCGGCCCAGGCCGCGAAACGGGTAGAACATTTTGCCCAGGTCTTGCTGCCGAACCGGCTTTCCGGTCAGACCAGGGGTCTTCGCCCGGAAGGGGCCTTTACCCCCACCGCTGAATCTGGTTCCTCGGTCATACCGCTGGCATGGAATCCCGGCAGCCCCATATCCGCCCGTACCCTGGTTCTTTCCGCGGCGCATCAACTTGAACGTATTGATGAGGCCATCCTTGTCTGCGGCCCTCCCTCGTTCCGCCGTCCCGCCGCCGAATTGCAGCCCCTGGATATTGAAATTCTCGTAAACGATCACATCAAGGGCTGGTTTTTTCTGGTCAGGGAATTGGCGGGGGTCTTCCGGGCCCGGCGATCCGGCGTTCTTGCCATGGTCGTTCCCGATCCGGGTTCCAACCGCGATGACCCGGCGGATATGCTGGGCCTTCCCGCCGCCGCCGCGTTCCGGGCCTTTACGCAGAGCCTTCTTGCCTCGTCCGCCGCGGAACCCTACGTTACCCTGGGCTTTTCGTCCCAGGAAGCGGGGGACGATGAAAACTTTGCCGCCTATATTTTCAGGATGATTGATCAGGCCGCCAAGCGCAATTCCGGAAAATGGTACAAATACGGGCGCTTGGGCATTTTCCGGTAAAGCCCGCGTTTCGATTTTCCGTTGTGCTTGTTCAAAAAGGTTTGTTGGCATGTATTCCTGAAAGCGGTACAACCGCAAATTCCACGCGGACAGCGCGCCTGGCGCTGCCTCGTTATCAGCGGAAGTACGCGACCCCCGCCTCAAAGATACGCTGCCTTTTATTGCCGGGAATGTTGATATGCACAAAATCGCCGCGCCGCTCGGAGTGGGCCATTTTTCCCAGGACCCTGCCGTCCGGGCTGCACAGTCCCTCGATGGCAAAGTCCGATCCGTTGGGGTTGTCCGGCTCCGCCAGGGTCGGATTTCCCGCCGCGTCGGCATAGCAAAAGGCCGCCTGCCCCGTTCTGAACAGATCCTCCCCTTCTTCCCGCCGTATCACAAACCGGCCTTCCCCGTGGCTTACCGGTAGTATGTGGATCGCGCCCGGTTCCTCCAGGGCAAGCCAGGGTGAACGTGTGGACATGACCCTGGTTCGTACCATTCGGGACACGTGGCAGCCGATGCGGTTAAAGCTGAGAGTAGGCATGGTTTCGGCGGCATCCATAATTTTGCCGTAGGGCACGAGCCCCAATTTAATAAGGGCCTGGAAACCGTTGCAGATACCCAGCACAAGGCCGCCCCGCTCCAGCAGCTTTGTTACTTCTTCCGCAATGGCCGGGGAGCGCAGCGCGTTGGCGATGAATTTGCCCGAACCGTCCGGCTCGTCCCCCGCGCTGAAACCCCCGGAGAGGGCGAGAATCTGAGCGCCGGCAATGGCCTGGGCCAGCTCTCGGCTTGACGCCGCGATGTCTTCCCGGTTCCGGTTGCGGAAAATAACCAGCCTGGTTCCGGCCCCCGCTTCCCTGAAGGCCCGCTCCATGTCCCATTCGCAGTTGGTCCCCGGAAACACCGGAAGCGCCGCCAGGGGTGCGCCGCCACGGGTCTTCAGGGCGAAACCTTTGTCCCGTAAGCGGCCCGCCGGATACTCCCCGCCCTGCCGCTTGTCCTCCGGGGTGTCGCGGGCCGTTGGCAGGACCAGGGTTGGCCCCCGGTTTTCCGCCGCCACGGTTACCCCGGAAGAGGTCTGGGGGTACACCTGGGCCAGGGGACTTTCGTAGGCGCGGCGGAGGACCGCCAGCGGGACTTCCGCCTCACCGGATTCGTCTGATTTGCCGCTTGCCGCATTTTGCCCTGGCCCCGCCATGTTGTGCCCGGCCTCTGCCGCGAAGCAGGGTTCGGCCTGTATGCGGAAAACCGGCTTGTCCAGCGTATAAGCCGCCACAGCCCAGCGGCCGGCTTTTTCGAGGATAGCCGCCGCGCGGCGGCTTATGGTTTTCGGGGACCCCGGAGCCGCCGCCCGTATCGTTTGAGGCCCCGCCGGGTCCGGCTCTTCTTCGGCCCGCAACTGAACCAGCACCGAGCCCTGGTAGTCCGGCCCCCCGGCCAAGGGCAGGGAAGCGGCGTCTGCCTCCACCCCCACGTTGTTGCCAAAAGCCATCAAGGCCAGGCTTACCGCCGCCCCCCCGCTTTGCACGGGGTAGGCCGCCGTTACCAGCCCCGCCCTGCCCAGTTCCCCCAGGGCGGCCATGTTGGCCCGGAAGATACCCCACTCGTCCTGTGCTTTTTTCCGCGCTTCGCCCTTGACGCGCCGGTATAGGTCGAGTAAACTGTTACTAAAGTCCGCAATCGGGGTGTCTCTGCCGGGTTTATCCAGGCTGGGCACCAACTGCCCTGCGGACTTTTTTATTTCTTCAATGTCCAGCACTTCTACCGAATAGATTCTTG
>JAISLX010000077.1 GCA_031277045.1 Treponema sp.
GGCGATCCTTCAAAGTTTCCCATATTTCTTGTGATAGTGCGTCTGTGGAAACAGACCGGATACGGTACTATTATTTACCTGGCCTCTATAACCGGAATGGATCAGGAGATGCTTGAGGCAGCGGAAATTGACGGAGCGAATATTTGGCAGCGTATATGGCATATTACTATCGCGTATCTGCGCCCGACGATGGTGATTATGCTCCTCCTTGCCATCGGCCAAATATTCCGGGGTGATTTCGGCATGTTCTATCAAATTACAGGAAGATCGCAGCTTTTGATCGAAGCCACTGATATTATTGATACCTTTGTCTACCGCTCCATGGTAAATTCTCCAAACATGGGCATGGCCGCCGCCGCCGGGTTTTATCAGAGCGTGCTGTGTTTTGTTACCGTCCTTCTGGCCAATTTTGCCGTAAAGAAAATTGAGCCCGACTATACTTTATTTTAGGGGGCCCCATGAGCGCGATAACCGCCGCCAAAAGGCAAAAAATTACCGCCGACCGGATCGGTTTTTATATTGCGGGTTATATTCTGCTCTTTGCCTTTGCTTTTATATGCCTTATGCCTTTTTACCTGACCCTGGTAAATTCTTTTGTTGACGAAGGCACTATTATCCGGGAAGGGTATTATTTTTACCCCAGAAATTTTTCTTTTGAGGGTTATGGTATGCTGTTAAAAAATCCGGCCCATATCATCAACTCTTATAAGATCACCGTCTTTGTAACGGCCATTGGCACTTTTACCGCCCTGCTTTTAGTGACAATGGCCGGTTTTGTCCTGAGCCGGCGGGATTTTTATTACCGCAACCCGGTAAGCTTTTTCTTTTATTTTACGACTCTTTTTAACGGCGGTCTTGTGCCGTATTATATTCTTTGTACACGGACTCTGCATTTTACCAATAACATTGTCGCTTTGATAATCCCAAGCCTGTTTTCGGTCTGGAATATGATCATTACAAAAAACTATTTTAAATCGATCCCGTTTGAAATCATCGAATCGGCGAAGATAGACGGTGCCAATGATTTTACGGTGTATTTTCGCCTTATGCTGCCGATTTGTACGCCGCTCCTCGCGACGATAGGCCTGTTTACCGCGCTGGCGTACTGGAACGATTGGTATAACTGCATGCTCTTTATCAACACCCGCCGGCAGGATTTGTATACCCTGCAATATTATCTGCAAAATCTGCTTAACAGCGCCCAGGCGATGCAGCGTATCGCCGAGAAATCGGGACTGCCGCTGATCACGGTGCCAATGGAAAGCATGAAGATGGCGATGACGGTTGTCGCCACCGGACCTATGCTTATGGCATATCCATTCGTGCAGAAATATTTTGTTAAGGGATTAACGATAGGGTCGGTTAAGGGCTGATGGCAGGGGCTAAGGGCGGATAGTTCATTTGGGTTCTAAACACTGAAAAGTGTACACCACATATTTTTTGGAGGTAGAAAGATGAAAAAGATGGGAATGGTTGCATTGGCTTGTTTGATTGCCGTCTCTGCTTTTGCCGGCGGCGGCAAGGCCCCGGGGAAAACATCCGCCGGCGGGTTTAAAGCTTCGGGGATTTATGAAAAATATGATCTTGCCCAGCCTAAAACGATTTATGTTTATATGCTGGGCGATCCCGCCAAAGACATAGATGAAATTATGGACATGGCTAACACTCAGTATTTCAAACCCCTGCTCAATACGGAAGTGATACTGACCTTTATCACCTGGGCGGAACTTACCGACAAGTACCCCCTGGTCCTCGCATCGGGCGAAGATGTAGATATTATCCATGCGGCGCCATGGAATAACTACGAACAGGAAGTGGCAAAAGGATCTTTCCGTGCGCTCACGGACCAGTTTATTCAGGAATGGATGCCGGCGACCTGGGTTTCCCAGCCGAAAATTTCCTGGTATCAGGCGCGGAGCGGCGGAAAAGTGTACGCCGTTCCCGCGGCCGACATTAACGTGGAATACAAGTTCCCCGTTATCCGTGACGATCTTCGTACCAAGTACAACCTGCCGGAACTTAAAAATTGGAATGATCTTCGCAATTATGTTTACACGGTGGCGTCCAGGGAAACCGGCATCCAGGCTTACGCGGCCCCCGCCAGTACCGTAGAGTTGATGTGGACTTATCTGGAAGCGCAAAATGTAAAGGCGTCTTCCGGCCCGATTTATTATGTGTGGGATATGAGCGGTAAGAAGGACGCCAGGCCCGAGGATCTTTATTTTCTGTATACCAGCCCCTGGTATAAACAATACACCTTGGAAATGGCGGATTGGGCGGCCCACAATGTGTGGAGCAAGAACGTGATGAACAACACCATTCCCCAGCGGGACAGTTTTGTACAGGGCAAGAGCGCTTCGATGTATTGGAACGGTTCGGTGTTTGACGCGGGTAAGGAAATGGCTAAGAACGGCCTGGGTACGCCGGGTTATTATGATCTTTCTCCGGCAACGCCTTCCAATGCGGAAGTGTACAGCAATAATATGTTTGCCATTACCAGCGCTTCGAAGAATCCCGAGCGCGCGGCCCTTGTTCTTGATCTTATGAAGAACAATATTCCACTGCAAAATTTGCTTATGGCCGGAGTTGAAGGGCGGCATTATGTCTTGACAGGGGAGAATTCGGCCACCGATGGCCCTGAGTCTGCGGATTATGCCTGGGATAACTGGACATGGGCTCTGCGTAGTCCCAAACGGCTGCAGAGAAGCTATGCCCCCGATACGGATCCCCGGCGGATCGAGATGGAAAACGCCTTTACCGCAAAACTTTGGCAGCCCCTAATGGACGGTTTCCGGGTTGATACCGGCGCTTTCAACACCGAATGGACCATTATCTCGTCGTTGATCGAAGAATATAACAACAGTTTCCAGTGCGGCGTCTTTGGCGGTCAAACCTCCGCAAAGTATGATGAATTTACCGCCAAGCTTAAAGCCGCCGGTATTGACAAAGTAACGCAGGCATTCAAGACCCAATACGCCGCTTTCCTGAAGGAGATTCAGTCTAACTAGAGTTTGTCCATAATGTGTCTACATTATGGACAAACCTCCTTGAAAAACTAGCTCGCCGTACCTTTTACCGCGAAGCTTAAACGCTGGATCGGCGAGGGGCCGTGGCGGAGTACCGCCTCCCGGTGGGCCCTGGTGGGGTAGCCTTTGTGAATCTCGTAACCGTATTCTGGATAGACGGCGCCGTAAAGTTCCATGACGCGGTCGCGCTGTGTTTTGGCGAGAACGGATGCGGCCATTACGGCGGGGACGGAGGCGTCGGCCTTTACCAGGGCTTCCGCCTCAATGGGGAGTTCCGGCGTGTAAAGACCGTCCACTATCGCCCGTAAAGGCGACGCCTGCAAAGGCGATGTCTTTACGGGCGGCGACCCGCCCGTAACCGGCGGGGTGAGGAAGCGGGGGTACCGGAAAACCAGGTCTTCCCAGGCCCGCTCCATCGCCAGCAGGCTTGAGCGCAGAATGTTGATCCGGTCAATCTCGGCGGCGGAGGCCCAGCCGATGCCCCACGCCAGGGACTGTTTCAGGATGACAAGCCGGGCCTCTTCCCGTTTTTTTGGGGAAAGTTTTTTTGAATCCCCCAGCAATTCCACAGGAAAATCAGGCGGCAGTATGACCGCGGCGGCGCAGACCGGCCCCGCCAGGGGTCCCCTCCCCGCCTCGTCAAAACCACATATCACGGCCAAAACCTCTAAAAATTCCGGCGGAAAAAGGCGCCGTCATTTCGAACCTGACGGATTGATAATTCCCAGAGTTTCCCGCAGTTCACCGTCGGCGGCGTAGTAATACTGTTCAAGCTCATCGTCTTTAAGTCCGACCAGTTCGTGGCTCATATAATGAATCCAGCGGGGTTCATCGCGCACCGAAAGCTCGTGCTTGCGGCAGTAGTAATCAGGCTGGATAGGAAGCTGGCGGGGCTTGTCGTAAAAGTATTTGTAATCGTGAACCGCTGTCTTCAAATCGCGGCGTGGTATTCCATGCTCCAAAAAAATCCCCGCCAGAAAATTTATTGTGCGCCCTGAATCAAATATGTCGTCTACCAGCAGCACTTTGTCCCCGGTTCTTAGGTGGGCGGGATCGTAGGTCCAGCCTTCCACAGTAATTTTGTCCTGGGCCATCACGTCCGAATAGGAGCGGGCCACCACGGCGGCGTAGTATACCGGACGCTCCCCTTTTCGGACTACTTTAAAATACTCGCTGATCACGTTTCCCAAAAGGGCGCCGCCCCGCAGGGACACGTAGATTACATCGGGAATAAACCCGTCCTGATATATCCGGCGGGCAAGTTTAAGAGCATTATTCCGCACCGTATCGCAGGGTAGAAATTCTTTTTTCACCGTTCCCCCGGATACCGCAGACCGCCCTGAGCGCGGATTTGATCCAGGGTTTCCATGATCACAAGGGATTCGGAAAGGCTCATGGTTTCACTTTCCAGTTTCCCCGCCCTAAGACAGTTCATTACTTCCTCCGCCTCGTAGTTATACCCGTTGGATAAAAAATCAGGTTCGTAATGGTACTTGTAACGGCCGTACAACTGAAGATCCGCGCTGTGGGAAAATACAAAATCCGGCAGATGGATCTGACCGCGGGTTCCGTATATCCAGCCGTCGTTTACCCCGGCGGTGCTGATGGCGGCGCTGAGGCAGGCCATTTTGGGCCCCCCGTAGGAAAGCAGGGCGGAAACTTCCTCGTCAACCCCTGTTTCCCCGCGGTACATCATGGAGGTAACGGCCTCCGGTTTTTTTCCGCCGAACACAAAAGAAGCCAGGGAAACGGGGTACACACCGGCGTCAAGAAGGGCCCCTCCCCCCAGTTCAATATTGTAAACCCGTCCCTGGGGATTGAACGGGGCGGAAAAACAAAAATTGGCCTGTACTATCCGTACTTCGCCAATGATGCCGGAATTAAGCCATTCCCTAATCTTGACAAGAGGCGGTACAAAACGGGTCCACATGGCCTCCATAAAAAATACCTTGCCGGCCCGGGCCAGGGCGATCATTTCCGACAGCTCCGCGGCGTTGAGGCTTACCGGTTTCTCGCAGAGTACCGCCTTTTTAGCCCGAAAAGCGGCCAGAGCTATTTCCTTATGGGCAACATGGGGGACGCCGATGTAGACCACATCTACCGAAGTATCTTCCAGCATTTCCCGGTAATCGCCATAGGCTTTGTCAAAACCGTATTCGGCGGCAAACGTTTCCGCCCGTTCCCGGTTCCGGGAAGCCGCCGCGTACAGGCGGGCCCCCTTCGCGCTCCGCAGCCCCATGACAAAACGGTTGCTAATTCCCCCGGTTCCCACTATTCCCCAATTAATTGTGTCCCTCATATAAAACCTCTCCGTGTTTCGCGTTGAGGCGCGGCAGGCCGGATTATAACGGCAGGCCCGTCTCCGCCCGTTCTTTTTTCTTTCCCGTCCGGGGCCTTAAAAAACCAAAAAGGCCGCCGATAAACCCCCCCACGATGTGGGCGAATTCGGAGATGTTGTTGGAGGCAAAGGAGTTAAGAACCTCCCGCCCCAGGTAGAGAATTAGAATCAGAATAAAAGTCAGCGGAATTTCCCCCGCGGTAAAATTGGTAAAAGACGCCAGCAGGATCATCATGAACACTACCCCGCTTGCCCCCAGGAGGCCCGTACTGAAAAAAGTTATATTGAGAAAACCGGTTACCACAGCGGTAATGAGGATCATGATCAAAAGATGAAAGGAGCCGTAGTATTCTTCCAGAATGGGGCCGATTAGCAGGATGATCATAAAATTGGAAACCAGGTGGGACCAGCCGGCGTGGCCGGCGACATGGGTAAACAGGGTGAGCCAGCAGCGCGGACTGGCCGGATTAAAGCCGCCCCTGCCGGGAACGGAAAACCAGCGTTCCTCCAGGGGATAAAAACGAAACAGGGTCTGGGAGAGGAGCAGGGTCAGCGCGCTGACAAAGGCAAAGCTTAGCACCGCGGGGGCGTTGTACTTGATCCGCATACTCCGGATTATAGCGTCCCGGCCCGGCTTAGACAACGAAGCCGGATGTCCCGCAGGACCGCGCCGGTTATCCGGGACTTGAAAAGGAATTTGGGCGGCGGATGCCTTTTTGCCTGTATAAAAATTTGCCGGCGGGTTTATAACGCGAATATAAAGATGAAAAGATGGTCTGTTATCGCTTTGACCGCGGGATTAGCGTTTTCCTTGAGCGGATGCGCTGCAAGCGGCGGAAGCAGCGGCGGGGGAGGCGGTTTTATGTGGTTTTCAGCGGCAGTTATCCGGAAACCGCGGTTTCCGGATAACTGCGTCAGGGTTCGGTCAGGGTCTGTGGATTCAGGATAAGCGCGGAACCGTCCTGCCGCTGGGTAAGGAGGAGGCCGTCCATGAAAAGTACCGAAGCGAAGGGGTGGATCGCTGCGTTTGACCGGGCCAACTGGGTAAGCTGGTAGTCAAAGCGGCCCAGGTAGGGGGTCCCCTCCACTACCATAACGGCGAAGATATCCGCCCCGCTGACCCAGAGGGGGCTTTGGGGGTGGATATCGTCATTCCCCTGGCTCTTCATTTCCAGGGATTCAGGGTCAATCTCGATAAGCCGGATGGCCCCGACGCCCCGGTTTTCCCCGGCTACGGCAAAGAGTCTGCCGTTGATGTCGTAGATGGTTCTGGTGTTTATCGTGTTCAGCGCCGAACGGCCCAGTTCCTCGCCGGAATCGGGGGAAACCCGGACGATCCGCCCCAGGGGGGAATCCTGTCCCTCGATGATGGCGCCGATAACGCCCGGGGCGGTTCCCTCCCGCGGTTCCTCGTTGATAAGGGTCTGCTGGTCCTGGGTTATGTTTTCCCGTTCCTCCCGGACCTCTTCCCGTTTTTGTTCGGCCAGTTCCTCGCTGCGCTGGACTTCTTCCCGCTTTTCGTCCACCGCCTCCTGCCGCCGGTCAAGCGCTTCCTCCCGTTCGGCCAGTTCCCGTTCCCGGGATTCCCGGTCTTCCTGCCCGCTTCCGGGCGCGGCCTGTTCCGGAGCCGCCTGTTCGGGCGCGGCTTGTTCCGGGGCCGCCTGTTCGGGCGCGGCTTGTTCCGGGGCCGCCGCCTCTGGTTCTTGTTCCCGCTGCACGGGTTCCTGCTGTTCCGTCTCGCCGGGGCGCGCCTCATCTACCCGCTGTTGTTCCCCGCCAGGTGGTTGACCCTGTTCCTCCTCGAGCCGGCGCCGCTCCTCGTTAATTTGGCGCCGTTCCTCGTCGATGCGCTGTTGTTCCGCCTCGGCTTCCCGCCGCTGTTCCTGGGCCCGCTGTTCGGCTTCCTCCGCTTCCCGCTCCTTGAGGTCCACCATGTCCTGCCGCTGTTCAATCCCCATATCCCCGTCTTTGCGCAGTTCTCCCACCACCTGAGTGTCCGATACGACGCTGGTGTCTATCGCGGAAAGGGAGTGGGGCTGCCCCAGCCCCAGGGGGATAAGTATCAGGGTCTGGCCCGGCCATTCGTCAAAGCGGATGGAAAGGCCCGCCTGTTCCGGGCTAAGTTCGGCGACAACCGGTCCCTTGTAACGTCCGGTGACGTAGTCCCAATTCCCCCGGTACACCGCGTTGTAGATGGTAATGTACTGGGCAAGCAGGGCCGCGTCTCCGGCGTTGTAGGCGTAGGCCGCCTCCAGATAACCCTGGATGATGAGCCGCAGGTTCCGGATATGGTCCACCCCGGCATCGTAACCCAGGCCGATAATATCGGCGTCCAGTTTGGAATCTTCGGCGGGACCGGTTGCATGGATGACGAAGTACCGGTTCCGCGACCCGGCGCGGGCGGCTCCCTCAAAGATTGCCTGGCCCAGGCCGTAGCCGATGCCGTATATCTGGTCCCTGGTTTCGATTCTGGTCTGGGGACCTTCGTAGCTAAAAAACGATATGGGGGCCTGGTTTTGTTCCAGTTCGTTCTCGTTGACCTGGGCGGAGAGGGAAAAGGAAAGCAATAACACAATTCCAAACGCCAAGGGCCTTCGTAAGGCTTCCGGTTTTGGAAAAACAACCTCGGTTTGTAAAAAAAATCGGCGCATACAGGACCTCTTAGTAACCGGCGTTTTTGCGGATACGCCGGAATTGGAAATACCATAAAACTACACTTATTTAAACAGCTTCTCAAGTTCCTGTTTCGCCAAATTTCGGATATAATTGGGCTTGTTTGAGGAATTGAGACTGCTGAGAACGCTGATTCCCATACCGCTGAGAAGGGGGCCGGAATAACGGCACAGGGCGCCGGTGGCGGAGATAACGGCGCTCATGACTTGTTCTTCCCGAAAGCCGGCGGACAGCACCACGCCGGAAAAAGCCCGCAAGGCGGCGCCGTCATGATCCGCGCCAACAACGCCGATTGCCTGGGCCGCGGCGTTCTTGATTACCGGGTCAGGGTCTTCCCTGAAGACGCGGGCCAGGAACGGGACAAGTTCCCGGGAACCGATAAGGGCCAGAAGCCGCAGCGAATTAACCCGGTACTGTATGGATACCAGCGGCGAAAAATAAGGAACATCGGGATTCTGCCTTGCGGCGGCGGTTTCCATAAGGTAGGCGGTGTACTCAGGTTCCTTCGCGCCCACCTGTCCCGCCGCGATATCCTGTTCGATAATCCTCAACTGGCGTTTTACCTGGACTTCCTCCCAGCGCGGGGATTCGCCGGCCCAGAAAAAGGGCGGAAGGCTGCCGAGTCCGTAATCCCCTTCCGGTTTGGGGCCATACGCGGATTGGGGCAGGCGGCGGACCTTGTCTTCCAGCCTAAAGGCGTAGAGAATCCAGTCTTCTCCCCCGGAATAGAGGATTCCGTCGTCCCCAAAACTGGGGACGGAGGCGGCTCCCCCCAAATCCAGGCGCCAGATCAGCCTGCCGTCCCCGCTAAAACCGGCGGCCCCGGATCTGGAAAGCGCGTAAATCCCCCGTTCATCGTAAAGCAGCGCCGGCTGTTCCCCCGCCCCAATCCGGACACGGCTGTCCACGGACCACAACGTTTCCCCGCTCAGGCCCTGGAGCCCCAGAAGGCGGCCCCCTTCCAGCATCAGCGCCACCTTGAGCCCCTGGGCGGCGGCGGCCAGAGGGCTGCCCTCAAGCCGGGACAGGGGCTGCGGACCCTGGTTAAAATCGGCGGACCTGAAATCGGCGAATTCCACGCCGCCGTTGGGGTAAAAAATAAGGACCCTGCCGCCCTTCCCGCCGGGGCCCAGAGGGACAATGACACGGGGTACGGCGGAAAGGTAAAGGGTTCCGGTCTGCCCAAAGGGGCCAACACGCAGCAGAATCGCGTTTGTCAGGACCAGCATGATCCCCCCGTCATGGTCGGGAATTGGCGTAAGGGCGATACCGGCCCCCAGCTTCCGCTGCCACAGAAGCCGCCCCGATATGGTGAGGCAGAAAATCCTGTCCCCCGCGGGGGCGAAAATCCGGCCGTCCCAGCCCAGGATCACCGGGCCGGAAAGGGGGACCCCCAGGTTCCGGCGCCACAGTTCCCGTCCTACCCGGTTGACCGCGATAAGAATTCCATTGGTTCTGGAAAAATAACTGACGCCTTCGGGGGAACGGTTCAGGTAGGGACTAACCTTGCCCTGGGCGGAGTAGGTCCACAGCGTGGTTCCTTTAGCGGAGAGGGCCTTGAGGTCCCCTGAATCCATCAATACCACTGCCGCGCCGGCCTGTACGGAAGGCGGGCCGACCACCGCCCCGCCCAGGGGCAGCCGCCACAGGGGGGGGACCGCGGTCTGGGCGCAGAGAGGACCGCCCGGCAGAATCAAAAATACGGCCAGAATCACGAGGAGTCCGGCCCGGAAGTCCCCCGCCGGACAGCCCCGGACAGCGCTGTTTTGGAAAAAGCCCCCGGCCCGGCGGATACGCGCCGCCCCGCTATCCATGTTTGTTCCTAAACAGGGCAAGGCTTTCGATGTGGGCGGTCTGGGGGTAAAAATCGTAACAGGTTAGATTCTCTAGTTCCCAGGCTCCCCCGAGCAGTTCCCCGCTGTCCCGGGCCAGGGTGGCGGGATTACACGAAACGTAGGCCAGCAGGGAGGCCGGCCCCCGGGCAAGCCAGCGCCGCATGGGGGGGGAAAGCCCCCGCCGGGGAGGATCCGCGACAATAAGGCCGTACCTGGGGGCCGGCCGTTTCGATTCTTGCATCCTCACCCATTCATTGCCGGTGAGGGCGTAAAAGTTGTGGTTCCCGGGATCGAGGTTACGCCGGGCCAGCGCCAGGGCAGCCCGGTTTTCTTCCAGCAGATCGGCCCGCGAAAAATGCGCGGACAGAAAGCTGGCGAAGGTCCCCACCCCGCAGTACAGATCCGCCAGGGGCAGCGAGGGGTCCGCCCCGGCGGCGATTGACGCCAGGTCCTCCGCCAGGACTTCCAGCATGGCCGCGTTGCTCTGGAAAAACAGCCCTGCCTCTATCAAAAGTTCCCGGTCCCGAAGCCGCACCCGTCCCCGGTTCCGGCCCCCTTCCACCAGCACAAGACCGTCCCGGCTGTAGACGGTAAAACGGTCCCGGCCTTCCGGCGCCGCCAGTTCCCCCGAAGCAAGCAGGGCGCGGATCCCCGGATCGGCGACCGGACAGTCTTCCACCGGGATTACCGGGGGAATCGCCTGGTTTTCCGCCCCGGCCTGGGACATAAAGCCCACCCGTGGACCGGACGGAACCTGTTCCCCGCCCCGGACAGCGTGTAGTTGTACCCGGTTGCGGTATTCCCATGCTTCGGAAGGGAGTGAGCGGAGGGCCTTCAGCGCCTCACAGCCGGCCCCGGAAACACCGCCCAGGCGGCAAAAACTTTCCCGCAGAATGTGCGCCTTTAGCTCAATCTGGAACGGGTAGTCCAGATGCTGAAACGGACAGCCCCCGCAGCCTCCCGGTCCGGTAGTTTTACGGAGGGGACAGCGGGGTTCCACCCGCCGGGCGGAAGGCTCCAGAATCTCCACCAGGGCGGCCTCCGCCCAGCTTCCGTGGTTGCGTTGAACCCTGGCCCGGACTTGTTCCCCCGGAGCGGTATGGCAGATAAACACCGCCTGGCCCTTGTAACGGGCTATCCCCGCGCCCCCCGGTACAATTCCTTCCACCTTTACGCTGATAAGATCCCCCTGAACCATTGGAGTAAGGCTATACCACAAAGGGTAGAATTGATAGAACGGGCAATAAAGAGTACAATCCATGCATGGATGAACAAACTATCCAGGCGGACTCAACGGACTGGCTGCCCACAACCCGGAAAGAACGGCTTTTTATACGGCGATGGGTTTCGGTACAACCGGGTTTTGACCAGCCCCGTGCCGTTTTGCAGATTGTACACGGCATGGCCGAACATTCGCTCCGCTATGAACGGTTTGCCCGCCGCCTTAATGCCGAAGGCATCGAAGTGTGGGCCATGGATCTGCGGGGGCATGGGCATACGGCGGACCCCGCGGTCAACGACCCCGGCTGGGGCGGGCTGCTGGGGCACTGCGCCGATCGCAACGGCGTTTCTCTGGTAACCGGCGACATAGAAACCCTGAACCGGTTTATCCTGGAAAAGCGGCCCGGCGTTCCCCTTTTTCTTATGGGCCATTCCTGGGGTTCCTTTCTGGTTCAATATTACATAGAAAATTACGCTCCCCCAACAGGAACCATGCTTGCCGGTTGTATCCTTTCGGGAACCAGGGGCCCCGGCGGTCTTAAAACACGGGCCGGCGCCCTGATTATGGCTCTTGCCGCCGGGCTGACGGGGAGCCGGCGCTATTGTTCCCTTTCACGGGCCCTGGCGGACGGCTCTTACAACAAACCCTTCCGGCCCAACCGGACCCCGTTCGACTGGCTTTCCCGCGATAAAACGGAAGTAGACAGTTATGCCGCGGACCGTCTTTGCGGCTTCCGCTGTTCGTCCGGTTTTTACCGGGATATGGCCGCCCTTTTGAACCGCATCCACCGGCCTGAAATCCTGGGACGGATAAACCGGCAGCTTCCCATTTATGTGTTTTCCGGCAGCGCCGATCCCGTGGGGGACATGGGCTCCAGCCCCGCCGCGCTGGTGGATCTGTACCGGAACCTAGGGATTCAGGACCTGGAATTCGCCCTGTATCCCGATGCCCGGCATGAATGTTTGAACGAGACCAACCGGGAAGAAGTAACTGAAAATCTTCTTGCCTGGATTCTGAAACACATTCCCCCCGGCGGGGGGAACGCCTAGCAGCCTGTCGCGCTTGCGGGTTTTTACGGTTATTTGGGGTTGTATGCGCAAAGCGCAGCAAACTACCTGCGGGGGGATTTTTCATGCGTTTCCGCTATTCAACAGCTAAAGACGGGAAACCAGTCAAAAAAGCGGCGGTCTATACCCCGGATGAACACGGTATCCCCTTTTCCAATGTTGACATTGACGCGATCCGTGTTGTCGAGCGGCTTAAAGCTTCCGGCTTTGACAGTTACATCGTGGGCGGCGCCGTGCGCGACCTTATCCTGGGCAAAAAGCCCAAAGATTTCGACATTGTAAGCGAGGCAAGCCCGGCCCGTATCAGGAAAATTTTCCGCAATTCCCGGATCATCGGCAACCGTTTCCGGCTGGTCCACGTCTACGCCGGCAATAAAATATTCGAAGTCTCCACCTTCCGCTCCCTCAAAGAAGGGCACACGGGCAATTCCTTCGGCACCATCGAAGAAGACGTTCTGCGCCGGGATTTTACCGTGAATTCCCTGTTTTACGACCCCCAGCGCCAGCTTGTGGTGGATTTTGTAGGCGGCATGAAGGATATCGGAAAGAAAAAAATCCGTTCCATCATTCCCCTGGACACCATTTTTACCGATGACCCGGTACGGATGATCCGGGCCGTCAAGTACGGCGCCGCCACAGGCTTCAAACTGCCCCTGTCCCTGCGCTGGAGGATCCGGAAAGATTCATCGCTGCTGGCCCAGGTCTCCCCCTCCCGGCTTACGGAGGAGATCAACAAGATCATCCATTCCAGCCGGGCGGCCCGGATTGTCGAGGACCTTGACGCTATGGGGCTGTTCCGCTACCTCCAGCCCAACGCCTCAAAACTGCTCAGGGAAAACCCCGTTTTCCGGGAGCGTTACCTGCGGGATCTTAGCGCCGCGCCGGACGGGGAAGGGAAACCCGGCTGGGCCATGAGTTCCCTGGTCCGCGCCTTTCTTGAAGACACAACCGACTGGAGCCGGACCGACAGCCAGGAAAACTACTATTCCGCCTTTATCGGCGCCCGCCGTTTCGTGCTTCCCATGAACCCCCCGCGCATGGAACTGGATCAGGCGGTCAGGCTCATCTTCGCCGAGCACGGCTTCGTGGTAAAACGGGCCCGTTTCCCCATACGCCTGCGGGATTTGGAGGGGGAGCCAGGCGCGGATGGCGAAAACCGTTCGGGCGAAGGCCCCGCCCGGCCTTTCACCCAGAGCCGCGCCAAAGCCCCGGAGAATCGTGCGCCCGCCGCTCCTCACGACAGCCCCCCGGCGGGGGACGGGGCCCCCGGCCAGGCCCCCAGGAAACGCCGGCGGCGGAGGCGGCGGAAAACGCCCGAAGGCGGAACAGCCCCCGGCCCCCAAAAGGACAACACGGAAGATTAGAGTTGTTCAGAAACTTCAGTTTTTGAACAACAACGCTTAAAAATATTGAACCGGAGGTATGAGATGAACAAAGTTTTGGAAGAACTGGGGAATATCGGGATTATCCCGGTTATTAAAATTGACGACCCCGCCGGGGCGGTCCCGCTGGCAAAGGCCCTTGCCGCCGGGGGTATCCCCTGCGCGGAGGTAACCTTCCGCACCGCCCAGGGGGAGGAGGCGATTCGCCGGATCAGCGCCGGGGCGCCCGAATGTCTTGTGGGGGCGGGAACCGTGCACAACGTCGAACAGGTGGACCGGGCCGTCAAAGCGGGGGCCAAATTCATCGTCAGCCCCGGCTACAACCCCAAGACAGTTGATTACTGCGTCGAACGGGGGATCCCCATCACCCCCGGCTGTTCCACCCCCTCGGACTTTGAGCGGGCGCTGGAGGCGGGACTGGATGTCGTCAAGTTTTTCCCCGCCGAACAATCAGGCGGTATCGCCTACATCAAGGCCGTGGCGGCCCCCTACAGCGGCCTTAAATTTATCCCCACCGGGGGGATCAACGCCGGAAACATCGGCGCCTACATAACCTGCGACAGGGTCCTCGCCTGCGGCGGCACCTGGATGGTAAGCCCGGAGATGATCAACGCCGGGGAATTCGACAGGATCAGCGCCCTTTCCCGTGAAGCTGTTCTGTCGATGTTCGGCTTTACCGTGGCCCATACCGGGATAAACGCCGGTTCCGAAACGGCGGCACGGGAGGCGGCGGCCCTTTTCGGCGGCCTCTTTGGTTTCCCCGTGAACGAAGGGAACAGTTCGATCTTTACCAGCGATTACCTTGAACTAATGAAACTCCCCGGCGCCGCCGGGACCAAAGGACATATCGCCATCGCCACCAACACCATCGTCCGGGCGCGGGCCTATCTGGAACGGCGGGGCGTTGTCTTTGATCCCGCCTCGATCAAGAAAACCGCCGCGGGAAACATAAACGTGATCTTTGCCAGGGACGAGATTCTCGGCTTCGCCTGGCACCTAATCCAAAAAAAGTAGGCCCGCCGCCGCGCTGGTAACACACGTTCACCAGCGCGGGTAAAGAACCCCGCCGCACAGTTCGAACCAAAGGTTCGGCGGGGTATTCGCCCCCTTTCACACCGATATTTTACCTTCCGCGTATGCTAACCTTATCCACCGGCCCTGTCCACCATCCCCTCCCGGTTGACATTTATTCCGTAAGATACTACACTTTTACATACCCTGAGTATAAAGCTGAGCCCCGGCCGGGGGGGGGGGCGCGGCGGGGGCGCGGGGGG
>JAISLX010000108.1 GCA_031277045.1 Treponema sp.
CACGGCTACGCCGCGGCGGCCCGGTTTATCACCACGGTGAATTCCATGCTGGATACGCTGATTAACCGGATGGGGGTGTAACAGATGAGACGGGTATCCACGGACATGCCGAATAGCGATATGCAGTACTACCTGCGCCGCCAGGAAGAGGGCCTGAACAATGTCCAGTCAAAAATTGCCGGCCAGTCCCGGATCCTGGCCCTACGGGACGATCCCCTGGCGGCGAGCCACGCGGTACGTTACGAGTCCTACCTGGCCCGCCTGGAACGCTTCGAGAAGAACACCTATTACGCGCGGGAGCATTACAACAATACCTATGCCTACATGAACGAGGCCAATTCCGTTTTACAGCGGATCCGCGATCTGGCGGTTCAGGGGGCTCACGGGACATTTGCCCCGGACGATCTCAAAATCATGGCCGGGGAAGTAAACGAACTTATCAAAGCCCTGGCGGATATTTCCAACGCCCAGGGGCCCGACGGCAAGCAGATCTTTGCCGGGGACCGGGCCTTTTCCGAACCCTTCCGCATGGTGGAAGGGACTGTAGCCGGGGGCGGGGAGAGCATGGTGGTCCGGGTAGAGTACCGGGGGGCCGGCGCTTCCCGCCGGACCGAGATAAGCGACGGGGCCTACGTGGATTTGGATATTTCCGGGGGCGATGCCTTTTGGGCGGAGAAGATGCAGATTATCTCAACGCTGGACGCCAGCGAATACCGCGTTACCGCCGATACCAGTATCTTTGTCGACGGGGCGGAAATCCCGCTGGCCGTGGGGGACACGGTACAGGCCATTATCGCCAAAATCAACGATTCCCCGGCCCCGGTAAAGGCCTACCTGGACCCGGAAAACCGCAGCCTTGCCCTGGAGGGGACCAGCGCCCACCTTATCCGCCTCGAAGACAAACAGGGTTCCCAGGTCCTTCAGGACCTGGGGCTTATCCGGGGAAATCCGTCCGGCGGGGCGCCCAACTGGAGCGATTCCGCCCGGGTAGCCGGTGGTTCCATCTTCGACATGGCGATCCGGCTTCGGGATGCCCTGTACCGGGGGGACCAGGAATTTGTGGGAAGCCTGGGGATTGGGGGCGTCGATTTGGCCCTGGGGAACCTGAACGCCAAAATTTCCGAACTGGGGAGCCGGGAAGAGCGGGCGGAGATGACCTGGCGGCGCCTAAACCAGGAGATTCCCGATGTAACCGCCCAGCTTGGCCGAGAAGCGGGACTGGACTTTATCGACGCCGCCACGGAACTGGGGATGATGGATTTCGCCCACCGGGCGGCCCTGCAGGCTACCGCCAAAATTCTTCCCACCACGCTGTTGGATTTTTTACGCTGAACCTGGGGCTTCCCGCGGCCGGTGTTTTGGGAAACCGTTTTGATTTTTATAGGAGCGCAACGTGAAACTACAGACCAAGGCCTACGGGTATATCGAGGTGGAAGAAAGACAGCGAATCGTATTCCCCCAGGGTCTTTTTGGCTTTGAGGATATTAAGGACTACGTGCTTTTAGACGCGGAGCGCCAGCCCTTTTACTGGCTCCAGTCGGTGGAACATGAGCAGGTGGCCTTTGTTTTAATAAACCCCTTCCTGGTCCGGCCCGATTACGAGGTGAATATTGGCGGCGAGGAACTGACGGACATAGGCATCGATTCTCCGGAAAAGGCTGTCATTTTCACGATTGTTACAATCCCCGCGGACGGCGGCCCCATGACAGTCAACCTCCAGGGACCCCTGGCGATAAACCGGGACACCCGGGAGGGAAAACAGGCTATTCTGAACGATCCCCGCTGGAAAACAAAACACGACATTGTGGCGGAAATTGCCGCTCAAACGGCGGGGTAGTCCATGCTTATACTATCCAGAAAAATCAACGAAAAAATTATGATCGGGGATGACATTTCCATCTCGGTTATTGAGATGCGGGGCGACCAGGTACGATTAGGGGTGGAAGCCCCCCGAACGGTCAAGGTGTTCCGGCGGGAAGTTTTTGACGCCATCAAAGCGGAAAACAGAGCCGCCGCCGAATCCCGGCCCGTGCTTCCGAATATCGAGATTCCCAAGCGTTAGCGCTTCGGCGCGAAACCGCCGGTAAATCAATCGTTATCCCGGTTGGTCTCGTAGATCTTGTCGAATTCATCGGCGATGATGTGGAAAACTTCGATAAGGAAGGGGTCGAAATGGGTTCCCCGTTCCGTCATCATCGTCGATACCGAAGATTCATGGCTCAGCGAAGGTTTATAGCTCCGCCGCATCCTTAAGGCATCATAGACATCGGCGATGGAAACGATACGGGCCGCCAGGGGGATCATTTCCCCCTCAAGCTGGAAGGGGTACCCGTTGCCGTCCCAATGCTCGTGGTGGGACAGCGCAATTTCCTTCGCCATGGGGTTGGGGTAGGTAGAGAGGATAAAGGCCCCGTTCTTGGTATGCTCCCGCATGACCGTCCATTCCCAGTCCGAAAGAGGTCCCTCTTTATTCAAAATGTCATCGGGGGTACCGATCTTGCCAACGTCGTGCATGCTGGCAAGGAAACCGATGTTTTCGATAAAATCCGCGTCAATGGCGGGGTACTGGGACCCCAGACTGTAAAACAGTTCCTCCGCCAGGCGCTTGGAGTAGTAGTTGACGCGGGTTATGTGTTTCCCCGTGTCGTTATCTTTAAGTTTGGAAGCTTCCAGCAGACTTAAAAAGACCGCCCTCAGGAGCTGGCGGTTTTCTTGTGTTACATCGTCGAACATGACGATGAATTCATCGGGAACTTTGACAATACCTGCGGGAAAGATGTACACGCGGGTTTGCACGGTGGTCATGTCGTGGGATTTAATCCTGGTTTCCCCTTTCCAGGAGTACCCGTTTTTCCCCCCCACAATGCATTCCCTGATTTTGCGGATATCCTCTACCTGAAAAAATTTACCAAATATGTCAAAAAGGTAGTTTTGCGTCATGCGGGGAAAACCGGCAAAAAGATTGTCGCAGGCGGGGTTGGCGGCGATAATTCTAAGCTGCCGGTCCACAAGAAGAATGGGGAATATACTGCTCATAAAGGGGGTAAAAGCCGCCGGAACCGGGAACCGGGTGTCCGTTTTGGCCTTGCCTGTTACCTTTCCAAGAAGCCCGGCATGAGGGGAAGGCTCCTCCTCCTCAAGCGGTTCCAGTTCCTCAACGATGGCGTTTAATTCGTTGTCAGACATACTTTTCCGCTATTCCGGAACCTAACGTTCCGCGTCACTTTTCCGTATGTATTCAGGACCGGAGAATTTCTCATCGTTTCCATTATCCATAATAACCGTTTCTTTTGCAACTGCCGCCAGTTCCCGCGCCCGGCCTTTCCGGTACAGAGGATCAAGGCGGATTCGGTCAAGAAACCGCCTTGAACTGTCACTTCCCGCCTCTTTAAGCCGGCTGAGGAACAATGGCGCCTCCGGACCGGTCAGGATAACGGGATCGCCGCGCGAAAGCGCGTGTTCCCCGATAATTCCGGGCTCGGTGTCCATTTCCTCCGAAATTCGCCTTCCCCCGCAGTACAGAGCGCTGAAAAACCGCCCCTTTTTGGCGTCGATGACGGGGATTACCAGCCCCGGCCAGGGGGACCAGGGGTAGGCCGCGCAGTCCAGGGTGGGGCAGGCGACAAGGGGGATGTTCAAGGCCAGGGCAATTCCTTTGGCGGCGGAAAATCCAATCCTCAGGCCCGTAAAGGAACCGGGACCTTTCATGCAGGCCACCATATCCAGATCCCCTGTTTTTAGTCCGGCGTCTTTGAGCAGGGAATCCGCTATCTCCATTAACAGTTCAGAATGGCCAAGCCCCGCGTCCAGTTCCCGGTACCAGTAGCGTTCCCCCCATACCAGGGCCGCGGAGAGGATCGGGGTAGCCGTATCCAGGGCAAGGATCAGGGCCACGGTTTTCCCCCGGCGGAAACGCGGATGATCCTGCCGTTTTCTCCGCGTATCTCAATTTCCACGTGAATCGTGGCGGGGGGCAGGGCTTCCCGGATACGCTCAGCCCACTCGACAAGACAAATTCCCCCGCCGTAGAGCAGGTCCCGGCCCCCCAGGGCCTCGAAATCGTCCTCGCCGGAAAGCCGGTAGGCGTCAATATGGTAAAAGGGGAGGGGAGAGCCGCCGGTGAATACCGGCCGGGCCTCGTATTCCGAAACAATGGTATAGGTAGGGCTGGTCAGTTCTTCCCGCACGTCCAGACCCTGGGCTATTCCTTTGGCCAGGCAGGTTTTCCCCGCCCCCAGGCCGCCCCGCAGGGCAAGTACCTGGCCGGGTCCAAGATGACGGGCGATACGCCGCCCCAGGGCCAGGGTTTCCCTGGGGGAGTCCGAATAGAACTCAGTCAGGGAGCCCTCCGGAAGAGTCTAGGCCGTCAATGACTTTTTTTAACGCGCTGTTGACAGGCAGCAGGGGATAATCAATCTGGTCGACAACGGTGACTAGGATATCTTTTTGGCCTGTCGGTTTATGCTCAATGGAGAAATCCACATGTACGTCCCGGGGTTTGTTAAAAATCTCAATGACGGCTATGCCGCTGTAGAGCCTCCGGTAATATATCGGCACGTCTTTCCGGACAATATCTTTTATCTCAAGAACATTCATTGGTCTAACCACCCGCTTACTCAAATATTTTAAGTATCAATATAGTCAAATACAAGAGCGTTGATAAGGTTAAGGGACTTTCGGGGTATTTTAAGAAATTTGACATGCGCCACCGCGCCGGCCCGGTTCCGGTTGACGCGCAGTACCTCTCCCAGGGCGACGACATGCTGGCCGCTGGCGTTAAATTCTATCTTTAACCTGACCCCGGCGGATACGTTGTGGGAGGTCTGGATGGAACAGCCCCCTACGGAAATATCCGAAATCCTGCCCGGCGTCTTTTGTTTGTCCACAACCATCTTCTGTTCCCGCTTGCGCGGTCCCTGTTCCAGCCGTACCGTGCTAAATTCGGCGGGGATAACGATCTCGCGGCGCCGGAACCGGCGCTGGGAAAGCCGCTTAATCGCGTTGGAATGGACAATCTGCAAAACCCGGCCTGCTCCGGGGGCTTTGGTGGTGCCGTAGACTGTGGAATTGACGGAAAACCCGTTGCTGGACTTGGTGAAAAAAGACAGGGTAACCGGTTCGTTCCGATCAATGGAGATAAGATCTCCCACAGCGTTTACGGGGTTTTCCACCAGCAGATAAGCCCCCCGGGACGATACGACACGAACAGGGTAGCTATTCTCATTGACAAGGAGGACCGCCGGGGTGTTTTCCGGAATCGTCCGGGTGGAATAAACTCCCGCCCCTCCGCCGGTGGCGGATTCCAGGATGTTGCGCGTGGCGAAAAGGAGTGAAATTTTTCGCTGGGTTTCGTCTTTAGCGCCCGCGGTCTGTTCAATAGTGTTGTAGGCCCGCTTAAAATGCAGGTCCAGCAGATCGGGCGACTGGATTATCTGTTCCGGTTTCGTGTTTTCACCGTTTTTCAGGACAAAGGAGAGCATTTTGGAGTGGGAAGAATCCAGACCGATGGAACGGGAGAATTTATGAACACGGGAACCGCCCCCGATCTGTAGACGGGGAACATTGATTTCGGAATCGGTAATGCCAAGCCGCTTTTTTGAGCGGTTCAAAATTACAAAAATAATAGTGGTAATTCCCACTGCGATGCCAAGGTAGACCGCGTCCATAGGATTGGTCTCTCTGTAAAACCGCGGCAACTGTAACAGGTCCAAGTACGATCCTCCCGGTTATACCTTAATGGCGGTATAAAACTGGAGCATCCGGGGGGCAAGTTCGTATTCCGACAGATCCCCCACAAGAACCGTGTCCCGTTCCTCGTAGGCCCGGACAAGGTCCTTCAGGATAGAATCAAATTCCCCAATGTAATCCAACACCGGCGCTCCTTCCACAGTTATATTTTCGGGGAGGAGTCCCTCTATTTTCAACAGATTGAAGATACGGACAAGTTTTTCCGCCAGTGTGGAGAAAATACCCATTGTTTCCGCGGCCCTGCGATCCTTGCCGGTCTGAATGTCCAGGGGGAGATCCTTGAGCCGCTGGACCAGGGTTTCTATCAGAGCGCCGGATCCGGCCAGTTCCCCGCGGGGATTTTCCAGTTCCCGCAGCCGTTCTTCCAGCAGGCCCCGCAGTTCCCCGGGGGCGGCCCCTTCTCCCGCGAGGGTTTTTTCCGCCATAGCCCACAGTTCCGGTATTTCGGACTTGAGAAAACGGGCCCCCGGCATGGCTATCCAGCGGGTCCGCAGGGCTTCCCGTTCCGCGTAGGCCGAATTTTCCAGTTCCTGAACTACATCGTAGAGGGACGCAATGGACTGAACCGCGTGTTCCGCCCAGGAACTGGTTCGCAGGTCCAGGGTTTCCACCGTTGAAAGGTTCCGGTTAAAAAAACAGTCCAGTGAATCTTCGCCGACGGTTTCCCCGTTCACGCTGATGCCGGAAATCCGGTACCCGGAGCCCCGCAGCCAGTCTTCCAGCCCCGAAAGCACGTCCCCTATGGTTTTTTCCTGTTCAAGGATAATATCCGCCTGTTTTCCGTCGATAGTGATGTTCATGAATTGTTTTCCTGTGTAACGCTGGGGTCAAAGAACCGCGCCGGATGGTAAAATCCGGCATCTAAATATTTCCCAAACCTAAAATCAGTTTTGGGAAAAACTCATCTATTACCGGTACCGGAACTGTTTTGCCGGCTCATATTTTCCAGGGAACTGGACATCTGTTCCATGCGGCTGTAGGCCCCTTCCATTTCACCGTACTGCAGCTTAAGCTGAGCTTCCCTGGCGGCCAATTGCCGGTCCATGCTGTCAATCCGCCGCCGGTCCTGGCTGATTAGGGAGTCGATGGTACCGGTTTTAAGGGCGATAAATCCCCCGGATTCCACGTATGGTTTGGAGAGGTTCTCTATCGAATAGGCAAGGCCGGAATCGATAATAAGGTCCCCGTCCGTGTCGTAACCGAAAAGCTGCCGAATCATTGGCAGTTTGGTTTCCAGGGCGGCGTCCAGGACTTTTTCGTCAATTTCCAGATAGCCCCGCAGCCGCGCGGGATCGTAGCCGCCTCCCATGCTGGTGCGGCGCGCGTCGGTACTGACGCCGATTTGGGCCAGGAGGATGTAGTCCTGCTCCTCCCCGGAGGTCCGGTAGGGCATAGACGCGGTCCGCTGCAGGCTGTTTTTGAACTGGTTGAGGATACTGTCGCCCGAAAAGGCGCCCAGCCGTGTTTCCAATGCCTGCTGTTCGTCCTCCGAAAGATAGCTTAGCTCTTCGATAATCGCGGCGTCGCTGCGGGTAAGAACGTTCATCTCCGCCATAAGCCGGTTGTAATTTCCCACCAGGGTTATGATTGAGTTTTTAATTTCCTCCCGGTCCGGTTCAATTCCCAGCGTTACCGGCCGCGGGGAAACCCCCCGGACGTTGAGCGTAACGCCGGGGATCAGGTCGTCGATGGTGTTGGTATCCCGCCGGATCTCGATTCCCTCCATCGTGATAATCGCGTCCTGGGCGGTGGAAACAGGGTTCCGGGGACGGAAGCCTCCCGCGGCCTCAGGATCGAGGAGCAGTAGATTCCGGATAGAAAGGTCCCGGTGGGTATTTTTATTGGCGATTTCCAGGGCCGTAACGCTTTTTCCCGCGCCCAGCTCGGCCAGGTTGTAACGAGATGTCGTAAAAGCCGCCGTGTCGCTTACCGCGGGAAGGGGGACCTTGCTGCCATCGGAAAAAACCAGGCTGAGCATCACCATGTTATCTACCCGCTGGGGAGGAGAGGGCGGGGTCCAGGGGGGCAGGGGGACAGACACGGAGTCGTTTTCGATGGTGATGTCCCCGTAACTGACGCTTCCCGTGGGGGGAATAACCGGCCCCGGCGGGGGCGAAGGTTCCGTCCATGCTTCCCCCGGCAGGAGCTTCGTTAACGTTTCAAACTGGATAACCCAGGGGGCATTGGCCAGGACTCCGGGGTTCACCGGCACGGAAACAGCCCCCCCCGCGTAAACCGAAAGGATAGAACTATCGAGGTTAACGTACTGGGGTTCGGCAAGGTAGGTAAGGGTGCTTTCCGTGAAAGGGATTTCCCGCTGGGAATCGTCTACCCGTTCCGCCATGCCGGTATCATAAGCCAGCCGTTCCGACGCCCCGGTAAAGCCGAGGTGGTTTTGCGCCCCCGTTGCCTTGGATTCTATCAGCAGGGCCCGGCTTCCCCGTTCTACCGCGATAAGGCTGGAACTCAGCTTATCCTGGCCCCGGCGGTTGATCGTATCGGAAAATTCTTTAAGGGTACCCCCCCGGAATTCAAACGAAATTTCGTCGTTTCCCACGGTAAAGGTGTAGGTTCCCCCCTCCACCCGGAATGAATCCTCAAGGGGCCGGGAGAGAAAACGATCCGCCTGGGCTATTTGTTTGACCGTAAAGTGATACTCCCCTTCGACCGCCTCCCGTGTGGCGTTGGCGCCTATGACTTGTTCGTCGGCGGAACGGGCGATTCGTTCGGTAAAGGGATTTTGAAAGGAGTAAAGGGAACGGGCGCCCTCCCGAAGGGAGGATATTCGCCGGCCGACTTCCTGCCAATATCCTTTTTGGGTTTCCAACTGCTCAATGTTACGTTCCGCCCGGTCTTTGGGGAGCCGTTCAACGGACATAAGCCCTTCGATGATCTTGCCGGTATCGAAACGGCTTTTTATTCCTGGTACGTAAACATCGGACATGTTACCCCTAATCCCATACAGCCGCGACCAGGAAAGCTCTAAACAGTCTCGTCAAACAGAAAGCCGATGGTCTCTTCTATTTTGGAGTGCATGCGTTGAAGCTCTTCGGGCGGAAGTACCTTGATCACTTTATCGGTTGTACTGTCGATGACCTTGACGCTGATCTCGTTAGACTTGTGGTCCACCACGAATTGGAGTCTGCGGTTAAACGAAAGGCTAATCTGTTCAAGGTTCTTCGCGATATCAAGGATTTCCTTGCTCCTGCCGGCCAAAGGCCTCAAAGCGGCAGTGTTCTCAGCGGCCTTGAGGGACTCCCGTCCCTCGAAGACAGCCTGAATATGAGCTGCGGAATCGCCTTGCGGGGCAAGGATTCTGCTTCCTAAATCAGCGATAGCCATACCCATAATTACCTCCATGTATAATCATTCCGTCATCCGTGACGGAAATCAATTTCAAATAGGATAGGGAAGGGCGCGAACTTCCCTATCCCAAGGGCTCAAAAGACAACGTCCAATGGTCTCTTTTACCCCTTACGTGTTCAAACCGGCTCCCATCTTCAGGGTATTCCGGCAACGCCGCCCGCGGAGTATCCCGTGGTTAGCTTACCGTCAGCCCAAAAGCTGAAGTACCGACTGGGTCTGCACGTTGGCCTGGGCCAACATGGCGGTCCCCGCCTGGGTAAGGATAGAATCCTTAGAGAAATTAACCATCTCGGAAGCCATGTTCACGTCCCGTATCCGGGATTCGGCGGCCTGCAGGTTTTCCGCGGCAATTGCCACGCCCTGGGCGGCCAACTCGAACCGGTTCTGGTAGGCTCCAAGATCGGCCCGCTGTTTGGATACTTGCCGCAGGGCATTATCCAGCGTACCGATAGCCATGTTAGCTTCTTCCGGTGTGGAAATACTAAGAGATCCTTCCTCACCTTGAGCGCCCTGAATGCCGAGAGCCATCGCGGTCATGTTGCCGATAAAGACCTGTTCGTTCTGGTCCATATTAGCCCCCATTTGAAGCAGCATGGTCCTGCTGCCGTCCGTCTGGGCGAAAGCGCCGGTCAGAAGATTCATCCCGTTGAATTGAGCGTGGCTCGCGATACGGTTGACTTCATCGACCAACTGGGACACTTCCACCTGGATTTGCAGCCGGTCCTCATCGGAATAGATTCCGTTGGCAGACTGTACTGACAACTCCCGCAGACGGTGCAGAATATCCTGGGTCTCCTGAAGGTAACCTTCAGTAGTCTGGATAAACGACACCCCGTTTTGGATATTGCGCTCCGCCTGATTAAGGCCCCGGATCTGGCTCCGCATTTTCTCGGAAACCGCCAGCCCGGAAGCGTCATCCCCGGCGCGGTTAATCCGCAGACCGGAACTGAGCTTCTCAATTTCCTTACCTACCGCCGCCTGGGTTGTTTCAAGGCCGCGATTGGCAAACATGGCGCTCATGTTGTGGTTTATAATCATTATACCCTCCCTGCATTTAGTAACCCCGGGCTGTCCATAGCCCAAGGCCGCTCCGCACGAATGGACACGGCGGGGACAGCTTCGCGCCGCTCCCGCCCGCCGTGCCTTTGCGGGGCGAAACACCCCTCTCACCCCGAAGGGGAGGGGACCCCGAATTTACGGGATCCGCAAAGGATGTTCCACGCCGCCGTACTTTTTGAACGCAGAAAAGGTGTATGTCAAAGATCGCCGGCGATTTTACCGGATCCTGTGATCCGGTAAAATCGCCTTTAGGAACAGCCCGGTAAAAACCGGACTTGTCCGGTTTCCCCGAAACCAAAGTTTCGGGGAAACCCTTTAGTTTATACTACTACGCTACTGGAGAAGTTGCAAGACGGAAGAAGTCCGCTGGTTCGCCTGGGCCAGCATCGCCGTTCCCGCCTGGTTAAGAATCTGGTCCCGGGTGTAATTGACCATAAGATTGGCCATATCGGTGTCCCGTATCCGGGATTCGGCGGCCTGCAGGTTTTCCGCTCCGATGTCCAGCCCCGTAACGGCATGTTCCAGCCGGTTCTGGTAGGCCCCAAGATCGGCCCGCTGTTTGTTGACAATCTTCAGAGCGGCGTCCAGAGTGCCGATGGCCTGGTTTGCCGTTTCGGGAGCGCCCAGGTTTATAACGTTTTCTTCCTGCGGTTCCCCAAGGCCCAAAGCTTTGCTGGTCATGGTACCAATGAACACCTGTTCGCGATGGTCCATGTTGGCACCGATGTGGAACCACATGGAGGCGCCGACCACGTTGTTCCCGGTTATGCGGGCAAAACGGCCGGTAAGCAGGTTCATGCCGTTGAATTGGGCGTGGCTGGCTATCCGGTTGATTTCGTCCACAAGCTGGGAAACTTCCACCTGGATCATCAGGCGGTCTTCATCGGTATAGATCCCGTTGGCGGACTGAACCGCCAGTTCCCGAACCCGCTGAAGAATGTCCTGGGTTTCCTGGAGGTAGCCTTCGGTAGTCTGGATAAAAGAAATACCGTTGGCCGCGTTGGCGGAAGCCTGGTTAAGGCCCCGGATCTGGCTCCGCATTTTCTCGGAAACCGCCAGCCCTGAAGCGTCGTCTCCCGCCCGGTTGATACGCAGACCGGAAGAGAGCTTTTCCATGTCTTTGGTAAGGGTACCCTGGGTAACCTTGAGGGACCTGTCCGCGAATATGGCGGACAAATTGTGGTTGATGATCATATCATCCTCCTTGAATGTCATGCCAAGGCATCCTTGCCCTGGGAACAGGAAAACCGGAAGTACGGCGCCGCGGATGCCGGCCCCTTGTTCACCTAATTCAGACCATTATCGGCGCTAAACCGGGAATACTTGAAGGTTTCTTGAAAATCGGGCCCGGCGGAGCATGGACGCGGGGCCATGCCCCGAATTGCTATCCGCCGCAGAGGCCGGTATAGTTATCAATATGGGGGGTTACCGTGAAACAACACAAGAGAGGCGGAAAAGAACGCGGGGGTTTTTCCGGATTTGCTTTTTTTTACCGCGGGGCGGTTTTTCTTTTCCACGCCTTTTTGTGCGCGGCGCCGTTTTTTTCCTCCTGTTCCCGCTCCGAACCGTCCATTGATTTTGGTTTTCTTGAACTGGTGTACTACCAGGGAGAGAACGGGCCTGAGGAACGGTTTAGTTTTTTCGTGATTCCCCGGGACGACGACGGGGTGGAAAACCTGGAGGAACTGAAACTGTACCATGATCGCGAGGGGTTGTGCTGGACATTGACCAGCAATGACTGGATCCGCCACGCCGAGGAAAACCGTGAGTGGATTGGCAGCCGGAGCATCACTATGCCCGGCAGGGAAGCCCTGCCCCGCGGACAGTACCGGGCGGTACTGATAAACAAGGGAGGTGAAAAAACGGAGCGTTATTTTACGTTCGACGCCCCGGCGGGCAGCCGTTTTCCTTTCCCCACTCTGGAACTGCGGGAAGCCCGGTACCGGGCGGAATCCCGCTACCCGGAAAATAAGCTTATCGGTTACGACAGCCAGGGGCTGCCCGTACAGACCATTCCGCTTGAAGGATTATCCGGTTCTGTCGCCTCCCTCAAGTTGTCGTCCCGGGTTATGACCGTAGCCCTCTGGGCGGAAGATCGTGAGTATTCCACGAGCGCCCTTACCGTGATGGTCCCCGTCCGCTAGCGGCCCGATTCCCGGGCCGCTTTGGCAGTTTTCAGGGTAAAAAATCGGCTGAAAACCGATTTTTAGGGGTTTGTGTGTGAAACGCGGCAAACTGCCGGCAACCCATTGTGCTTATAGGCGGAGGTTTTATGCGTGAAGCGCGGCAAACTGTTAACGATCCGGCGCCGGATGTTTTTCGCCGGGGGATCAGGAGCTATGTTCTCAGGTCCGGCAGGGTAAGCGCCGCCCAGCGGCGGGCCTACGAGGAACTGTCTCCCCGTTACCGCGTTCCCTTTTCCGCCGCTCGGGCGGATTATTCCGTCCTTTTCGGTAATTCCCGCCCCGTTACCATTGAGATAGGTTTTGGCATGGGGACCGCCACCGCCCGGATTGCCCGGGAAAACCCGGAGCGGAATTACCTGGGAATTGAGGTGTATAAGCCGGGAATTGGGCGGCTCCTTTGGGAAATAGGGAAAACTTCCCTGGCAAATATCCGAATCATTGAACATGACGCCGTGGAAACGCTGGAACACATGATCGGCGGCGATTCTACCGCCGCCTTTCATATTTTTTTCCCCGATCCCTGGCCCAAAAAACGGCACCACAAACGCCGCCTTGTTACCCGGCCCTTTACCGATGTGCTGGCGGAAAAACTGCGGTCCGGCGGCTATATTTATGTGGTTACGGACTCGGAAGATTATGCCCGCCGGGCCCTGGCGGAACTTTCCGCCACCGCCGGGCTCCGTAATCCCTGCGCCGCCGGCGCCGCGGGCTGCGATGACGCAAGTTGTAGTGAAGCCGCGGGTTTTGCCCCGCCCCGGCCCTGGCGGCCCCAAACGGAATTCGAGGTCAAGGGCCTGGCGAAAGGCCATAAAATTTGGGAGTTGTACTTTGTCAAAAACGAGTGAGGAACCCCGCCGGCTCACGGCGAACCGGAAAAGCGGCGTAAAGCGGAAGAACAGCGCCGGAAACGACGCCAAAGGGCGAATCGCCGCGCTGGAACACCTTGTCAAACAGTACCAGCGGTCCTACTACAACGGGGAAGCGGAGATCTCCGACGCCGAATTCGACCGTCTCTGGGACGAACTTAAGGCCCTGGACCCCGGAAACCGGCTCCTCAAAACCGTCGGCGCGGACAGTACCGATGGTTTTCCCAAGGCGAAACACCTTATCCCCATGGGGAGCCAGGACAAGGCCGCCAATCCCGAAGAATTCCGCGACTGGGCGGCCAAGACGCCGTGTTCCTCTTACATGGTCCAGTACAAACTGGACGGGGCCAGCCTTGAGCTGCAGTACAAAAACGGGGTCCTGGAACAGGCCGTTACCAGGGGGGATGGGATCACGGGGGACGCTATCACCCCCAACGCCCTGCGGATGCGGGGGGTAGTTCCCAGGCTCGATATTTCCTTTACCGGCGGCGTCCGCGGCGAAGTGGTGATGACCCGCGACATATGGCGGCAAAAGTACCGGGACAAGGCCAACTGCCGGAACGCCGCCAACGGGATCATGCGGCGCAAAGACGGCGCGGGCTGCGAGGATCTGAGCCTTATCGCCTACGACGCCGCCGCGGCCGACGATTCGTATTTTGAGAGCGAGGCGGGGAAGATCGCCTGGCTTAAAGACCGGGGCTTTACCGTTACCGAATGCCGGGAATTTTACACGACGGAGGAGGTAATCGCCTACCGGGAGGACGTTTCAAAGGGCCGCGCCGGGCTGCCTTACGACATCGACGGCCTTGTAGTCAAGGACATGGTTACCGATATGGCCGATCTCCGCCGCGCCCGGCCGGAGAAACAGATCGCCTTCAAGTTTGAACTTGAGGAGGCGGTAACGGTACTGCGGGCCGTTGAGTGGAGCGAATCCGGCGCCACCTATACCCCCATCGGCATTGTGGACCCCGTGCGCCTGGCGGGAACCACGGTGCAGCGGGCCAACCTGAACAACCCCGGCATGATCCGGGCTCTGGGGCTTAAACTGGGATCGGTGGTTACCGTGGTAAAACGGGGGGAAATCATCCCCAAAATAGAAAGCCTGGCCCCGCCGGAACAGGCGGTCCGCCTGTCCGGGCAGGGCGGCGGGGAAACCGGGGAACGGGAGATCGAGTTTCCCCAAATCTGCAAAAGCTGCGGCGCCGCCCTGGAAGACGGGGGGACCCGGCTTTTCTGCCCCAACCCGGACTGTCCCAAGCGGCTTCACCACCGGCTGGAAAAGTGGGTCTCCGTTCTTGACATCCGGGAACTGGGGGAAAAGCTTTTGCGCCAGCTTTTTGATTCCGGCCGGGTCCGCCATATCGGCGATCTTTACACGCTGACGGAGGAGGAACTGGCGGACTATGAACGCATGGGGGAGCTTTCCGCCGCCAAGGTGCTGCGCCATATCAGAAGCCCCCGGCGGCTTCCGCTGGCCGCCTTTATCGCCGGCTTTGATTTTGAGGGAGTGGCGGAACTTATCATGGAACGGGTGGTCCAGGCGGGTTTCGATACGCTGGACAAACTCCGCGCCGCTTCGATAGAAGAACTGGCGGCGGTCTACGGCCTTGGGGAGATCACCGCCCGGACCATCCGCGACGGCCTGGCGGAGACCGCCGGGGAAATGGACCGGGTCCTGGCCGCCGGGAGCATCAGTATCGCGCCCCCCCCCGCGGCGGAAACCCAGCCCCTGCGGGGCAAGAGTTTTTGTTTTACGGGGGAACTCCGCGCGATAAAGCGCGGCCAGGCGGAGGAAAAAGTCAAGGCGCTGGGGGGCAGCGCCAAATCGTCGGTGGTCAAGGATCTGTCCTACCTGGTTACCAACGATCCTGAATCGGGGTCCGCCAAAAACCTGAAGGCCCGGAGCCTGGGGATACCTGTCATCGGCGAGGAACAGTTCCTGGCCTTGCTGGAAAATTCCGGGCTTTCCGCCGGTACTCCCGGTAGTTCCGGGGAATAACGCGCCCCGGATGATCTCTAGTGTCATGTCCAAGACAGAATTAGCCTGTTTGATTATGTCGCTATTTGTCTTGGACATGACACTTGCGGCCTGTCGCGGGAGATCGTATCGCACAGCGAAGCGCAAGGGATAGAAGCGGAAATACCGAAGGTATTGGAGCGGATAGCCCGGTCCGGCGTGTACGCCGGATGCGCCCAAATCCACAGCTTTAATCGTGCCGGGATGCCGGAAACCCGCTCGGCCGCCTTTTTCCGGGTGATTGACAACGAATCTTCTCTGGGGAATCATGTAAGTTATGCCCTTTTCCATGCCGTTACGGGGCTTACCGTTTAAGGCGTTCTTTGAGAACTCTATCTTTTTAGCCTCGATTACCAGTTTTTTAAGCGCCCAGTTAATCAAGACGGTTATTATGCTGTTCCGCTTCCGCAAGAGGAGCGTCCGGGACGTGGTGGAAACGCTGGTGTGGCGGACGGGGGGTATGCCGTCGAGCCATGTGGCGCTGGTTTCCTCTATGGCGGCTTCTACGGCTTTTTCCGAGGGGATTGGGTCCAATTTATTTCAGCTTTCTTTTTGGTTTGCCCTGGTGGTTATTCGGGATGCCGTGGGGGTAAGGAGATCTTCAGGGCTTCAGGCGCGGCTGCTCAACGTACTGGGGAAGCAGGTGTCAGAGTACACAAACGGGGAATTCCACCCCCTTAAGGAAGTTCACGGTCATACCCCGCTGGAAGTCGTGGTGGGGGGCTTTTTGGGGTTGTTTATTGCCGTAGCCTTTGCGTCTTTGTAGGCTTCCATGCTCAAATTTTCCACTCCCGCCTTGTTTCTGTGTTCTTTGTTTATGGCGCTGGTTTTGTTTTTCGCCGTTTTCGGGTCCCTTTTTCGGGAACTTTATCCCCGGTACGCGGTTCTGACCTTTGAGGAGGCGGATGGCGAGACGGCGCGGGCGCTGGAACGGGCGCTGGAACGGCCGGTGGTGTCGGAATTTTCCCAATGGGTGTTCCTGAACAGTTTTGGCAGTTTGGAGCGGGTTTCTCTGGAAAACTACGAGGACCGGCTTGAACCGTTTGATCCCCGGCGGGATGGGTATGCCGTCAAACTGCGAAATTTTTTTACCCGGGATGGAAAGCGGTGGTTTTTTATCCCCCTGGACCGGAGTATCTTTGGTCCGTTTCCCGTTCTGAATCCGGAACGTGCCCTGAAAAAGAAAATTGCCGGGGCCCTGGATTCCAGGGAGCGGTCTTTTTCGCTGATTCTAAGACGGGAAGGCTGGCCGCTGGTTTTCCGCGCGCTTCCGTTCGCGGCGGCCTGGCCGGCGGCATTGTTCCTGGCGGGAGGGGCTTTGTTCCCCAAACGGAGGGGCGGCTCCAGGAGAAGCGGCTCACAGGGGCCGGGCCGCCGGCTCCTCCTCCTGCTTGCCCCGCCGCTGTTTGTTGTAAGTCTGTGGGGCGCCCCGGGCTGCGCTCTTCTTGCCTTGTTTCTGTACCTGGCCGTCCTTTCGGCCCCGCCGCTGCGGGAATTTTGGGTCCGCGTAATTCGGGGCGGGAACGGAAAACCCCGGCGTTTCGCGGCGCCGGGGCCTTACCGCTTTAACATCACGTTAAGTCTTGTCCTGGCGCCTCTGGCTGTCCTTGTTGTCTGGGCAGGGCGAATTCCCCCGCTTTCCGGTCTGCTGGCTTTCGCGGGGCTTTTCGCGCTGTACTTTTGGGAGACAGGGTTGCAGGTATGGCGTCTTACGCCGGGAGCTTCCCCGGGGCCGGGGGACCGGGATTCCTGCCGTTTTGTGCCGCTGCCCATCCTGCCGCCCTGTTCCGGCCGGTCCCTTCTTCCCGCGTCCTTCGCCCTGGTTTCCTGTCTGGCTTTTCCGCTTGATCTGCCGGTCGTTTGGGGCGGACCGGCGGAACCGGAACCCTGGCCGCTGGTAGTTTCGGAACGTGATTACGAAAATCACGTTCGTTACCAGACCGGGTTTTCCCGGCGTTCTCTCCGTTCTTCCGGGGACACTGCCTTTGCCGCTTTGTCGTATTTCCGTTACACTGTGGGGGAGGATGGTTTGGTAACGGGGATTCTTCCCGGTCCGCCGGAAGCGGAGCCGGAAATTCCCCCCTTCCCCCTGGCGGACCTGAACGATTATCTGGCCGAATGGGCCGTTCCTGTGGTCCCGCGCTGGAAATCCGGCGAGTGGATCGCGGTAATTCCGTCCTTGTTGGCCCTGGGCCTGGTTGTTCTGCCCGGGGGCGGAAAAAAGAGGATGGCCGTTTATGACGACAAACGGATAGCCGCGTAATGAAAATATATTCCTTTCCCCGCGGGGGATTTTCCTATGAGGATCATACGGCTCCCCGCCGGGATTCCAGTGTGGTCGCCTATCTTCCCACTATTTCGGTTATTCCGCTGATCCATGCCGAAGGCGGCCGGGTTCAGCCGGTGGTGTCTATCGGGGACACGGTCAAAGAAGGGATGCTTATCGGGTGGGGGTACGTTAATGTCCACGCCACGGTCCCCGGCCGGGTGATTCGCCGGGTTTCCTGGAAAAACGCCTGCGGTCAGGAGATCGAAGCCCTGGTGATCCGTATGGGCGGTACTTTCGAAAAGCTAGGCAAAAAAGAGGTGATCTTTCCCTGGGAGGGGTTTTCTTCCCACGAACTGCGGCGTATCGCCTCCGATTACGGGGTTGTGGAGATGGAAGGTTCAGGCCGTTCCCTGGCGGACACGCTGTTTTCACGAAATGCCGGAAAGGAACACCGGACCCTGGTAGTCCGCTGTGTTTTTGACGATCCCTGGCTGGCCGCGGACTACGCCCTGTGCCGGGAGCGGATCGCGGCGGTGGTGGAGGGGAGTCTCATCGCGGCGAAAATGGCGGAGGTACACCGCGTTGTTTTTGCCGTTTCCCACCGGGAACGGAAACTGGGGGAACTGTTTCTCCAGGAAACCGGCGATATGCTTGCCGAAGGCGGTTCCCTGCCGGTTTCGCTCGTTCTTACCGCTTCCCGTTATCCCCAGCAGAACTACCGGGAATTGGAAATAGCCCTGCGGAACTACGAAAAGCGGGAAATGATCAACCTGGGCGCTTTGCTGATATTGGGACCCGCCACTCTGGCGGCCATTTATGACGCGGTGCGGCTGCGGAAGCCTGTTCTTGACCGCTATGTTGCCGTGGGGGGATCGGCGGTTAAGAACCCCCAGGTAATGCGGGTAAGGATCGGGACCCGTATCGGCGACATTTTCGCCGAATGCGGGGGCTTTGTGGGCAAACCCCGGCGTATCGCCTCGGGTTCCCCGCTGCGGGGCAGGATTGTGGTGGATCTGGACGAACCGGTAGTAAAAACCACCTACGCCGCCTTTGCCATGCTGGACAACCAGGCCGGTTTTTTCGACACACAGAACTGCATAGGCTGCGGGGAATGCCGGGAGGCCTGCCCCGTGGGACTGGACCCGGAGGAACTTTACAAAAAAATCGGCCATGATTCCCCGGAAAACTGGGGCTGCCACGGCTGCGGATGCTGCGAACTGGTCTGTCCGTCCCGGCTTCCCCTGGCTACGGCGATTTGTTCCGCCCAGGGGGCTTTGTGATGCCCGTCCTGAATCAGCGGCCCCAGGTAAATCTGGCGCGGTCCACGGTGTTACGGATGTGGCTGGTATTTGCCTGCGCCCTGGGGACGGCTTTCTACGCGGCCCTGTTCGACAATTTCGCCTCCCTGAACGTGGCCCTTTCCGCCCTGACCGCGGGTTTGTGCGCGGAAGCCCTGGCCCTGCATTTTGGGAAGCTCCGAAGTCAAAACGTCCCCGGCGGCGGTATTGCCGATGGAAGCGCCGCGGCTTCCATCATGGTCCTTGTCCTGCTGCTTCCCCATTCGATAAACCCCCTTTACGCGGCTTTGGGGGCGGTTTTCGCCATGCTGCTGGTAAAGTACACGTACGGGGGACTGGGGGCCAACTGGGTAAATCCGGCCCTGGGGGCGTGGCTTTTTATCCGTTTTTCCTGGCCCGCCCCGTTCGGCGAGCTCCGGAAGGCTTTTAGCTCCGGCGGAACAATTGACGCCGGTTTCAGGACCTTTCTCAACCGGACAATTTTCGCGGTAACCGGGGCGGAACTTCCTCCGGGCTACGGGGACCTTCTGCTGGGGACGAGTCCCGGGGGAATCATCGCCGACCAGGGGCTTCCCGTTTTGATTCTGGGAACTGTTCTGCTGGCGGCGGTTAAGGTTAACCGGGTCTGGATACCCGGACTGTACCTGGCTGTTTATACCCTGCTGGTACGGGCTTTCGGCGCCCTCTTCGCGGGAGGCGGCTTTGGGGAAGGGGATGTACTGTACTGTCTCTGTTCAGGGGGAACCTTCGCGGCGGCTTTCCTGGTAGTCTGTGATCCCGTAACCGGGGCTAAAACCTCCGTAGGGGCGCTATGTAGTACCGTGTTGTCGGCGCTTCTCGCCTTTCTGTTCCGCTATCCGGGGGGGGAACTCTATGGCGTTTTTCCGGCCGCCGCCATAAGCAACGCTCTGGTCCCCCTGATCCGCGCGGCGGAACGGCATGTGCCGGGGGGCGGGAAATGAGGAATCTTAAAAACGCCGAAATACGCGCCGTCTGGATCGCGGGTCTTTTTTTAGTCGGCTGGCTGTTGTGGTTCTTTACCGAAGTCCCGCGGAACCGGGAATTGGCGCGGCGGGTAAACAGGATTCTTACCGACCGGGGTGAAACGATTGTCCTGAGCGATATTCCGGTAAAAAACAGGCGTTCTGTTCCCCTGGGGACTGAATTCACGCTGGAAGCCTTTGACGGGAGGGAAGCCGGGGGAAGTTTTCTCGTGTTTCCCCTGGTTTCGGGCGCCGCCGCTATAAGCTGCGGGGCGCTTATCGATCCCTGGGGGCGGGTAGAACGGCTTATTCCTCTGGGGACCCACGGGGAACAGATATTTGACCACATACCTGCGGGTGTCCTTAATGGCTATATCCGCCGTATTGAGGGGGGGAAGAACCTATGACCGGCTCCCGGGATCATCTTTTTTGGGGGGTTCAATCCCCCCTGGCTACGTTGAGCGGGGGAAGCCTCATGGTTCTTGCCTCGGGCCGCTTTTCCTTCGCCCTGGTATGCGCCTTCGCCCTGCTCTGGGTCTACGTCTTTACGGGGCTTGCCTTGCGGATTTCCTTTATGCCCCGGTGGGAAGGGATAGTCCCCGTCTTGGCTTCGTTTACCGGGGGGCTCTACATCCTCGTTATGTTCCTTGTCAGCCCCATTCTGGCGATGGATACGCTGTTTTTCCTTATTTTGTGTCCTCTGTGCTGCGTTTCCTCCGGAGTCCTGAACCGGCTGGAAAATCTGGATACCGGGGAGGCCGTTGTACAATCGTGCAGGGAGGGCGTGGTTCTTTCAGCGTTAATCCTGGGCCTGTCCCTAATCCGGGAACCCCTGGGTTACGGCTGCCTTTCACTGCCCGGTATCCAGCGGGACATCGTGAAAGTTATCGAGTTTCCCCAGGGTACCTGGCTGCCCGTCAGGGTCCTTATTACCTCGTCAGGGGCGCTTTTTCTCCTGGGCTATGGCATTGCCCTGTTCAGGCGCTTTGGGGGCTTTGATCCCGATTCCGCCGGTGGGAAAGGGGGGAAACCGTGATCCATCTGGCGATGCTGGGGGTCTGCACCTCTCTGTCGATGAACCTTCTTACCCAGTTTGGTCTGGGAATGGCGATCTTTACCGGCGGGGAAGACGCGGATCCGGCGGGAACGCCCCGTTTTTCCCCGCGGCTCCTCCTGGGTTTTTCTGTATCCCTGTTCCTGCTGTGGGCCGTTTTTACCTATGTTCTAAGGTTTTTAGGCGCGGGGCCTTACTGGTACCTGCTGCTCTATCCATTGGGCCTTGCGCTGGTAAGAGGGCTTGAACGCCTGTTTACCGGGCTGGCCTCCGGCCGCTACAAATTCCTGCCGGTGATAAAAATTCCCGGTTCCTTCTTCTCCTTTCCCCCGGCATGGGTGGAATTTATCCCCCCGGCTTTGCTCATATCCCTTCATCTGGCCTTGGGCCCCCTGGAAGCCCTGGTTCTTGCCCTGGGTTTCAGCCTGGGACTCGGCTTTGCGCTGGGGATTCTCCGGGAAATTCATCGCCGTTCGCGGTTCGAGGCGGTACCCCCCTTCCTGCGGGGCTGCCCCCTGGCTCTTATTTCCCTTGGTCTTCTCTCCCTTGTATTCACGTCCGCGTCCATAATGTTTTTTAACCTTTCCAGATTCTGAAAACTAGGATAAGCTACTGGGGGCTGTCTCAAAACGGTTCGGTTGCCTTAAATTACGAAACAGGAAATTATTTTGAAAAAAATTACTCAAAAACTGCGAATTATCCTGGGCTCCCATGTTCATGTTCCGTATGGGGCGCGGGACGAGGAATTTGAACAAGCCTGCAGCCTTAAATTAAAACCTTTCGTTTCCGCTCTGCATAAATTTCCCCAGATCCAGGGGACGCTCCACTATTCGGGGGCCCTGCTCAACTGGGTAGACCGGGTATATCCTGAGTGTACCATGTCCATTGACGATCTGGTATCCCGCAGGCAAGTGGAGCTTTTGGGAGGCGGTTTTTACGAGCCGCAGTTCTCCCTTATCCCCCTGCAGGACAAAATTGGTCAGGTGGAAATGCTTACTACCTATTTGCGTAAACGTTTCGGAAAGAAACCCCAGGGCTGCTGGCTCCCCGCCTTCGGCTGGGAACAGAACTTTGTGGGTCCTCTTTCAAGCTGCGGCATGGCCTATACCTTCCTTGGGGAAGATTCCTTCCGCCTGGCGGGGCTTGGCGGAGCGGAACTGTACGCCCCCTGTCTTAGCGAGGATCAGGGCAAGACGATAGCCGTGTTTCCCGTCGCCCTGTCGCTGGCCGGACTTTTTTGTTCACGGGAGGAGGCGGCCGCCCCCTTTCTGGCCGCCCTGGATAATCTGTCCCGGGAACTGCCGGACGCCGGTTCGCGGGTGGTATCGGTCTTCCCCGATCCCGGCGAAACCATGAGTTCCGCCGGGGAGGCGGAGTTGTACTGGCATTGTTTTTTCCAGGGACTCGCCGATTCCTCCTCCCGTTTTGAGTTTACCACCCCCGGCCGCTTTATCCGGGGGCGGGTAGGGCTTCAAAAGGCCTATTTCCCTAGTTCGGCGGAGCGCCGTTACCTGGTCGATTTTCCCGAAGCCAACGGAATCTACGCGAAGATGGTGTTTTCCCACATGCTTATCAACCAGCTTCGGGGGGACAAACCCCGAAAGCAGACCGCCCGGGAGGAACTGTGGAAAGCCCAGGGTTACGATGCCTTCTGTCCCGCCGAATCCGGGGGCGTTTACCGCGGGGATCTGCGAAAATCCGCCTACCGTTCCATGCTGGAGGCGGAAAAGATAACCCGGGAGACCGGGGCGTTTATTCCCCGTCTTATGAATTTTGACTTTGACCTTAACAACGAGGATGAGTATTTGCTCCAGGGGGAGAGGATCAACTGTTATATCCGGCAGGAGGGGGCCGGTGTGTTTGAACTTGACTACCTGCCCCACGCCTGGAATTACATGGACATTTTTACCCGCCGTCCGCGGGGAGAAGACCGGAATCCGGGGGAACGCCGGGCCGGTTTTTCGGATTTGATAGTGGGGGAGGGCGGGTCGTTCCCGCTTTCCGGGGAGATGGGGGATCTCGCCGCGCTGGAAGACGCACTTACGGCCGGCGGCGGGGAAATCCGCCGCTGTTATCGTGAGCGGTTTCAGGTGGGGGACATGGACAAGACCCGCTGCCGGGTAGTTTTCATTCTTCCCGAACGGGAACCGGGACCTTTCGGCTCGATTAGAATGGAAAAGCGTTTTCATCTGGGGAAAGACACCCTTACCGTGGCCTACACCCTGAGCAGCCGGGGGGAAGCGGAAGAGAATTTCCGCTTTATCCCGGCGGTGGACCTTTCCTTCGCCGGGGACGGGGAGGAACAGCAGCGGGTTTTCGCCAACGGCGCCGCGCTTCAGGCGGCCGGAAAGACGCCGGTGAGCCTAAAGGGAGTGGAGATTCTGAAATTTCAGGATTTGGAAAACGAGACCGTCATCAATCTTGGTTCGGACAAGCCTTTTGACGGCTGGATCATCCCCACCCACTTCCCGGTACCGGCCGGTCCGGGCGTTCCCCCCGGCGTCTCCTACCAGTCAACCTGCGTGGTGCCCCTCTACAAGGTCCGCCTTGACCCCGGGGAAAGCTGGACGCTGAAGTTTTCCGTTAAATTTACCCACTGAGGCTTTCCCGAAACTTCGGTTTTTGATAAGCCGCCCCGCGAACCAATTCAAAATCCCCCGTCATTCCAAACGCGCCGGTCCCACTTGTCAGCCGGCGGCCCCGGATATATGGTGAAGTTATGAAACCCAAAAAGCGGCTTATAACCTCCGCCCTTCCCTATGTCAACAACGTGCCCCATCTGGGCAACCTGATCCAGGTGCTCTCCGCCGACGCCTTTGCCCGCTTCTGCCGGCTGCGGGGATACCGGACCCTCTATATCTGCGGCACCGATGAATACGGCACGGCCACGGAAACCCGCGCCGCGGAAGAGGGGATAAGCCCCCGGGAACTTTGCGACCGTTACCACGCGATCCATGCCGATGTTTACCGCTGGTTCGGCATTGCCTTCGACAAATTCGGCCGTACCTCTACCCCCATTCAGACCGAGGTAACCCAGGATATTTTTAAGAAACTGGACGCCAACGGCTTTATCACCGGGCATACGATTGAACAGCTCCACTGCGCCCGCTGCGGCCGCTTCCTGGCGGATCGCTATGTTCGGGGTTCCTGCCCCCACTGCGGCTGCCATGACGCCCGGGGGGATCAGTGCGAGTCCTGCGGCAAACTCCTGGATCCCACGGAGCTCAAAGAGCCCCGCTGTTCCGTCTGCGGATCCACCCCGGCGCTTAAAAGTACCAAACACCTCTACATCAATTTGCCGGCCATCAGGAACCGGCTGGAACGGTGGATTTCCCGCGCCGCCGTGGAAGGATTTTGGTCCCACAACGCCGTCCAGATGACCCAGGCGTGGATACGCGACGGGCTAAGGGAACGGGCCATTACCCGCGATTTAAAGTGGGGCATCCCGGTTCCCAAACCGGGCTACGAGGACAAAGTTTTTTACGTGTGGTTTGACGCCCCCATCGGCTACATTTCGATTACCGGCAATTTAGGGGAGGAACTCGGCCTTGACTGGCGAAGTTTCGTGGACGAATGGTGGAAAAACCCCGGCGGGGTGGAACTGTTTCAGTTCATCGGCAAGGACAACATCCCCTTCCACACGGTAATTTTCCCCTCAAGCCTTCTGGGAACCTCCGGCGCGGAATCTTCCGGCAATCCGGCCGAACCCGGCTGGACCCTGCTGCACCACATATCCAGTACCGAATATCTCAACTATGAAAGCGGTAAATTCTCCAAAACCAGGGGGATCGGAGTTTTCGGCACGGACGCGATGGAAACCGGAATCGGCGCCGACGTGTGGCGTTTTTATATTTTTCACAACAGGCCGGAAAAGGCGGATTCCCTTTTTACCTGGCGCGATTTTCAGGAAAAGGTGAACGGGGAATTGATCGGAAACCTGGGAAACCTGGTGAACCGGACCCTTTCGTTCGTTACCCGTTACTACCACGGGACCATCCCCTCCGGCGGCAAAACGGACAGCGGGTTTTTTGAAACCCTGCGGAGTTACGAGAGGCGAATCGCGGAGATGCTTGAACGGGCGGAATTGCGGGATGCCTTCAAAACTATTTTCGAGCTTTCCTCCTTTGCCAACAAGGTTTTCCAGGACGGCGAACCCTGGAAAAAACGGAATGGGGATCCTTCCGATCCGGCGGCGGGCCCCCAGGCGGCGGAGGCCCTTATCCGGCAGCTTTGTTACGCGGTGCGGGACATCGCCGTGATGATTGAACCTTACCTGCCCCGGACGGCCCGGACTATAGCGGGATTCTTCGGCCTTGATTTTGCCGAAACAAGTCCCGGAAGTTTCAGACTCAAAGCGGAGCGGGGGCTTTCCTGGGCGGATATCGGGAAGGAACAGGGGCTGTCCGTAGTGGTGAAAAGCGAGGTCCTCTTCCCAAAACTTGAAGATGAACTTATAGCGGAACTGCGGGACCGTTATTCGGGAAGCCAGAAAGAACGGCCGGAGCGGGAAAGCGGATCCCCCGCCGTCCGCGTCGTGGAAAACCCCGTAGCCGCGGCGGCCCCCGGTTTCGCGGACACTCTGGATTTGCGGGTCGCTGAAATCGTGGGGATTGAGCGCCACCCCAAGGCGGATAAACTCTACATCGAAACCCTGGAAACCGGCGGCGAAATCCCGGAAAAGCGGGTTATCGTATCCGGCCTGGTCCCTTTTTACACCGAGGAACAGCTTCTGGGCAAGCGGATCATCGTGGCCTACAACCTCAAGACGGCGAAACTGCGGGGGGTGGAGAGCAGGGGCATGCTTTTGGCCGCGTCGGACCGGCGCGGGGCGGACGGCGCGGAGCGCGTGGAGGTACTGGATGCCGGAGACATTCCCACGGGGACCAGGGTTACGCTGAACGGCGCTCCCCCTCCGGCATCCGGTCTCCCGAAGATAGACATTGACACGTTCTTCAAGGTTCCGCTGCGGGTAAACAACCACACCGTGGAGACAGAGGGCGGGGTTCTTACCCTTTTGGGGCGTCCCATCACGACACGGATCATTGAATCGGGCGAGGTCCATTGATGCCTTTCGCCGGGCCCCGCCCCCTGCGGGCCGGGCCCGCCGATCCCGTCCTGTGCGACGGGGCCGCCGCGTTTTTACAGTCCGGTTTTTGGGGAAGTTTTAAGGCCCGTTTTGGCTGGGAGGCCTTGCCGTTCCGGGTTCTCTGGGAGGGAGGGGCCGAAACCCCCCTTTTGGTTTTAACCCGGTCCCTGGCGCCGGGATTTGGCTTTGCCTACGTGCCCTGGGGTCCCCAACTGCCGTTGGGTATTCAGATGCCGCCGGAATTGCCGCCCCCGGAAACCTTTCCTGCGGCGAGGCGGGCCCCCGCCTGCGGCGCCCGGATCCTGGCCGGCCTGGCCGGGATACTGCGCCCCCGTCTGCGGCGAAACACCGCTTTCATCCGTTTTGACCCTCCCTGGTATAGCCGCGGTCCCGGCGCGGAGGCTCCGTTTATCGGCTTTCCCCTGGTAAAGGCCCCGTCTAATGTTCAGGCGCCGGATACCGTACTTATCGATCTGGCCCCCCCGCCGGAAAAAATCCTCGCCGCCATGAAAGCCAAATGGCGTTACAACACCGGTCTGGCGGAGAAGAGAGGGGTTACGGTTCACCGGTTCTTTGCCGCGGGACATCCCGCGGCGGAGTTGGAACAGGCTCTGGCGCTGTTTTACGGTTTGCTGCGGGAAACGGCGGCCCGGGACGGCATCGCTATCCACGGTTTCGAGTACTACCGGGGCCTCTTTGCCCACGCCGCGGAGTACCCGTCCTCTCTTGGAACGCCCCGGCCCGATGTCCGGCTCTACCTCGCCATGTATGAAGGTCAAACCCTGGCCGGTATTGTAACCCTGTTCCGGGGTTCGGAGGGAGTCTACCTCTACGGCGCGTCCTCCAGCCAATACCGCAATCTTATGGCCCCCTACGCGCTGCAGTGGACGGCCATACGGGACGCGCGGGAATCCGGCTGTGGACACTACGATCTCTTCGGTATCCCCCCTTCCCCCGATCCGGTTCATCCGATGGCGGGACTTTACCGGTTTAAGACCGGCTTTACCGGCGCGGAGGGGATCGTTCACCGTCCGGGAAGCTGGGACTACCCCTGCCGGCCCCTGCCGGCCCGTTTCTTCAGAATAGCGGAAGGTCTGCGGAAACGGCTGCGGGACATCAAAAAAAGACCGCCGGTTTTCCGGGCCGGCGGGGGGAAAGATTCAGGGCCCCATTGAAACCCCCTGCCTGTGTGGGTATAATGGAGTTGTTTGGAGGCTTCAGTTTCCGGACAACAACCGCTGAAAACAGAATAGTTTGAGCCGGTTTTAAGTTTTCTTTTTTGGAACCCTTTACAGCATACGGCTTAATTTATGGAACGGTTGCCTTTTTATGCCGCTGGACTTCGTTTTTCCTGTACCCGCTGTTCGGCGTGCTGCCGTTATGAAAGCGGTTATGTGTTTTTGTCACGGGAAGATTTGGATATTCTGGCCGTTGCCCTGGATATGGCGCGTGGGGATTTTATCAAAACATGGTGCCGGTGGGTACCGTTAGGCGGGGAGACCGAATATCTTTCTCTCAAAGAAAAAATCAACAAGGATTGCGTTTTCTGGAAAGACGGCTGTACGGTGTACCGGGACCGGCCGTCGCAGTGCCGGACATTCCCGTTTTGGGATTCCATTGTGGGTTCCGCGGCGGCTTGGGAAAGCGCCGGGCGGGAATGCCCGGGACTGGGTCATGGGGAATTGCGCGGCATGGCTTACATAAAAGAATGTCTGCGGGTCAGGGCTTCCCGGCCCCCTCTTACCCGAAAACCGGAAAGGCCGAATTTGTAAATGCGTGTTTACTTTTGGGGCGTCAGGGGTTCGTTGCCCGCTCCCCTGTTACCCTCGCAGGTCAGGAGCAAAATCTCCTCGGTCATCGAACGTCTGACGCCGGAAGACCTGGCCGGACAGGAGAACCGCGAACGTTTTTTGGCAGGGCTTCCCCCCTGGCTGTTCGGCGTGGCAGGGGGGAATACCCCCTGTGTTACCATTCGCGTGGAAAATTCCCCGGAGATTTTGGTTTTTGACGCGGGTTCCGGCATACGGGAGATGGGTATAGCTATGGGCAGGGAAATCCCCAAACCATCCGGGTACCGTGTGTTTTTCTCTCATTTTCACTGGGATCACATTCAGGGCCTGCCTTTTTTTGCCCCCGCCTACGATCCCTCCGTCGGCGTGGATTTTTATTCCCCCGTGACGAATATGGAGGAGGTTCTGCGGGACCAAATGCGTCCCCCTTGTTTTCCCGCCCCGCTGGAAACCATGGGGGGCAGGAAGGAATTTCACGTCCTTAACGGTCCCGTTCAATTCGCGGGTCTTTCGGTTTCATACAAAAAGATGAACCATCCGGGCGGCTGTTATTCCTATCTGATAAACGACGGAAATCACCGTCTTATCTACGCCACGGATACCTCGCTTACCGCCGAGGATTTTTCCAGGAATGAGGAGAACGTGTCGTTCTTCAAAGGCGCGGATATGATCATTATTGATTGTCAGTACACTCTTGGGGAGGCTATTGAAAAGTACAACTGGGGGCACAACGCCTTCAGTATGGCCGCGGATTTTTCCGCCAGTTGGAATATCAAACACATGGTTCTGTTTCACCACGATCCCGCCTACGGCGATCACAAGCTTTACAACATGCTGCAGTCCGCCCGCTGGTATTTGGAACGGATGAACATCGGGGATATTGAACTTACCCTTGCCACAGAGGGGCTTGAAATCAAACTGTAATGAAACATGGCGCGCGTCTTTTATTCCGAATTTTAAGCTGGCTTTTAGCCCTGTGCCTGTGCCTTCTTGTCGCGGGACTTGGCCTGCTTGTGTATTTCAATGCCCCCCCCCGTCTCCCCATACGGGAAGAAAAAGACGGGGGCTTAAGGAAAGCTGAAGACGGCTCCGTGCTTATCGAGGTACACAAGGGTGAAACGGGTTTTTCCGTGGGTAAACGGCTGGAAGAGGCGGGTATTATCAAGAATCGCTATTTCTGGTACGCGCTTTCCCGTTTCGACAACGATTTTGTAAAATCAGGAACTTTCCGGCTGGAACTGCCCGTTACCCAGCTTGCCATCCGCAGGATTCTTGTCGAAGGCCGGCAGACGCTGGAAAAAGTTGTTTTTCCCGAGGGCTATACCCTGAAAAAAACCGCCCGGATACTTGAGGAGGCGGAAATCTGCGCCTCGGAGGACCTGATTCGGGCCGCCGGGGATCCTGAAATTTTGAATTTCTATTCCATTCCCGGTTCCACCATAGAAGGCTATTTGTTTCCCGACACCTACCTGTTTCCCAAGGATTATTCCGCGGAACTGGTGATTCGTTCCATGGCGGACAATTTTTTTTCCAAACTCCGGGAAGCCGCGATTCCGGACCGGGGCGAAAAACTCCACTCCGCGGTGATTCTGGCCTCAATTGTGGAGCGGGAATACCGGGTGGAGGATGAGGCTCCCCTTATGGCGGGGGTTTTTCTTAACCGTTTACGGATTGGTATGGCCCTCCAGTCATGCGCTACCGTGGAATACGTGATCACCGAAATTCAGGGAAAACCCCATCCGGACATGATCTACACCCGGGATACGGAGATTCAGAACCCCTACAATACCTACGTCTACCCGGGACTGCCGCCGGGTCCCATCTGTTCTCCCGGGGCCCTGGCCCTGAACGCGGTTTTTCGGCCCCGGGACAGCGACTATCTCTATTTTCGCCTGGTTGATCCGGCCGCGGGGCGGCACTATTTTTCCAAAACCTTTGACGATCATATCCGGGCGGGGGTTTTTTACACCAAACAGGGCCATGCCCCGTGAGTCGTATCGCCCAGTCGACTATACAGGAAGTGGAACACAAACTTGACGCCCTGGCGGTGGTGGAGGAGTATGTTCGCCTGGAAAAAAAAGGAGGGCGCTACTGGGGCCGCTGTCCCTTCCACGCGGGCGGCCAGGAACGAACCCCCTCGTTTACCGTGGATCCTGACCGGAAGATGTATTACTGTTTCGGCTGCCACCAGGGGGGCAGCGTTATCAAATTCATTATGGAGATGGACAAACTCTCCTTTCCGGAAGCGATAGAAACCCTGGCCCGGCGTTTCGGCGTGGAGATCGTCAGGGAAGGGGGAGTTGTGGAGGAGGCGGATCCGGAAAAAAACAGCCGGATCCAGGGACTTACCGAACTATACCGGGGGGTTTCGGTTAGTTTCCAGTATTTTCTGACGGAACGGCCCGAAGGTGAGGCGGCGAAACAATACGTTCTTTCCCGGGGAATCACTGAGGAAATGATACGGCGCTTCAAATTGGGTTATGCCCCGGCGGATCGCCTTTGGCTTTTTGATTTTTTAACAAAAAAAGGGTTTTCCGAAGCCCTGTTGGCCGCCTCCGGCCTTTTTTCCGAACGATACCCTCACTCTTCCTTCTTTTCCGACCGGCTTATGTTCCCCATAGCGGACCGCCAGGGCCGGATCGTGGCCTTTGGCGGCAGAATTATCGGAAAAGAGGGACCCAAGTACCTGAACAGCCGGGAAACGGAGCTGTATCACAAGGGGCAAACCCTATTCGCCATCGATCTTGCCCTGCCGGAAATACGCGGAACCAAAACCGCCTATCTGGCGGAAGGCTATATGGATGTCATCGCCCTCCACCAGGCGGGGATTACCAACGCCCTGGCCCCTTTAGGAACCGCCTTTACCGAAGATCAGGCCCGGCTTTTGGGCCGCTGGGCGGAACGAATCAGCCTGGTATTTGATTCCGACGAAGCCGGTCAGAACGCCGCCGTAAAAGCCATTATGACCTGCAGGAAAAACGGTCTTGCCTGCCAGGTAGTTGTTCCCGGCGGGGAAACCGGCGGGGATCAAGCCGCGCCGGCCAAAGATCCGGCGGATATTTTGAAATTTCAGGGTCCTGAGGCCTTGAAAAAACAGATGAAACGTTGTATACTGGATTTTGAGTATCTTGTCTCCCGCAGTAAGCGGCTTTACGGTAATTCGGGGCCGGAGGGAAAGGCAAGGGCTATCGCCTTTTTGTTCCCGTATTTGGAAGCCCTTGAATCTGAAGTGTCGCGTGACGCGTGTGTCGGCGCCATTGCGGGCGCTTTTGGGGTTGACCGTGCGGTAATCCTAAACGACTATGACCGGAGGTTTGCCGGAAAAAAAGTATCACAACAGGAGGCTGAAAAAGCGGACTGGGGACTTCCGCGGACAACAGATGAACTGAGCCTTCTTACGCTGGTAATGGTTAATTCATCATTGTATCCGGTTTTTCGGAGGGAAGTAAACAAGGACGAGATAGAGGACGCGGCCGCGAAAGAGCTCTTCATCGCGATGGAAGAGTGTTTTGTCCGTGATGAAAGCGGTCCTGACGCTCTTCTGTCCCGTATAAACTCGCTGTCCCTGCGAAACTATGTGGCAAGTAAAGGGATTTCCAAGGAGTTTTCGGGGAATCCCGAACAGCTCATGCGGGACGGTATTAAAAAACTCAGTCAAAAAAGGCTCAAGCGCAGGCTTTCCGGGATAGCGGCGGAATTGTACGGCTTGGAGCATGATCCCGCCATTGATGGGCGGGAGGATCGACTCGATGAACTTTTGAGAGAGAAAATGCACATCGATGCCGAATTGCGCCGCTTGAAGGAAGGAAAGATATGACCATAACGGAAGCGCGGGTCCAGGATATCACTCTTGATCCCGCGGTTATGAAACTTGTTGAGTACGCCAAAGAGAAAAAAACCCTTTCTTACGAGGAACTTTCGGATTACCTTCCCGAGCAAATCGCCAATTCGGATCGAATTGAACAGGTGCTTGCCCTGCTGGAGGCGAACAATGTCCAGCTTGTCGAAGAAGAAAACTCCGGGGAAGATGAGGGGGAGGCCCGCAAGGCGCCGGGCAATGAAAAAAAACGGCTGGTATACAACGATAAAGAATCTTCGGTGGATGATCCTGTCAGACTCTATCTGCGGGAAATCGGCCGGGAAAATCTGCTTACCGCGGAACAGGAAGTTGAGCTTTCCAAGCAGATGGAGGAAGGGGAAAATATCATCAAGGGGGTTATCAAAAAATCCGGGATGATCATTCCCGAATTCCACCACATCTACCAGAAGATAAACCCCAAAAAAGACATTAAAGAACTCAATCTGTCAAAAAAAGAAATAACCGAGCAGATGACCGAGCGCCGCCGGCTTCTGCAAAACTACAAGGAGACTGTCAAACTTATCCTGCCGGATCTGAAAGGGTACATGGATCTCAAACGGCACATCATCGCCCGGGGGGGGAATTTCCTCGATGATCAGGAATTGCTGGGTTTCCGTGTCCGGATCATGAAGACGATTGACGGCGTGGAGATACACCCGGAGGAGATTTTCGGCTTTTCCGAAAAGTTCATTCAGGCTTCCAAGAAGATCAAACGGTTCCGCAAGGAGCAGGAACGGATCGAAAAACACCTGCGGGTAAGTTCCCTAAAGGAACTCAGAACCATCGGCCGCAGGCTGACCCTAAAGGAAGAACGGGAACAATTGGAGGAGGAACTTGGCCTAAGTTCAGATGAAATAAAAGAGAAGATCCGTCATATCCAGGTAACGGAGAAAAAGATCCACCAGATGGAGGCGGAATTTGAGGAATCCATCGACAGTATCAACCTTATGGCCAAGGAGATCAGCCGCGGGCGGATTATGATGAAGAACGCCAAAGACCGGCTCATCAAAGCGAATCTGCGGCTCGTGGTGTCTATCGCCAAAAAATATACGAACAGGGGTCTCCATTTCTTCGATCTGGTACAGGAAGGAAATATCGGCCTTATCAAGGCGGTAGAAAAATTCGAGTATAAGAAGGGCTTTAAGTTTTCTACCTACGCCACATGGTGGATCAGGCAGGCCATTACCCGGTCCATCTCGGATCAGGCCCGGACCATCCGGGTGCCGGTCCACATGATCGAACAGATCAATAAGGTGGTGCGGGAAAGCCGTCAGCTTATGCAGGTTTTGGGCCGGGAACCTACGGACGAGGAAATTGCCGAACGTCTTGGCTGGGTGGCCCAAAAGGTCAAGGCGGTAAAAAGCGTTGCCCGGGAACCTATAAGTCTGGAAACCCCGATTGGGGAAGAAGAAGATTCCCTGCTGGGGGATTTCATCGAAGACAAGGATGTGGAAAATCCCGCCAATCAAACCGCCTTTACGCTGTTGCAAAACCATATTTCCAAGGTTTTGTCTACGCTTCCTGCCCGGGAACAGGAAGTCCTCAAGATGCGTTTTGGCTTGGATGACGGTTACTCCCTTACCTTGGAAGAGGTAGGGCTTTACTTCAATGTTACACGGGAACGAATCCGGCAAATCGAAGCCAAGGCTCTCAGAAGACTGCGGCATCCTATACGAAGCCGGAAATTGAAAGACTACCTGGATCACTAGGGGGATAATATGGCAATGGAAGATGTATATAAAAAATTACAAATGCTTCAGGATGTTTTATCGGAAAAGATAAAACTGGAACGGGATATCCATGAAATACCCAAAATACTGGAAACCCAGGAGGAGATCCTGTCCCGGTTCAAGCGGACTTTTGTGGAAAAAAGCCTGGAATATGAGAAAACCAAAAGCGCCGAATCGGAATTTCGCAATTCGTTGGCGGATGCCGAGCTTACGCGGGAAAAATCTGAAAAGTACATGGACTCGGTAACTACCCAGCGGGAGTACGAGGCGCTGGAAAAGGAAATTCGGGACGCCACGGAGAAAGAGCAGCAGTACCGTAAGGATCTGCAGCGGGAAGAACGAATCCTCGCGGAACTGGACGAACAGATTAAGCAGACCAGCGCCCTTATTGAACAGCAGGAAGCGGAACTGGTTACTCATCGTGCGGGAGTGGGGGCGGAGATCGCGGAAAAAAAAGCTAAAATGGAAGTCCTGACCGCCCGGGAAAAGGAACTTACCGCCAATATGGATTCGGAGGTCCTCTTTAAGTTTGAACGAATCATTCGTAACAAAATGGGCCGGGGCATTGTGGGCATTCGGGGCGGAGTCTGCATGGGGTGTCACATGATCTTGCCCGTCCAGTTCGCCAATGATGTCCGGCAGGGGAATAATATCGTTTTTTGTCCTTATTGTTCGCGGATTCTCTGCTACGAAGAAGCCGAAGAGGGGCAGGAAGAGTTCTTCAACATTGAGGATTCAGGAAGCCTTTCCGATCTTGATGATATGGAAGAGGAGGAATTTGAGGAAGAAGACGAGGAAGAAGAAAAAGTAAACGCCGATTACGAGGAGTAGATTCATGAGCCTTCCAAACCCCATGTTTTGGAAGGCCCCAGACAGGTTTTTCAACGATGAACCTTCAGCCGCGGCGGCCCCAAGAAAGTCCTTCCGTGTTTACGCGGGGGGGCATGGGCGCCGTCCGAGGAAAGTCCGGGCTCCGCGGGGCATGATGCCGGGTAACGCCCGGGCGGAAGGTACGGATCGGACAAGGGGGTTTACCCTTAAGGACGATATCCCATCTTCCGACAGACAGCGCAACAGAAAACAAACCGTGAAAGGGGGGCTATGGCCCTCCCCACAAGGGTGAAACGGCGGGGTAAGAGCCCACCGCGGCGCCGGTAACGGCGCCGGTCTGGCAAGCCTCATCAGGAGTAAAATCAAGCGGCGCCACAAAAGTCCGGCTTTTGTGCCAATTGCCCGTTGGTTAAGCGCAGGTAGATTGCCGGGGGTATCCCCGGAGACCGTCCGCAAGGCCGGTCCAAGACAGATGGCTGAAAGGGCCGCCGCCGGCGGTCCTGATAACAGAACCCGGCTTATGGTTCATCGTTTTTTTATTTTCCCCAATAACCGCCCTGGCAATTTAACACTACAAAATCTTTGTGAAAGAACCGGCATGGTTCCCGGACAAGTCCATGTCAACCTGCGAATTGACGCAACGCTTTCTTTACTATAAGGTAAAGAGGATGTACAGGGAGAAAAGGCGTTTTAGCCCTCATTATCGCCGGTTATACGTTGTCCGCTGGGTTTCGGTGGTTGTACTCGTGTTGTTGCTGGTTTCCGCGGCCATCGTGGGGGGCATTATCCCGCGAAACCGGATGGGGGAAACCAGAAAGGAGATGCTTGCCCTTTGGCAAGCGGGAGCCTACGTGGAAGCCTTTGAATTAAGCGCCCGGGAATTAAGCGCCCGGCCGTTTGACTACCTTGCCCTTACCGTCAACGGTTTTTCCGCCTACCAGCTCGGAATTGCCCAGATTAACAGTTCCGATACGCTTGCGTACATTGACCGGTGTGTCTGGTCTTTAAGAAAGGCCCTGCTCTCCAAGCGCCCGTCCAATCTGGGGGAACTCTACTATGTCCTTGGCAAGGCTTACTACCACAAAGGTCCAGCCTTCGCGGACCTGGCGGTTTATTTTCTGGAAAAAGCCCGGGCGTTGTCCTTCCGGGCCCGGGACATAAGCGAATTCCTGGGACTTTCTTTCGCGTCAATCAGGGACTACCGTTCCAGTGTCGCGGCCTTTAGCCAGGCGCTGGAACCTGAGGAAACGGGAAATGGCCCTTCGGATCTCCTGCTTATCTCCATCGCCCGTTCCTATATGGCCTTGGGAAGAACCCAGAACGGTACGCTCGCTCCGGCAAAACCTTACCTGCTGCGTTGCGTTGAAACTTCCCGCGATTCGGTAGCTATTACGACGGCGCGGCTTCTCTACGCGGAAATCCTGTTGGATGAAGGAAATACCGCGGAGGCGGAGATACAATATCAGTTTATTTTGGATGAAACCGGCGGAAACGCTGAAGCCTATTACCAGCTAGGCGAATTATACGCGGCCCGGGGCGATACCGCGCGGGCGCGGGCGGAGTGGAGGCGGGCGGTTCGCCTTGATCCGGTCCACAAAAAAGCGCGTCTGCGTTTGAACATATAACGAAAGGCGCCTTTGGGGCGCCGGTTTGGGGACACAGGGGATACTATGTTTGGAAAAACTTCTTCGGATATTGGAATAGATTTAGGTACCTGCAATACCCTTATTTACATACGGGGAAAAGGTATCGTTCTTAACGAGCCGTCGGTAGTAGCCGTGGAACGGGGTACCAAGAAAGTGGTAGCGGTTGGGGCGGACGCGAAACGGATGCTCTGGAAGACCCCGGAAGATATCATTGCCATCAGACCCCTGAGGGACGGGGTTATCGCGGACCTTGAATCCACGGAAAAGATGATGCGGTACTTTATCTCCAAAGCTATGCCCCGCTACCACTTCGTAAAGCCCCGGATGGTGATCGGCATCCCGTCCTGCATAACCGAGGTCGAGCGCCGGGCGGTGGAGGAAAGCGCGTACAAATCGGGGGCGCGGGAAGTCATTGTCATCGAGGAAAGCCGGGCTGCGGCCATCGGCGCGGGTATTCCCATTTTTGAGCCCGCCGGCCACATGATCTGCGACATCGGCGGCGGAACTACGGAGATTTCCGTTATCTCCCTGGGGGGCATGGTGGTTACCAACGCCATCCGTTTGGGGGGGGACGAATTCAACGAGGCCATTATCAAGCACGTCCGCAGCGTCCACAATCTTATCATCGGCGAACAGACCGCGGAGCGGCTTAAAATCGAGATCGGCAACGCCTCCCCGGATAAAACCATCGAGAAGGTGGAGATCAAGGGGACCGACGCCATAACGGGCCTTCCCCGGCGGCTGGAAATCGATTCGGTGGAAGTGCGGGACGCCCTGCACGACCCCATTACCCAAATCGTGGAAGAGATCAAGGCGACCCTGGGGAAAACCCCGCCGGAACTGGCAGCGGACATTGTGGAACGCGGCATTGTAATGACGGGGGGGGGATCCCTCCTCAAGGGGCTGGACAAGCTAATCGGAAAGGAAACCGGCGTACCGGTTATTCTGGCGGAATCCCCGCTGGACTGCGTTGCCCTTGGGGCGGGGAAATATTTTGAATACGCCAGGGGTTTTGATAACACCCGCAGTATCTATGACAATCTAAACGGTTAAAGGGGCATGGCCATCAAGGAAAAAAGGAGAACCGGAACCCGTTTTGGCTTAACATCCTATGTTTTCGCGGCTCTGGCCGTCGGTTCTTTTTTGTTGCTCCTCTTTTCTACCCGCAGTTTTGTTGTTGACATTAAAGGTATAGGACTCAGTTTGTTTTCCGGTGTCAGGGGCGGAATCTACGAAGCGGGTTCCCTGGTTTCCCGTACCGTTCTTTCCATTCGGGAACTGGCCAGCCTGCGCCGCGAATATGCCGAACTGACCGGGCGACTGGCCCGCTATGAACAGCTCGAGCGTACCGCGGCGGAGATCAGGCAGGAAAATATCCGCCTGCGGGAGCAGTTGAATTTCTCCCAATCCGTCAGTTACCTCCATATTCCCGCGGAAATTATCGGCCGCGATCCGGACAACCTGTTTTCCGCCCTCGTTATCAATAAAGGTAAACACGCGGGGGTGGAAAACAACATGGCGGTAATCGCCTGGCAAAACGGTGTCCAGGGCCTTGTGGGCAAGGTTGTCCAAACCGGGCAGTTTGAAAGCCTGGTAATGCCCGTGTACGATGTCAGTTCTTTTGTTTCGTCCCGGTTTTCCGTGTCCCGGTACGACGGAATAGTGGAAGGGCAGGGCGGCGCTGACGCCCCCCTGCGGATGCGCTACATCAGGAAACGGGCGCGGGAAGAAATAAGCTTCGGGGATCTTGTCGTTACCAACGGTACCGGCGGCGTTTACCCCGGGGGGATAATCGTCGGGCGGGTTAACACCATTTACTACCAGGATTATGAAATTTCCATGGAGGTAGATTTGGAAAGCGCCGTTGATTTTTCCCGCCTTGAGTACGTTTTTGTCATCGGCGGGGAGGGGCAGGATGGCTAAAAACGTGGTATGGGCCGCGATTTTTTCCCTGGTGGCCGCCCTGCTTCAATCCACCCTGTTTTTCCGGTTTTCGCCGTACCGTATTGTTCCGGATCTTGCCCTGGGGATTGTCGTTTACAGCGCCTATGTGAACGGCGCCATGACCGGGCAGCTTTCCGGGTTTTTTTCCGGCCTTCTTTTGGACTTTGTTTCCAACGCGCCTCTGGGCCTGAACACCCTGGTCCGTACCGTTGCGGGGGCGCTTATGGGCCTGTTAAAGGGCACCTTTTTCCTTGACCGGGCCCTTCTCCCCATGATCCTTTGCGCGGCGGCGACACTGTTTAAGGCGCTTATGTTTTTTCTGCTCAGCCTGCTCCTGGCCGGCGCTGTCCCGTCTTATTCCCTGACCGCCCCGGCCCTGTGGATAGAACTTTTGCTGAACACCCTAAGCGCGCCGTTTCTTTTCGGCCTGCTAAAACTCTTTCGGCCCCTTCTGGCGGGAAAAGGTGATACTAATGCCCCCGATTGATGAGGATGACGGATCGTCCGGATCTGAAAAACGGATACGGATACTGCGCTTCGTTTTTATCGCGGTCTTTGTACTCTACGCGGCGCGGCTTTTCAGCCTGCAGATACTGAGCGGCGAATTCTACCGCTCCCGCGCCCAAAACATTTCCCGCAGAACCACGGTAATTCCCGCCCAGCGGGGGGAGATCTACGACCGGAGCTTCGGTCAGCCGCTGGTGCTTAACACCGATTCATTCGCCGTCAGCATCACCCCCGCCGAAGTGCCCAGGGACAAAATTGACGGTCTTTTTGACAAGGTTGCCGCCATCCTGCGGATTCCCCGTGAACAGATAGACCGCCTAATCCCCCCGCAGTATTACTACCTGTACCAGCCCGTAGAAATAGCGGTTAACGTGAGTTTTCCCCTTATCTCGGCTCTGGCGGAAAACGCCGACACCCTGCCGGGGGTTTCGTGGCAGTCGAAGCCCGTGCGAAACTACGCGGATTCCGGAAGTCTTTCCCATGTGCTGGGCTATATGGGAGACATCACCAGGGATGAACTTACCATGCTTTACAATCGCGGTTATCAGCAGGGGGACAGTGTCGGCAAAGCGGGAATTGAACGGCAGTACGACGATATTCTAAGAGGAAAAAAGGGGCTGGAAACCCGTACTGTGGATGCCCAGGGACGCCGTATCGCCGGAAACAACGGCAATATCAGGGAACCTCCGCAGATGGGCAAAAACCTGGTCCTTACCATCGACCGTTCAATTCAGACACTCGCGGAAAAGGCGCTGGGACCGCGAATCGGGGCGGTTGTGGTTATGAAGCCCGGTACCGGGGAGATTCTCGCTATGGTTTCCTACCCTTGGTATGACCCCAATATTTTTAGCCGCGGTGATATCGGCGCCGAGTATCAAACCCTGATAAACGATACCAATAAACCGTTCCTCAACCGGGCAATTCAGTCAAGTTATCCCCCCGCTTCCACATTCAAAATAGTCATGACAACGGGGATCCTCGCGGAAAACGCGTTCCCACCGGAACAACTGGTGGACTGCCAGGGGGAAATAAGCTATGGGGACCGCCAGTGGAGATGTCATATCAGACGTCCCGGACACGGAAGACTCAACCTGCACCAGGCTATGGCCCAGTCCTGCGATATTTACTATTGGGCGGTGGGCAGGGATTACCTTGGGGTAGAACATATCGTATCCTACGCCATGAATTATGGCTTTGGGGAATCCACGGGCATCGATCTTCCGGGAGAGGTTTCCGGGTTCGTCCCCACCCCGCAGTGGAAAGAACGGCGCTACCATGACCGTTGGCAGGGGGGGGATACGATGAACATGTCCATTGGACAGGGTTATACTCTGGTAACCCCGATTCAGATGGCTAATATGATCGCTATGGTAGTTAACGACGGGAAGGTGTACAAACCCCATGTGCTTAAAGAAGTGCGGGATTCCGTATCCGGCGCGGTGGAACAGAGTGTTCGTCCTGAACTGCTTCACGAAAGTATTACCGATAAAAAAGTATTTGAGGCGCTAAAACGGGACATGCGGGGAGTTATCAGCGAGGGAACAGCCCGCTTTCCCCTCAACATCAAAAGTGTGGAAATCGCGGGAAAAACCGGTACCGGCGAAGTAGGATTCCAGGACCGCTGGCATTCTTGGTTTGCCGCCTATGCTCCTTATGACGCCGTTTCCGTGGAAGATCAGGTTGTCGTATCCATAATCGTTGAGGCGGCGAATTCCTGGGAATGGTGGGCCACTTACGCCTCGGCGATTATTTTCCAGGGTATATTCGCGAATCAGAGTTACGAAGACGCGGTAACGGCCCTGGGGCTCCAATACCTTGCGCCCATTCAGGGGAGGCGTGAGTGAGAATAAAGGATCTCTTGGAGATAGACTACATTTTGCTTTTGGCCGCCGTGGTACTTTCCTTTTTTGGAGTGCTGTTCATCTATTCTTCCGGTGTTACTTCCGCGGGGGTGCTTGTTTCCGAGGAGTATATCAGGCAGATCATTTGGGATGTCGCGGGACTTGTTATTGTGCTGGTCCTTGTCATGGTTGACTATCGCCGTATCAGAGACCTGACCATGTACCTGTACCTGGGAAACTTGGCCCTGCTTGTGTACATCTGCCTGTTCGGAAAAGAGGTAAACGGCGCGCGGGCCTGGATTGGAATTGGAAGTTTTGGAATTCAGCCTTCGGAATTTGCCAAAATAACCACGATTCTCTTTCTTGCCCGGTATCTGAATGATACCCGCCGTTCCCCGCCAAAGAGTTTTTCCCGTTTCGTGGTTTCCTGTCTTATCGTGTTTGTTCCCATGGGGATCATTCTGATTCAGCCCGATTTTGGAACATCCCTGGTATTTATTCCCATACTTGTTACTATGGTTTTTATCGCCGGTGTATCCATGCGGTACATAGTTTTTCTGGCCGCCTGTATCAGTATTACCGCCGTTCTTACGGTGCTGCCCCTGTGGCAGCGGGATATTATGCGTAATACCGTACCTTCCCTGGATATTTTGACAAACTCCCGTTTTATCCTCAGCGCGATGGCCGCCCTTGGGTTTATTGCGGCTGTCGCGCTTGTTGGATTTCTCTTGTACAAAAAACGTTATTTTTTTTGGATGCTTTACGGTTTCATAATAGTAATTCTGTCCCTTGGCCTGTCCTATGCCGCCCGTCTGGTGCTGAAGGATTACCAGATCAAACGGCTTATCGTGTTTCTGAATCCCGATGTGGATCCCCAGGGTGCGGGCTGGCATATTATACAATCCATTACCGCTATCGGCTCCGGGGGACTGGCGGGTAAGGGCTACCTCCAGGGGACCCAGAGTCATTACCGGTTTTTACCTCAGCAGAGCACTGACTTTATTTTTTCCATTTTTACCGAAGAATGGGGTTTTCTGGGAGGGCTTCTGGTATTCGTGCTTTTCCTGCTGATCTGTCTCAGGCTGCTGAGAATTACGCGAATTACGGCTGATTCTTTCGGCGCTTATATTACTGCGGGACTGGCGGGCGTATACATATTTCATTTTCTTGTCAACGTAGGTATGACCATGGGAATTATGCCGATTACCGGTATTCCCCTGTTGTTTATGTCATACGGGGGTTCGTCGGTTATTTCCTCCATGACCGGGATCGGCCTTGCGTTGAGCATCTATGTCAGACGCTATACTCATTAATTTTAAACTAATGAACCTTGGTAGAGATGAAAGGGGAGAGGAGGGCAAAATTTTGCGGAATCTTCCCTTCCGCCGCCGTCTTTCCATCTGGAAACCTGCCGAAACCCCCCTGAGATTTACCGCAAGCGGGACAACATCAGAACGTGCCTTTCCCGGGAATATGCTCAATTCAAAATATACATTTTTACTTCACTGTGTATCTAAAAATATACACAAATTTTCGTATATCCTTTATGTCAGAGACTGGTATTGCACAGAATAATACAGGGTCGTGTGATTTCTCGCTCAGCGGGAGATGACTGAAGGGGCATGCAGCAGCGGCAAAGGAGAGATTTTTTAGCGGCGCAATCCGTTTCGTCTGGCAAAGTACTGGCGGCCGGGATCGTCGATACTGGAATGGCGGCTTGTCTTTTTCCCTTGTGAAAAAGGCATTGGAGGTTTCATGATCATTTGCCGGTCCTGGAAATTTTTTCCAATATTGATGCCGCGGTTTTCGCGGATTATGTAAACCGGCACCTGCCCAGGTTTTGCCATTGAAAGGGAAATTTTTGGCCAAGAGGCTTTTAAAATCCGCCCAGGCCCTAAAGCTAACAAAACCCTAAAGTCATTAGTAGACAGAACATACATTATGGATAGTAATGCAAGGAGTTAAAAGTTAGTGTAGGCTTGCAAAAAAACGCGGCTTCAAAATCAGGCGTGAAAACGAGGAGTCCGGCCGGACAGAGAACAATTACGCGGACACTTGGGATAATTCTACGGCAGCCTGAAAATGCCGACAAAGGTGGGAATGCTGAAGATGGGCATAAAGCTCTGTTCGTTGAGTCCGGTGCTTGCGATGTAGATTGCCGCGTAGGCGTAACGGGTACTGCCCGAACCGCTTGCGTTTACCACGTCGGCGTTGACGGTTGCGCTGATATTGGCGGGATTGTTCAATTCGCTGCTATTGATAAAGTACCGGTCCGGGCGCGGGCTAAACGCGCCGCCGCCGTCGGATCGCATGAGTCTCGCGGTCCCGCCGGGGTAGCTGATAGAGGGGGCGGAAGCCGCCGAAAAGGGAAATTCGATGCGCATGGTGCCGCCGGTGTCGAGTATGTCGCCGGATATGCCGGATCCGGTTTCAAAGAACAGGGGCTGATAACTCCGGCTGCCCATGACGGACGCCACATTTATGCCCGTTGTACTGGTAGCGCTGGTGTAAGAGGCAAGGTACCGGTAATCCGAATCGAGGACCGGGTTGACATCGCGAAGGTTTCCGGTATTCGCGACTGGCTGATCGTAACTTATATAGATCCGGTAGTACAGGGCGAAATAGGTAAAATAAGAGGGCAGATTGCCCGGAAGACTGACAGACGCCGACTGATTTATGCTGGTAGTAATGTTGCCCGGCGGGACTTCAGGCAGATAGTAGTACGCCTCTATTCCACAGGAATGTAAAAAAAACAATGTTGGCGCGATAACGCCAAACACGGCGCGAAGAAAAATACCAAGGCGGCGTGAAAAATATCCCCGAAACCCGCGGTTTTTTTTCGTCATTACCCTTCCCCGCCCAAAGCGATGATACGGGATTGGGCAAGATTTTTCCACATAGTATCGTTGGGCCAATTGGTTCGTAATGTCCGGTAGGCTTCTAGCGCGCCTTCCTTGTTCCCGCGTTTTTCCTCAAGGCGGCCTATGGCGAACTGGGCCCGCGGGGCTGACGGGAACAAGTCCCGCACAGTCAGGCACTCGGTGTACAGGGCGATAGCCTCAGGAATTTTTCCCTGTTCCTCCGCGGCGGCGGCGGCATTGAACAGGGCGATGGGGGTCATGTAGCTTTTACCGGCCTCTTTTGCCGCTTCCCGCCATGCCTGTTCAGCCTCGGCCCATTCTTTCTTATCGCTGTGGATACCGGCGATAAGCGCGCGGGCCCGGCTGCCCGCATAACCTGAGGTTCCGGATGCAAAATCGGAGAGTTCCGTGAGAAGGGCGGTAACGTCTTCCGCGCTGGATTCTTCGGCTATGGTAAAGCGAAGGGCATCATAACGATCCGTGAACTCCTCCACCCTGGCGGTATCCCGCATGGTAAATCTGCTACGGACAACAAGGGTACCGATAAAAACCGCGAAAAGGACGACCGCGCATCCAAAAATAATAAAGAGCTTTCGCCGGTTATTTTGGATAAGAAATATTATCTTTTCGCCGGCGTTATTGTATTCGTTATTCGTATTCTTTTGATTAGTTTCCGTCATTTGTTGTTTACTCCTGATTTAAGGTTTACAATATCGAATTCTTTGATGAGCCTGGAAAGGTATGTCCGCTGAATATCCAGGTCCCTGGCCGCTTCCGTCTGGTTCCAGTTGTTTTCTTCCAGGACTCCGCGGATAAACTGGGCTTTGAAGCTGTTGATCGCGTTTTTCAAATTGCGCTCCCCCTCCCCGCCTTCGGAAATTTCTATCCGGCTGTTGAGGAACAGGTCCTCCCGCTGTATCCAACCGTTCTTTCCTATAACGCAGGCACGTTCCACGCAATTTTCAAGTTCCCTTACATTTCCCGGCCAGGAATAGGAAAGCATGGTTTCCATGGCTTTCTCGGAGAAACCCTCAAACTGTTTTTTAGTTTCCGCCGTGAATTTTTTAAGAAAAAAGGAAGCCAGTTCGGGAATGTCATCCGGCCTCTGCCGTAACGGGGGAATGTACAGAGGAAGTACGTTCAGCCGGTAATAGAGATCGCTTCTAAACTGACCTTTTTCTACCTGGGCCTCTATATCTTTGTTGGTGGCCGCCAAAATTCGCACATTAACAGTAGTGGAAACATCGGAACCGACTTTTTCAAAGGTCCGTTCCTGGATAACCCGCAGCAATTTGGCCTGCAAAGCCAAGGGAATATCGGCGATTTCATCCAGGAAGATGGTTCCCCGGTCGGCCATTTCAAACCGTCCCTGCCGGTTCGCGATTGCGTTGGTAAAGGCCCCCTTTACGTGGCCGAACAACTCGCTTTCCAGTAGTCCCTCCGGTATGGCGGCGCAGTTTACCCGGACAAACGGAGCGCGGCTGCGGGGACTGCGCAAATGTATCTGTTCCGCGAACAATTCCTTCCCTACCCCGCTTTCTCCCAGAATCAGAACCGAAGAATCGGTTTTTGCCACACGGTCGATAATCTCCAGTTTTTCCAGAATCAGCGGGCTTTTGGCGATCATCGTATGGTACTCGCGATCGGTTTTAACAGGGTCCCGCAAAAGCCGCGCTTTTTCGCGGGCCTGCTCAATATCCCGCACGCTGGTAATGGCTATGGCGGCCTGGGCAGCGAATATCTCCACCCATTCAATATCATCTTCCCCGAAGGATTTCCCGTCCGCTTTGTTTAATATCTCGATTACTCCGGTACACTCGTCTTTAAGCCGCAGGGGAACGGCGATCATATTTGTTAAGGGGTAGTTAAACTCCTGAGCAATGCGTTTCTGGTACCGTTTGTCGCTGTCAACGTCATTAATAATCAGGGGCTTGTTATGCTGAAGCACCCAGCCGGCGATCCCCTCTCCGGTTTTCATGGTATACGGTTTTACACCCCGTCTCTTAATCCCTCGATCCGCCTCGATGTAGAGTTCCTGTTTTTCCCGGTCAAGCAGAAGAATACCGGAAGCATCTCCCCCGCAGAAACAGGTTACGGATTCCAGTATATGCGACAACAATGCGTGAACATCGGAATAATTCGAGTTGATAAGATTACCGATCTCGACAAGGGTGTTAAATTTCTGTACGTCGATTGTTGACAGCATCTTAGTGCGGTCTTTTATTCGAAGGGGGTCGAATACCCCGCCCCTTGGGGCGGTTCAATTTCTACGCCAAGGATGGCGGGGTAAAGACCTCCCCCGTGCAAAATGAAAAAAGTCCGCAGGACTTTTTCTTCTCGATCGAAGATACCCTGCTGCTCTGCGGCGGGGTTCTTCATTCGGACCCTCTGGATTTCAGAGCATCCCCCAAGGTAAAGGTGGAGTCGTCCGATTCTTCCGCTGCCATATAACGGGAAAGCTCATCCCGTTGAACCTTCTTTTGATAATCCCGAATGGAAAAGGCGACCTTTTGTTTGGCCGGCTGTACCTCCAAAACCACCGCTTTTATTTTATCCCCCGCCTGATATTTTTTCAAAGCCTCATCGGGGTTGTCATCACGATTTTCGGAAAGATTGGATTTGTGAATTAAACCTTCTATGCCGCCGGGAACTTTTACGAAAATGCCAAAATCGGTAATGGAGGAAATTTCCCCCTCCACAAGAGAACCGGGCTTGTACGTTTCCGCGAATTTTTGCCAGGGATCCTCGCTTAACTGTTTAATACCCACACGGATATTGCGGTTTTCCTTATCCACAGCGATAACCATGATTTCGATTTCCTGGCCGACCGCCAGTTCACTGCCCGGATGCTTAATTTTACGGGTCCACGAGATATCATCCCCGTGGAGAAAACCGTCAATCCCCTCCTCCAGTTCGATAAAGGCCCCCACATTGGTAATTTTAACCACTTTGCGGGTAAGACGGGCTCCCACAGGGTACTTTTCCTCGATGTCGCTCCAGGGATTGGCGGTAACCTGTTTAAGTCCCAAGGAAACCCTGCCCGCCTGGATGTCGTACCCCAGGATCATACATTCCACCTCGTCCCCGATGTGGAGAAGGTCTTCGGCCTTTTGGATTTTTTTGATCCAGGAAAATTCGGAGATATGGGCAAGTCCCTCAATTCCCTCTTCCAATTCGATGAACGCGCCGAAATCGGTAAGCTTGGTTACTTTTCCTTTTACAATATCGTTGACGTGGTATTTTTCCTCAAAACGGACCCAGGGATCATCGGTAAAGTGCTTAAGGGAAAGGTTAATCCGTTTTTCCGCGGGATCGATACGGATTACTTTAAGATGAATCTCCTGTCCCTTCTTGACGAAGTCTTTGGGACGGGTAACATGGCCCCAACTCATATCATTGATATGCAAAAGCCCGTCGAAGCCGCCGAGATCAATAAAAGCGCCGAAGGAGGTAAAACTCTTTACTACGCCGGTTACATCGGCGCCGATTTGGGTGCTTTCAAAAAATTCGTTCCGTTTGCGGTCAATATCTTCTTCCAGCCACTTGCGGCGGTTTACCACAATATTTACCTTGCCGTCCGAATAAAGCCGTTCCACATAAAAACGGGTTTTCATTCCCAGGAATTTTTCCGGCTTGTCAACTTTCTGGGCGTCGGACTGGCTGATGGGAAGAAAGGCGTGAACGGAATCCCCCAAATTTACATCAAAACCGCCCTTGACGACTTTTTCGATGGTTCCTTCCACGGTGCCGTGTTCCTGGAATGCCTGGCGAAGATTTTTCCAGAAAATTTTAACATCGGCCTTTTGTTTGGAAACTATAACTTCCCCGTGGCGGTTTTCCTTTGCCACCAGGATTACCGACACCGTATCCCCAACGTTGGGAATTTCGGCGAATTCGGCGATCGGAATTTTGCCCTCTGACTTGTAGCCGACATCCACAAATACCTGATCTTCCGTTACCTGGATGACAACACCGTCGACAAGCTGTCCTTCCTCCAGTTGTTCCAAGGATTTGAGGTATTCTTCCTGCAATTGTGTTTGAATGTTTCCGGAACCGCCCGCAACGTTTCCTTCCGGTCCATTCTGCGGGTTGGTATCCGCCTCCACTTCCACCTGGGCCATGTTCGATCCTTCCATCTCAATTTTCGCCTTTAATTTGGCATAAACTTGTTCAATGGTCAAGTCCGAAGTATCCAGGTACTCCACCCCCGGGGCGATTGTAAGGCTGCCTTCCGCTTTGTTTCGGTCAATTTCGTCCCGCTCCAGGATGGATTTTAGGATTTCTTGCGGACTGAGCCGGGAAGTTCCCTGGCCGAAGCGCCGTCTGGCGCGGGATTCAGGCGAAGCGTCAAGGTAATACCGGTATTCCGCGCCGGGGAAAACCACGGTGGTCATGTCCCGGCCCTCTACAACCGCGTTGATGCCCCGGGCGGTTTTCCGAATCAGATCGTTGACGATATGCCGTATGGGCACGATGGCGGAAAGGGGGGCCGTGTACTTGTCAATCTCGTCCGAATGGAGGCTGTCCGTTACGTCCTCCCCGTCCAGCAAAACACGGCCGCCGGGGAGGTATTCGACGCGGGCGGCTTTTGCGCGGGCCAGCGCCAAATCTTCCCGGTCAGGCTGTATGCCGTGCCGCAGACAGTCCAGCGTAATGGCCCGGTACAAATTCCCCGAATTGATGTAGGTAAAACAGCGTGTTTTCCCCGGAAGACGCAGCTTTTCTGCCAGAAGCCGCGCTATCGTACTTTTTCCTGAGCCCGCGGGACCGTCTATCGCGATGATCACTTTACTTTCCTCCCATAAGGGCTTCGAGCTCGGTTTCCCGAAGGGACCGGGAAACCCCTTCCCCCAGATTTCCCAGCGGTACCGGCCCGATGCGGATCCTGTGGAGCCGCCGGGGGTGGAGGTGGAAATATGAGAAAACCCGCCGGATTTCCCGGTTTTTCCCCTCCACAAGGCATATTCTAAGGGATCCGCGCCCGGTTTTTTCAATTTCCCGGGCCCGGTACTTCTGTCCCTCGATTACCAGACCCTGTCTAAAGGCGTCCACGACTCCGTCCGGTATAGGACCGGAAGCTTCTACCAGGTACTCTTTTTCTATTCCCGATGAGGGGTGGCTTACCCTGGCGGCGAAGTCCCCGTTGTTGGTAAAGAGAATAAGGCCGGAAGAAAGAACGTCCAGCCGCCCCACATTGTAAAGCCGCTCCCGGATGCTGGGGGGCAACAGTTCAAGGGCCAGGGGACGCCCCTGAGGATCGGAGGAACTGCAAATATAACCGGGGGGTTTGTGAAGGGCAAGGTACCATAATTGTGTTTCAGGCATTACCGGACGGCCATCCAGAAGGACCGTGTCGCCGGCCCCAACCTTCCCCCCCGGAACCGTAATTACCTTGCCGTTTACCCGCACCCGGCCTTCGCTTATCAGTTTTTCCGCCCCCCGCCTGGAGACCAGGCCCGCGTGGGCCAGGTAGACATGGAGCCTTACCTGAGAATCTCCGGGAAGGTCATTCGTCTCTTTGACGATCAAACCGGTCCGCCTCCCGTTCGTCAAGTTTGGGAAGATCGGCGATACTGTTTAACCTGAAAAACCGCAAAAAATCGGCGGTGGTACCGTACTGGATCGGTTTTCCGGGGACATCCTTCTTCCCTATTTCTTTGATGAGATGTTTTTCCGCCAGAAGACGGATCATGGTATCCGTCTGAACCCCCCGGATTTCCTCAATTTCGCCCCGGGTAATAGGCTGGGAATAGGCGATAATCGAAAGGGTCTCCATAGCGGCCCGGGAAAGCCGGGATTCGTTCCGCTTTCCATAACGTTCCCGCAGATTATCCCAGTAGTCCCGCTTGGGCGAAAGAGTGATTCCCCCGCCAACCCGGAAAAGTTCCAGCCCTGAGGCGGGACGGGCAAGTTCCTCAGCCAAACGGGCCAGGGCCGCGTTTACCTTGTCCCCGGAAAGGCCGGAAATACGGGCCAGGGCGGCCTCGTCCAGGGTTTCCGATTCCAAATAAAGAATAGCCTCAAGCAACGCGGCTTCCCTATCCAAGTCCTTCCTCCTTGGGGCGAATCATAATATCCCCGAACATGCGGTTTTGAAAAACCAGGATCATCCTGGCTTTGACCGCCTCCAATATCGCGAGGAAAGCGCAGATTATGTCCATAAGCGACCCCTTGCGGACCACAAGATCCGTAAAACCACACTCCCCTTTTTTTTCCAGCGTCTCCACCATAAGGGCGGTTTTTTCGTTTACCGTAACTTCTTCGTAAAGGTCGATAATCCGTTCCCCCGGAAACCGGTTTGCCACGAGGACCGAGAAAGTCTTGAGGAGATCCCAGATATCCAACTGTTCCCACAAGCCGTCATCGTCAAAAGGCAATTCACGTTGAAGCCGTTTCCGCTCTATAATCCACTCGGCTTCCCGTTCCTTTTCCTCCATAAGGCCGGATAATTTTTTGAATTTCTGGTACTCAATGAGCCGGTCCACTAACTCCTGCCGGAGGATGACTCCCTCGTCGTCCATGTCCGCTTCCACGGGAAGCAAGGTATGGGACTTGATGCGGAGCAAAGTTGCCGCCATAGCGTGAAATTCGGTTACATTCTCCAAATCCAGTTCTTCCACATAACTTAAGTACTCCAGGTACTGCTCGGTTATCTGAGCGATGGGGATGTCGAAAATATTGACTTCGTTTTTTTTGACAAGGAAGAGAAGCAGATCCAGCGGGCCTTCGAATTCGTCAAGCTTAAAGCTACGGGCCGGGGTTTTGAGGGGTGTTTCCATGGAGATTTACAGTATAGCTTTCCCCGGCGCCGCCGTAAAGCCCTTGAACTTTTCCCGGAAAGCCGGAGCCGCGGGAAAGTCTTATTCGAAGGGGGTTGAATACTCCGCGGCGGGGCGCTTCATTGAGAATTTTCCCACTCCCCCGCAAACAGTATTTCCCGCTCCAGTTCCAAACCCCGCTCCGCCTTGACCCTGGCGGCGATGATATCCGAAAGGGAGCGAATATCCGCCGCGCTGGCGTTCCCGGCGTTGATAATGATATTTCCGTGCCAGGGCGCTACCTGGGCCCCCCCCACCCGCAGGCCCCGGAGTCCCAGTTCGTCGATAATCCGCCCGGTACTTTTACCGAAGTCCCGGTTGTTCTTAAAAACGGAACCGGCGGATGGGTAACGGTAATGGCCTTTGCGTTTCCGGTCTTCCCGGTGATCCGCCATCTCCCGGCAGATTTTTTCCGGATCTCCCCCGGTCGTAAGCAGTACGGCCCCAAGGATAAGTTCGTCCCGTCCCTGGAAAGGGCTTTGCTTGTACCCAAAATCGCCGGGGTAACGGGATATGCGCCGTATTTCCGCGATCCCGCCGTTTATGGTCAGGACCTCTACCTCCGTCAATACATCCGAAAGGGATTTTTCATAACAGCGGGCGTTCATCCACACCGCCCCCCCCAGGGTTCCCGGCATACCCGCCAGGAATTCAAGGCCGGAGCGGCCCCGCCGGGCGCCGTATTCGGTCATTGCGTCAACCGGCGTACCGGATCTAACGTAAAATCCCTCGCCTTTCGGCTGAATTCCCGTCCAGGCCCCCGTATCAAGGACAATACCCCGGATTCCCCGGTCGCTTACCACCAAATTCGCGCCGCCTCCCAGGACAAAGACCGGAAACCCCGCTTCCCGGGCCCGGCTGAGAAGGATTCCCGCGAAGGGGGGGAACGCTTCCCCCGCGGGCCGCAGCCAAAGATCCGCCGGCCCCCCTACCCGGAAGGTGGTATGGGCGGCCATCGGTTCGTCAAAGCGATAATCCAGCATCGGGGACGCGCCCTTCCCAAAACCGGGGACTACATGCCGGGCTTCGCTAATCAACATGTTCAGGAAGGACTGCGGAATCATACTAGTAGTTGATTATCGGCGGCCACGGGTCCCGGACTTGAAAGCTTGATCATTCCGTCTTTTTTCCCTATCCTGTCAACATTTATGATCCAGCGCACCGGAAAACTTACCCTTTACAATACCCTGGGACGGGAAATACAGACTTTTGAACCCCTGGTACAAGGCCGGGTTGGTTTCTATGGCTGCGGTCCCACGGTGTATAACTACGCCCATATCGGGAATCTGCGGGCTTACGTAACCCACGATATTCTTGTCCGTACCCTTCGCCGCATGGGTTACGAGGTAACCCACGTAATGAATATTACCGATGTGGGGCACCTTTCCGGCGATAATGACGAAGGGGACGACAAAATGCTGAAAAGCGCCGGGGAACGGGGCAAAAGCGTCCTTGAAATCGCCGATTTTTACACCTCGGCTTTTTTTGACGATACGGAACGGATGAACATCGAGAGGCCTACGGTGGTTTGTAAGGCCACCGCCCACGTGGGGGAGATGATCGATCTGATCCGGCGGATCGAGGCCAACGGCTACACCTACGAAAGCGGGGGAAACCTCTACTTCGATGTCGCCAAATTTCCCGCCTACGGGGAACTGGCCCTGTCCAGGCGGAACGATCCCAACGCCAGGGCGCGGGTAAGGGGGGATCCGAACAAGCGGAATCCCCAGGATTTTGTCCTTTGGTTTACCAAAAGCAAATTCGAGGACCAGGCCCTGGTTTGGGACAGTCCCTGGGGCCGGGGTTATCCGGGCTGGCATATCGAATGTTCCGCCATGAGCGTAAAGTACCTGGGGGAACAGTTCGACATCCACGCCGGGGGTATCGATCACGTGCCTATTCACCATACCAACGAGATTGCCCAGACTGAGGCCGCCACGGGAAAACATCCCTGGGTTAAGTTCTGGCTTCATAACGAATTTTTGGTCCTGGACCGGGGCAAAATGTCCAAATCTTCCGGCGGTTTTATTACCCTGCGGAGCCTCCTGGACGCCGGTTACGATCCGCTGGATTACCGCTATTTCCTCCTGGGCGGTCATTACCGCAGTCAACTTCAGTTTTCGTGGGAAAGTCTGGAAACCGCCAAAAACGCCCGGCGTTCCCTTGCCGAGCGTATCCGGGCGCTGGCGATTAAGGCGGGACCTGACCGGCGGCTCGGCGCCGGATTTTCGGAAAAGACGACGGCCCGTTTGTCGGCTTTTGACAGGGCCTTGGAGGACGATCTTTCCAGCCCCCGCGCGCTGGCGGAACTGTGGGGGCTTGTCCGGGATCCGGACATTGACGCGGGAGAGATACTGGCCTGCGCCTTTGATATGGACCGGGTACTGGGCCTTGATCTGGCCGGCCTTGCCCGGGCGGCGATCCCGGGCGGCGATAATTCCGCACAGGAAAGAGAGATAGAGGGGCTTATAGCCGAAAGGGCGGAGGCGAAACGAGCAAAGGATTACGCGAAAGCGGATAGTATACGGGCGCTTCTTAAAACACGGGGCATCGCGCTGGAAGACGGACCCTCGGGCACGAGCTGGCGGCGGGAGCCCCCGGCAGGCTGAACCGCCCCCGGCTGTAACAAATCAGGGAAATAGGTTGTTTTCAGTATGGATAAAAAGTCCCCAGGGCCGGAATTCCGTCATCTCTACGATACGGTGTTTCCCATCCTGTTCCGCGTTGCTTACCGGATTGCCGCCAGCGAAGAAGCGGCGGAAGATCTGTGCCAGGAGGCTTTTTTTCGCCTATATGAAAAAAACATGGTATTTCCCAATCCCGAGGAAGCTAAATATTGGCTTATCCGGGTAGTTAAAAACGCGGCCTTAAATTACGCGAAACGCAAAGAACGGGAACGGAAAGCTTATCAACGGGCCTTTCGGGAGGATGTCCGTGAAACGGAAAACGGGGAAGGACTTCTTATAAAAAAAGAAGTCCGGCGGGAAGTTCAGGAGGCGATGAAAAAGCTTCCTGAAAACCTGAGGATGGTGTTGATCTTAAAAGAGTATGGCGAGATGAATTACAAGGATATTGGCCGTACCTTGGGAATAAGTGAGGGGAATGTCAAAGTCCGGGTTTTTAGGGCCCGGGAACGGCTTTCCGCTATTCTGGAAGCGGCGGAACAGCGTCAAAACGCTGAAAAGCGTCCGGGGAAGGATGGTTCACATGTGTCCTGATCGTCAAATTCTTTCATTGTATCTGGATGGGGAATTGCCCTCACCCTGGAAGGAAAAACTGGAGGACCACTTGGCCTCCTGTCCCGGCTGCCGGGCGATTATCGGGTCTTGGGAACGGGTTTCCGGGGAAATGCGGATTGGAGATGATCCCGCCCGGAAAGAGCGGGTTTGGGAGCGAATCGAAAGCCGCGTCAATGCCGCCCAAACTGTCCCGCCGCGGGAGTTTTCCGGAGCGGGGAACTTGCGCCCGGTGAATTTTTGGCGGCGCAGGGTAAGTCTTCCCCTCCCCGCCGCGGCGGCGCTGGCGGCCGCGGCCGCCGCCTTTGTGTTCGTTGTCGGTTCTATGTGGTTGAATCCTTCTCCGCGCGGCGTTGCCGTGGTGGACATACCGTTTGTTTCCATGGAAGCCGGGGGAATTGACATGGAGCTTAAGGATATTCCCTCCGTTGACAGCAGGGGCCTGTTTCAATATCTGGGAAGTACGGACTCAAGTGAAATTATGGTTATCCGCCTGCCCGAAAGCCGGAGTTTCCGCAGCGCCGGGGAGCCGAAGATCATCAGGGCCGCGGATTATTCCCCGGGAAGGCCTCCGCGATGAATTATTCTCCGCGCCCCTGCCGCGGTCTTTTGAGCGGGATTGTATTTATTACAACCCTGGGCGCTGGTTTTGGCCAGGAACATTTTCTGGAAGATATGCTGCCGGGGCTTAAAGAGCGGGCGGTTGTGCTGGAAATCGTTTCGCGGGTGGTGGACCGGAACCAGCAGATAGTCTGGAATTCGGTTAATTCCAAGGTAACTTTCCCCGGAAGGCCGGTACGGATAAATATGGTGGGGACCAATGTGGCCATGACCCTCCAGTTCACCCTCTTTTTTAGGCCCGGAAAACGCGGGAACGGCAATGTGCTGGTAGCCCAGGGACAGATCTGGGTGGACGTGCCGGACGAGGGGATCCGGTATCAAACCACGCTGCAGACCATACCGATAGAAGTCGGGGAACCTATATTCTTTTTTCCTCTTGGTTCCCCAAATTCCCCGGAGGAAACGCGGATAGAGTTGCAGCTGGAAATCCGGCCCTACGAAAAATATGACGGGCCGGGGCGGTATCCCGGCGCAACCGAACCTTCCCCGGACGCGGCTGAGGCGGGAAAAACCGAAGGCCGGTGAGGCGGGAAAAACCGTACTTGCCGCGCAAGTTTTTTATGCGGATACTCCCCTCCCCGTTCTGCCCTCTGTTATTTTCGTTGTTGGCGTTGTTTTCATGTGAAAAAAAATCACCCGTTATCCACAGTATCGATCCCGCCATCGGCATATTGGGGGAAGTGTTGAACATCGAGGGAGAGTACTTCGGCGAGGAGCGGGGAGAATCCTACGTTAGTATCGCGGGAGTTGTTCCTACCGCGTCTTCCTATATCGAGTGGAACAATACCCGCATCAGGCTGCGTCTTCCCGAATTCGGCGAATCCGGTTTGGTCCGGGTTCATGTGGGGGCCAGGCGGAGTAACGCGCTGCTCTTTTCCAACAGGGCGACCATGCCGGCCCCGGTCGAGGAAACGAGTTTCGGCGCTGGTCCCCGGATTAGTTCGATTGAACCCGCCGCCGCCCGGATAGGATCCCTGGTGTCCATAACCGGGAGCGGTTTCGGTAATTCCCGGGAACAAAGCGGGGTTTTCTTTTCCTGGAACGCGGAAAACGCGCCGGGAACCCTGGCGGAAGACATGGACTCCGGTTTTATCGAGGTTTTTGAGGGCGATCTTGGTTATGATCTGTGGACTGACCGGGAAATACGGGTCCGGGTTCCCGACGGGGCGGTAAGCGGAAATGTGGAGATTAGAACCGCCCAGGGTACTTCACGGCCCGTCTTTTTCGAGGTACCGGACAGGCCCGGAACCAGGACATTCGGTAACAAACGTAGTTATACGTTTAGTTATTCGGTGCAGGTACAGGTATGGGAAGCCGCCGTCCCCAATATTTTGTACCTATGGATACCCCAGCCGGTACTTTCCGCGTCCCAGCGAAATCCGGAACTCCTCTCCCGAAGTATGGAGAGCTTTATGGAAAACTACCAGAGAACCGATCTTTTCAGGCTGGTGGACATGGCGGCCAATTCCACGGTAATGGTCGATCAGGCATGGGCCGTGGAAGTCTACGCCCAGGAGACAAACCTGCGGTACCAGCAGATTCGGCAGGATACATCTTCCCCAATCCACGCCGCCTATACCCGGGCCGATGCGCTGATCCCCGCGGACGATGCGCGGATCCGAAAATTGGCGGAAAAGATATGCGGGCGGGAGCGAAATCCCTACCTTAAGGCCCGGCGAATCTACGAATGGCTTCTTAAAGAGGCGGACATAGACTTGTCCGGTCCGGAGAGTACCGGAGTCCTGGACGCGCTGGAACAGGGACATTTCGATTCCTACACCGCGTCGCTACTTTTCTGTTCCCTGGCCCGCGCGGCGGATGTTCCCGCCGTCCCGGTTTCCGGCGTCCTTGTCAACCAAGGGGAGACTATTCGGCACTGCTGGGCGGAATTCTGGATTGACGGTTTTGGCTGGGTGCCGCTGGACAGCGCCTTGGGAGCCGCGTCGGCACCGCCGGGGTTCGCGCTGAGGGAAGACGCGGAATCCTGGTACTTCGGGAATCTTGATAGCCAGCGGATCGCCTTTTCCCGGGGCTGGAACGCGCTGTCCCCAATGGATCCTCGGGGAAGAACCGTGAGCCGGAACCGGGAATACGCCCTGCAGAATCTGTGGGAGGAAGCGGTTGGGGAGCTTAAATCCTATTCGTCCCTGTGGGGGGACATAACGATTACCGGCATATATGCCTACTAGAGTTGTTCAGAAACCTCAGTTTCTGAACAACAACCGCTTAAATTAAAAGAGCTTTTTCCAAAAACTGAAATTGTGGAAAGCTCAAAAATATTCGCGTTTGAAAACCGGAGGAACTATGACAAGCGTTATTTCCCTGGGGGGTTCCATTGTGGCCCCCGGCGGCGTGGACGAGGATTACCTGGGACAACTCCTGGCCCTGGTGGATCGTTTGCTGCTGGAAGATGATGAGCGGAAGTTTATCTTTGTGGTGGGGGGCGGCGGACCGGCCCGTTCCTGGCAGAAGGCTTACCGGAACCTGGCGCGGACCCCTTCCGACAACGAAGCGGATTGGATCGGCGTTATGGCAACCAGGCTCAACGCCCAGCTCGTCAAAGCCCTGATGGGCGGCTGGTGCCGTGAAGCCGTGGTAACCAATCCTTCCCTGACCAATTCGTTTGATGGCCGGGTGCTGGTGGCCGCGGGCTGGAAACCCGGTTTTTCCTCGGACTACGACGCAGTGATCCTGGCGGAACGGTTTGGCGCCGCCCAGGTAATCAACCTTTCGAACATTGAGCAGGTCTACACCGACGATCCCCGCGTGAATCCGGACGCGAAACCTATCGCGTCGATAAGCTGGGCGGATTTTATCCGCATGGTTGGAGACGAGTGGACACCGGGAAAAAACGTCCCCTTTGACCCTGTGGCAAGCCGCCACGCCGCGAAAATCGGTATAAAGGTACTTTTCGCGGCGGGGAAAAACCTTGACAACCTGGAAACTATCCTCAAGGGCGGGGATTTTTTGGGTACCCTTATCGGCTAAACCGGCGCCGTCTTCTCAAAACCCTATGTTTTATGTATCATTAAAGAAAGGTTTACCTAAAACCAGCCAGGTTTCGGGTAAACCTCAAGAGGCCGTTCCAAATCGCCCGGAAACACGTCAAGCACAAGGAGAAAAAAATGGAAATTTCCGTACTGCAAAAATTACGGTACGCCTACCGTCCCAAACTGCCCGCAAGCCTTTCGCAAAGCGTCGCCGGTATCGGGGTGGAATATGGCGGACCAACCGAATCGGTTTCGGACCAGGAGGCCCTGCGGGGACTTTTTAAGCGCAGCTACGGCAAACCCATCGTTACCTTTACCCGGGGGAAAAATGACGGTATCGGTCAAAGGTTAAAGGTGGGGGTTATTCTTTCCGGCGGTCAGGCGCCCGGGGGCCATAACGTTATCGCCGGTCTTTTTGACGGCTTAAAAAAGGGAAATCCCGAATCCGTGCTGTACGGGTTTTTGGGCGGCCCTTCGGGGCTTATTGGTAACAAAACGGTGGAGATCACCGCGGCCATGATGGACGAATACCGTAATACCGGCGGTTTCGACATGATCGGATCCGGACGCACCAAAATCGAAACCCCCGAGCAGTTCGCGTCTTCTCTGGAAACGGCAAAGAAGCTTGGTCTTGCCGCCGTCGTGATCATCGGCGGGGACGATTCCAATACCAACGCCGCCCTGCTGGCGGAGTATTTTCTGGCCCAGGGTTCCTCGATACAGGTAATCGGCTGCCCCAAAACCATTGACGGGGATTTGAAGAATGAGTTTATCGAAACTTCTTTTGGTTTTGATACGGCCGTTAAAATTTACGGCGAACTTATCGGAAACATCGAACGGGACGCCAATTCCGCGAAAAAATATTGGCATTTCATCAAACTTATGGGCCGTTCGGCCAGCCATATCGCCCTGGAATGCGCACTGCAAACCCAGCCCAACATCTGTCTTATCTCCGAGGAGGTAGAGGCGAAAAAACTTTCGTTGAAACAGATCGTGAACAGCCTGTGCGATTCTATCGCCGGGCGGGCGGCCAATAAAGAAAATTTCGGAGTGGCGCTGATCCCGGAGGGGCTGGTGGAATTTATTCCCGAGATGAAGACCCTTATTGGGGAACTGAACGATATTATGGCCGCCAACGGGGGAGAATTCGCCAAGGTGGAACAGGAATCGTTCCGGGAGATTGTCGACTGGCTTGCCCGCAAACTTTCCGGGCCCTCAGAATCACTGTTTCTAAGTCTTCCTGAGGAAATTGCCAAACAGCTTCTGGCCGGCCGGGATCCCCACGGGAACGTGCAGGTTTCCCGGATTGAAACGGAAAAACTGCTTATCGGCATGGTGGAAAACGAACTGAGGGAACGGGAGGCCGCCGGAACCTATAACGGCAAATTCAGCGCCCTGGGCCATTTTTTCGGGTACGAGGGAAGGTGCGCCTTTCCTTCCAACTTTGACGCCGACTATTGCTACAGCCTGGGATTCAGCGCCTTCGTGCTGATCGCCTCGGGGCTTACAGGCTATCTTTCCAGCGTGCGGAACCTGAGCGCCCCGGCGGAACAGTGGATCGCCGGCGGCGTACCCCTGACCATGATGATGAATATGGAACACCGGCACGGTTCGCTGAAACCGGTGATTCGGAAGGCCCTGGTGGAACTGGAGGGGAAACCTTTTAAGACATTCGCCGAAAACCGGGACACCTGGGCGCTTACAACGTGTTACCTCTACCCCGGGGCAATCCAGTACTTCGGCCCTCCGGAAATCGCGGACATCACCACCAAGACCCTCAAGCTGGAACATTAGAGTTGTCCGGAAACTAAAGTTTCTGGACAACAGCCGCTTAAAAACAAGGGTATTTCGCGGAGCCCGATACAAGGGCCGGGTCAAGGCGGGTAAGTCCTCGTTCGGCGCTATCCCCCGCGCCAATGTCCGCACGCCGCAATTTAGCCGGCCGGCGGGGGGAGCCGTCAACTAAACCGGCGGCTCCCCTTTCGTAACCTTTCGGTCGGTGGAAATCACATAATCCGCCTCATCAAGGATCAAAAAATGGATTGCATGGCCTCGTCGTTTTTTACATCGTAAATGCGCCGGCAGCGCCCGGGACGCGGGCTTGACATCTTTTTCCACAAGGGATATAAACAACCATACTGTGCGATGGGGCAGGATGGCTCAAAATCGCGGTGATAATTGGGCCGCTAGCTCAGCTGGTAGAGCAGCAGACTCTTAATCTGCGGGTCCTGAGTTCGATCCTCGGGCGGCTCAAACGTAACCGTCAGGCTAAGGCGGGTATTGACGCGCCGTAACGTTTGCCGGTATGGTTAGCTTGTACGTAAGGTTTTTTGCGGGAATAGCTCAGTGGTAGAGCGCCACCTTGCCAAGGTGGATGTCGCGGGTCCAACTCCCGTTTCCCGCTCTCCGTAATTTCCTGGGGCATAAGGAATTACCGGCGATTATAATTCGAGTCTGTAATGTAGACACATTATGGACAGACTTCCCGAAAAATTCGTTCCGCTTCCATGCCGCAGGTTCCCTTCCCGGTTTTTTCCAGCGTATGTACCGGCGTGTTTACAGATAACATACAATCCGTATAGGATTACCGTATATATCGGGCTTTCCCGCGACCCGCCGGGCTGCGGGAACGGCCTGTCGCGCAGGAGGTTTGTATGAGCAATCCCGTACTTGACGCTATCGCCGGACGCCGGAGTATCCGGTCCTATACGGCGGAAAAGCTTACCAGGGAGCAGATTGATATCCTGCTCAAGGCGGCGGCGGAAGCGCCGAGCGCCCGGAATTCCCAGCCCTGGCATTTTTCGGTTACCCAGAACCGCAGGATTCTGGACGAGATAAACGCCGAGGTTTCCTCGATCTTGAAAAAAGACATAGGGGACATCTTCCACGGCGCCCCGGCGGCGATCTTCCTTTCCTGCGACCAGGAAAGCCGCTGGGCGCGGCTGGACTGCGGTATAGCCGTCCAGAATATCGCCCTGGCGGCCCATTCCATCGGCCTGGGGACGGTGATCCTGGGGATGCCGGATCCGGCCTTTAGCGGCCCCCGGAAGGCTTACTTCGACGCCCTGCTCAAATTCCCTTCGGCGCAGCACAGCTTCGCCGTGGCGGTGGCCGTAGGGGTCCCTGCGGGAAGCAAAGACGCCCACCCGCTGGAACCGGGCCGGGTCAGCTTTGTGGATTAGCGGCCTGCCGGCTCGGAACCTCCCGCCCCTCATCCTCTTCGTCCTCCTCCTGCCGGCCGCCGGGGGGGCGGAGGAGTTCCGCTATATCCACCGGGCCGGGGACAGCTACCGGATCCTGTCGGTGGTGAACGAGGACGTGTACCTGGACCGGCGGCTTAGCCACCGCGCGGAGATTCTGAACAGGGTCGCCGTGACGGTTCTGGGCGAGGAGGGGGGTACGGGGCGGCACGAGGCGCTGTTCCAGACTTCCGAGCGGGCGGTCCGGACGGACGGCGGGGAAGCTTTTTTCCAGTGGGAGCGGGAATACGAATCGGTTTTCGAGCGGGACAGCCTGGGCCGCCTTACGATTGACGACCGCTACTTTATGCCGGTGGTGCGGAACGTCCCGGTCTTCCCCGGCGGGAACCTTGAGCCCGGCGACACCTGGCGCGCCGAAGGCAGCGAAGCGCACGACTTTCGGGACGCCTTCGGCATAGCCGAACCGTACCGGATCTTTTTTACCGCAAACTACACCTACCTGGGGGACCGGGCATGGGGGGGCCGCGAATACCCCGCCTTTTCCGTGTCCTACCGGATCGACGACAGCCCCCCGGCGGTACGGGGGCGGCTCTGGCCCCGGCGTATTATCGGGGCCTGCGATCAGATCCTCTACTGGGACCGGGATCTGGGGCAGAGCCGGGCCTACGAAGAAACCTTCCGGATGATCTTCGAGCTTTCCGACGGGCTGGGCGGCGGGGGAACCCGCGTCGAATACCGGGGGACCGCCTACGCGGAAATACTCGAATCCCCCCGGATGGACAAGGACCGGGTGGCCGGGGACATTAAGCGGGACCTGGAAGCGCTGGACCTTGGGGATACGGGGGTGCGGGTTGACGCGGAAGGCGTTACCATCAGCCTGGAGGCCATCCGTTTTGAGGCGGATTCGGCGCGGCTCCTCCCCTCCGAACAGGCCAAGCTGGACCGGATCGGGGAGATCCTGGCCCGTTACGGCGACCGCGACATCCTGGTGGCCGGGCATACCGCCCTGGCGGGGAGCGCCGAGGGCCGCCGGGAGCTGTCGGTCCAGCGGGCCGCCGCCGTGGCCTCGTACCTGATCGGCGCAGGGGTCCGTACCGGGGAGCGCGTGGTGGTCCGGGGCTACGGCGCGGAACGGCCCGTGGCGGACAACGCCACCGCGGAGGGCAGGGAGCGGAACCGCCGGGTGGAAATTACGATACTGGAAAATTAGCGGTTTTCCCAATTCAAAACATCGTTCATACAACCTCTTTCACACCGAAGCGCGGCGCAGCGGAAACGCCCCGTGCCTCCCGGTTCGGGGGGCGGTCCGCGCCAAAAAAAAATCCAAATTTTCAAAATTCGCGCTTGACATATTGTACTAGGTCATTTATATTGTACTAGGTAATTAGTACATTAGTTCTGACGGGGGTACCTATGACGGTGGTGAAGGCGGAAAACGTAGTAAAGGATTACGGCCTAAACGGCCAGACGGTCCACGCCCTGCGGGGGGTGAATTTGGAATTCCAGGGCGGGGAGTTCGCCGCCATCGCGGGGCCTTCGGGGAGCGGCAAGTCCACGTTCCTCCACCTGGCGGGCTGCCTGGACACGCTTACATCGGGCAGCATCACGGTGGAAGGCGAAGAGCTGGGCGCCCTCTCCAGGCGGCAGCTCGCCCTGCTGCGGCGGCACAGCATCGGCTTTATCTTCCAGGCCTACAACCTGATCCCCGTGTTGTCGGTGGAGGAAAACATCGGCTTTCCCCTGACCCTGCTGGGGCTGGAGCGGGAGGAAATCCGGGAGCGGACCCGGGCCGTTCTGGCCCAGGTGGGGCTGGAGGGCATGGAGAAACGGCGGCCCAAGGAGATGAGCGGCGGTCAGCAGCAGCGGGTGGCCATCGCCCGGGCCCTGGTTAAACGGCCCGCCCTGATCCTGGCGGACGAACCCACGGCGAACCTGGACTCCACCATAGGCAGGGAAATTCTGGAACTTATGGCGGCCCTTAACAAAAGCGAGGGAACCACCGTCATCTTTTCCACCCATGACCTTATGGTGATGGACTTTGCCCGCCGGATCATCCGTATCCGGGACGGCCAGGTTGAATCCGACGAGGCAAAACAATGACCATGGCAAGCGTGATCGAGTTGAAACGGCTGGCCCTGCGGAATCTGGCCCGGCACAAGGTAAAGACCATCCTTACCTGCGCGGCGATCATGGTGAGCGTGGCGGTCTATATCTTTATGGACAGTTGGCTCGCCGGCATGAGCCTTGAATCCCGGCGGAACATCATCAACTACGAGATGGGGGCGGCGAAGCTGCAAACCAAATTGTATTTCGACAAAAAGGATGAACTGCCCGGTTACGAAACTTTTACGGGCTGGGAGGACTACGCCGCGGTCCTGGACGAGGCGGGCTACCACGCCGCGCCCCGCTACGCCTTTTCGGGGACCCTCTATTCCCTCACCGGCTCCGCGCCCCTGGTGATCAACGCCTGCGACCCCGCGGCGGAGGAGCGGACCCTGGCCTATACGGACTACATCGAGCTGGGCCGGTACATCAAAAACGGCGAGTTCGGCATCGCCCTGGGAATAATGACCGCGGACAAGCTGCGGGTAGGCCTTCCCACCAGGCCCGATGCGGCGGAACTGGAGGAACTCATCGCTGCGGTACGGGACGCGGGGTTTGGCGAAGCCGATGCGGCCTTTCTCCGGGACTGCTATGCGCCGATGGAGGTCAAGGCCCAGTTCGGGGAAAGCCGGGAATTCGCCGGGGAGCGGGCCAGGGGCCGGCTGGTCCTGAAGCGGGACCTGCCCCGGACGGACCTGGACCGGCTCTGGGAGATGGTTGACGCCGCGGGCCGGAACGATGTGCGGATCTCCGCGGTCATCGACTACAAAATGGCCCCCGACTCGATCCGTAAAGACAAGTGGGACGCGGACCTGTGGCCCCTGCTCAGCGCGGAAGAACAAGGACTGGTGGGCGCTTCCTACGAATATGACGAACTAACCGGAGCATACCTTCTGGCGGAGGAAGACCCGGCGGCGCTGGACGCGGTACTGGCCGCCATGCTCCGGGTGGATTTTTCCGGCGCGGTCCGCCACGT
>JAISLX010000009.1 GCA_031277045.1 Treponema sp.
CGGATCTTGTTCCACTGCGCAAGAAAACCTCGATTCGCCTGGGCGGCTCCTTGAGTCCCTTCAACGCGTGGCTCATCATGAGAGGTCTTGCAACCCTGCCCCTCCGCATGAAAGCCCATGACGAAAACGCCCTCAAGGTGGCACGCTATCTTGGAACAAATCCCGGAGTAATCCGGGTGATTTACCCCGGCCTTCCCTCCCATCCCCAACATGATCTGGCAAGACGCCAGATGAAAAATTTTTCCGGTATGATAAGTTTCCAACCCCTAACAGGAAAGGAAACCGCCCGGCGTTTCGCGGATAAACTGCGAATCATACATTACGCTGTTTCCCTGGGTCATCACCGTTCCCTCATCTTTTACCTGCATACGCAAGAACTGCTTGACAGTTCCTTTAAATTCGCCACCCAAAAACAGCTTGATTCCTGGACGGCCTTTGCCGGTAACGGCATATTCCGCTTGTCTATCGGCCTTGAGGACGCGGATGATTTAATTGCCGATTTGGAACAGGCTCTAGCATAACATCAAAAAATTTGTACCCCGGAACACCGGTTCCGGGGTATTCTTTTAAAAAAAATTTCATCTCCTATATCAAAACCCATATGATTGACAGTATTTGCCGGTATGGTTTTTATGTTTATTTCAATTAGTTTCCGCCTTAAATACGGCAGATGAGGCTAAAACATCCTCCGGTAATATCAAAACATATATGACCTTATTCCAAATTTATATTTCCCGGGATCGTTTTTATTTAATAAATTTTTCTTGATAAGGAGTTGATGTAATATGGAAACGCTTAACGGACATGAAGCGGTAAAAGACACGGACACTTTGCGGAAGGCGATAGATAACATCCGCGAAGCCCAGCGGGTCTACGCGAAGTTTAGCCAGGAGCAGGTGGACCGGATCTTCTTTGCAGCGGCCAGGGCCGCCGCCAAGGCGCGCATTCCCCTGGCGAAGATGGCGGTGGAAGAAACCGGCATGGGGGTGGTCGAGGACAAGGTGATTAAAAACCTCTACGCCTCGGAGTATATCTACAACGCCTACAAAAACACGAAGACCTGCGGCGTCATCGAAGAAGACCGCGCCTGTGGTATACAAAAAATCGCCGACCCTATCGGTCTGGTGGCGGCGGTGATCCCCACTACCAATCCTACTTCCACGGCTATCTTTAAGGCCCTGCTGGCCCTGAAAACCCGGAACGGCATTATCTTTTCGCCCCACCCGCGGGCGAAAAACTGCACCAACGCCGCCGCAAGGATCGTTCTGGACGCGGCCCGCGCCGCCGGAGCGCCTGAGGGTATCATCGGCTGGATCGATGAGCCGGGCCTTGAACTGACCAACACGGTGATGAAGGAGGCGGACATCATCCTGGCCACCGGCGGCCCCGGCATGGTGAAGGCGGCCTACTCCAGCGGAAAGCCCGCCATAGGCGTGGGTTCCGGCAACGTACCGGCCGTCATCGACGACAGCGCGGATATTCTGCTGGCCGTCAATTCAATCATTCATTCCAAGACCTTTGACAACGGCATGATCTGCGCTTCGGAACAGTCGGTTATCGCATTAGACAGCGTCTATGACAAAGTGAAAAACGAATTTCTCCGCCGGGGCTGTTATTTCCTCAACCCTGAGGAAACAGAAAAGGTGCAGAAGACAATTATTGTGAACGGTTCCCTAAACGCGAAGATCGTCGGCCAAAAAGCCTGCGCCATTGCCGCGCTGGCAGGGCTGAACGTGCCGGTTTCAACAAAGATCCTTGTCGGCGAAGTGGAGAGCGTAGAACTGAGTGAGGAATTTGCCCACGAAAAACTTTCCCCCGTGCTGGCCATGTACCACGCGAAGGATTTTAACGAGGCCCTGGACAAGGCCGAGGTACTGATCCGGGACGGCGGCTACGGCCACACCGCGTCTCTCTACCTTGATCCGCTGCGGGGCCGGGAAAAGATCGCCGCATTTAGCGGGCGCATGAAAACCTGCCGGATGATCATCAACACCCCCTCTTCCCACGGCGGTATTGGTGATCTGTACAACTTTAAGCTGGCCCCTTCCCTGACTCTGGGCTGCGGCTCCTGGGGCGGCAATTCGGTTTCGGAGAACGTGGGGGTGAAACATCTGCTCAATACGAAAATCCTGGCGGAAAGGAGGGAGAATATGCTCTGGTTCCGGGCGCCTGAAAAGGTGTACCTCAAAAAAGGCTGCCTGCCCGCGGCCCTGGATGAATTGAAAAATGTCCTGGGCAAAAAGCGGGCCTTTATCGTTACCGATAATTTCCTGTACCAAAACGGATACACCACATCCATTACGGAGCGGCTCAACGAAATGGACATAGTCCACGAAACGTTTTTTAACGTGGAGCCGGATCCTACCCTTGCCTGCGCCCGGGAGGGGGCGGCTTTTATGAGCGTGTTCAAGCCAGACGTAATCATCGCGGTGGGGGGCGGCTCGGCCATGGACGCGGCGAAGATTATGTGGGTGCTGTACGAACACCCGGAGGCCGACTTTGAGGACATGGCCATGCGTTTCGCCGACATCCGCAAGCGGGTGTACACGTTTCCCAAGATGGGGACCAAGGCATACTTTATCGCTGTCCCCACTTCGGCGGGCACGGGCAGCGAGGTGACGCCCTTCGCGGTGATCACCGATGAAAAAACCGGCATGAAGTATCCCCTGGCGGATTACGAGCTGATGCCGGACATGGCCATCGTTGACGCGGATATGATGATGGACGCGCCCAAGGGCCTCACCAGCGCATCGGGCATAGACGCCATGACCCACGCCCTGGAAGCCTACGCCTCGGTGATGGCCACCGACTACACCGACGGCCTTGCCCTCCAGGCCTTGAAACTTATCTTTGCGTATCTTCCCGATGCGTACAACAAAGGCCCCCAGGATCCAAAGTCCCGTGAAAAGATGGCCAACGCCGCGACCATCGCGGGTATGGCATTTGCCAACGCCTTTTTGGGGGTCTGCCACTCCATGGCCCACAAACTGGGCGCGTTTTTCCACCTGCCCCACGGCATTGCCAACGCCCTGATGATAAACGAGGTGCTTCGTTTTAACAGCGCCGAGGTTCCAGCGAAAATGGGAACTTTCCCGCAATACGATCATCCCCACACCCTGGCTCGTTACACGGAAATAGCGGACGCTTTGAATATCAAAGGAAAAACCGGTGAGGAAAAACTGGAGAACCTGATCGCCGCCATTGACGAATTAAAAGAGAAAGTCGGCATCAAAAAAACTATCAGGGATTACGGCGGTGATGAAAAGGAATTCCTTGAAAAGATCGACGAAATGAGCGGACAGGCCTTTGACGATCAGTGTACCGGGGCGAATCCGCGTTACCCGCTCATCGGCGAAATCAAACAGATGTACCTGAACGCCTTTTACGGTACGAAGGAGAAGATCTGATGGCGGATTATAAACTTGAAAAACTAATCGGTGTCCGTACCACAAAAGCTATTTATCGGGATGAGGACAAGGTCATCAAACTTATGGGCGAGGAATACCCCGCGTCCGACGTGTTGTCCGAAGCCCTCAACCTGGCGGCGGTGGGTGAGACACAGCTCAAAGTTCCCAAACTGGTGGAGGTTACCCGCATCAAGGGCAAGTGGGCCATTGTCTGGGAGTATGTTGAAGGAATCACCCTTGACCTGCTTATGGAAAAAAACAAGGACCAGGAAAAAACCTATCTGGAACGGTTTGTGGACATCCAGCTTGAGATGCACGGCTACAGCGCTACCCGGCTTCCCCTGCTGGCGGAAAAACTGCACCGGAAGATCCGCGCCTCAGGCCTTGACGCCACGACGCGCTACGAGCTTCACACCCGGCTGGAAAGTATGCCGAAGCATACCAAACTGTGCCACGGGGATTTTAACCCCAGCAATATTGTTATTACCAAAAATGACGAAGCCTATATCATCGACTGGTCCCACGCTTCCCAGGGAAACGCCTCGGCGGACGCGGCACAGACCTACCTGCTGTTCTGGCTGGAGGGACACATAGACCTGGCGGAAAAGTACCTTTCGCTTTTCTGCAAAAAGAGCGATACCGCGAAACAATATGTGGAAAAATGGCTTTCCCTTGTTTCGGCGTCCCGTCTTCCCAGGGCCCGGCCCGAGGAA
>JAISLX010000140.1 GCA_031277045.1 Treponema sp.
CGGTACAGGAAGCTGGGGCTTCTGGATGTGCTTATAGAAAACAACCGGGAAATCTCGGAGGACGTACGGCATTACCAGCCTTCGGGCGTGTACCGGGGGAAGACAACCCTGTTCAAGGCATTGAAGGCGGATCTGGTAAATTTGGTGGCTTCAAAGGACGCCGCCCCGGCGGAAACGGCGGAAGTCTTCAGGCGGCTTCAGGAAATCACCAAGCGGAAACGGGATAACGGCTTTGGCGAATACGCCCCTGGCCTCCGGGTTATCGAACTGGACGATATACACGACGGGCTTATCCGGGGGGAGACGCTGGACGCAATCACGCGGGTTATCAGAGAGGGGTGGGGGTAAGCGGGCTGGCGGGGCGGTTGTAACGCGCTTTTTGTATTTGGACGTGTTCGATAACCCGGTTGGTTATCTGCCGGCCAAAGGTTGGCTTCCAGTCCTTTTTAAGCGTTGTTGTCGAACCTTTGGTTCGCCAGAAACCGAGGTTTCTGAACCATTCTATTGTTGTGTTATTTCGAGAACCGTGGGATAACTATTAGATTCTGTATTAGTTTTGTGCCGGTGGAGAAGTTGCCATGCGAAATGCGGGCGTGAAAGCGGCGCGGCCTGCGGTATTTTTTCTGTGCACGGCCCTCCTGGCGTTGGCGGCCTGCCAAGACGTGTTCCGGTCTTCCGCCGTCCTGGCTTTCATCCCCCGCTACACGGTAACGTTTGACGCCGCCGGGGGAGACCCCGGCAAACAGACCCGGACGGTACCCCACGACAGTCAAATTGCCCCCCGCTTAAGCCAACCAAAGCCGGGTATACTTTCGGCGGCTGGTACACCGGACAGGATGGCGGCGGCGAACCGTTCACCGCTTCTACTCCGGTAACGGAAAGCAAGACCGTCTACGCCAGGTGGTTAGTACCAAACTTCTCGTCCCTGCAGGCTTTTATTAACTGGCTTAACCAATACGCGGAGAACAACGGCAATTATACCTACACGTTAAAAGCCGATGAAAGTATCGCGCCTGCTGCGCTTTCCTGCGGCGGAAAGAATGCCGGCATTACCCTGAAAGGCGATTCAACGGAACGGACGGTGAGCCTTGATTCAAACGGCTCGCTCTTTACCGTGGGAAGTGGCGTAACGCTGGTCCTGGACAACAACGTTACCCTGCTGGGGAGAGACACTAACAACGTCCCGCTGATAACGGTAAGCGGCGGCTCGCTGGAGATGAAAACCGGTTCGAAGATAAGCGGCAATGCCACCCACGAAGGCGGCGGGGTGGAGGCGGCCTATGGCAGTACGTTTACCATGAGCGGCGGGGAAATCAGCGGCAATACCGCTACTAGCCTCGGCGGCGGGGTGTGTGTGGAAAACGGCGCGTTTACCAAACAGGGCGGGATCATCTACGGATCAGACGCCGATGGCGGCTTGAGAAATACCGCCTCCAACAACAATAAAGGCCACGCGGTGTATGTGTATCCTTCCGGCACAAAGCGCAACACCACCGCGGGAGAGGGCGTTACGCTGGACAGCGCGAAAAGCGGCGCGGCCCGGTTTATGGACCGCCGCCTGTCCGTTGTTCAGTTATAGCTTTTCCCGGTATCAAAAACTGTCCCCGTACCCTTTTTTTGTTTCGACGCGGCCCGCCGCTTGTTAAGTTCCTCAAGAAAAAGATCCTCGTCAAAGGGAATCCTCACCGTGGTTTCCAGCCAGCTGGAAAGATGCATGGCGTTGGAAAGGGTAAGGCCCTCGATGCCTTCCTTTCCTTCCGCCACCAGGGGCTCGCCCCGGAGGATACACCCCGCGAAGGCCTTGAGAATACCCTTGTGCTGTTCGTTGCTGCCGTCGGTTACGATTTTTTCCACGGTTACCCCCGGCGCGCTAAAACCTCCGGCGGCCCGGCGGTTAAATTCCCGCTCGTTCTGATCGAGCCGGTAGAGGGTCAGGCTGGTGTTGTCCTCGTTCACCAGTTTTCCCCATTCCAGGGTGATTTCGAAACGGTTGGTGCCGGGAGCGTCGGCGGTGGACGTGATGAAGGTTCCGGTGGCGCCGTTGGGGTATTCCAGGTAGGCGGTTACATCGTCTTCCACCTCGATATTGTGCCACTTTCCGTTATGGCAAAAGGCCCGCACCGAACTGGGCATGCCGCATATCCACTGAAAAAGGTCCAGATTGTGGGGACACTGATTCAGCAGCACTCCGCCCCCCTCCCCGGACCATGTGGCCCGCCAGTCCCCGGAATCGTAGTAAGCCTGGGGCCGGTACCAGTTGGTGATGATCCAGCTTGTCCGTTTAATCGCCCCCAGACTCCCGCTTTGAACCAGCTCCCGCATTTTACGGAAATAACTGTTGGTCCGCTGGTTGAACATCATGGCAAAGACCAGGCCGCTTTCATCGGCGGCTTTGTTCATCTCCCGTACCTGTTTGGTGTAGACCCCGGCGGGTTTCTCGCAGAGTACGTGGAGTCCCGCTCTAAAGGCCTCTATCGCCAGCGGGGGGTGCTGGTAGTGGGGCACGGCGATAAGCGCCGCGTCAACCAGACCGCTTTTAATAAGTCCCAGCCCGTCCTCGAAAACAGGAAAACCGGGGGGCAGGAGATTTTTTGCCCATTCCCGCCGGGCGGGAAGCCGGTCCGCCACTGCCTTTAGCTCCATGCCCGGAATCATGCCGTCAAACACCGTTTTCACGTGGGCGCTGCCCATGTTCCCTATGCCGATAACGCCCAGTTTAACCCTGTCCATAGAACCTCCGTATACCAAAGCATACCGTTTTGCCGCCGGATGCGGAATATATTTTTGCGCCGCAAAGGCGCCGTTTTTGTTTTTTTTATATGACACCTGTCATATTTTGTTCCCCCGCAGGCGTCTTTTTTGCTAATAAACTAGTGTTCTGTCTTATTCGGATAGACGATTAACAGCACCTGTAATTCTTTTCTACGCAAAGAATTACAGGAGAGAGAATTGCTCTATTTGTATAAGACAGAACACTAGAGCGGCCCCGGGCCTGCCGCGGCGCGGCCGGGGTTTTTAAGGGGGAACTATGGACGCGGCGGCGTGGATATTTTTTATTCGGGAATTGTTCTTTCCGGGGGGCTGCGGCCTGTGCGGCGCGACGCTGCTTGAACCGGGGGAGGCATGGCGGGGTCTCTGCGATCCGTGCCGGGAAAGTCTGGAGGTTCCGGCGGACGATACGGGGGAACGCTGTAACCGCTGCGGCCGGCCCCTTGTTTCCGAACAGGGCCGCTGTCTTTCCTGCCGGGAACGGGACGACTGGAACTGCGAATCCGTAAGCGTGCTGTACCCCTACACGGGGACGTACCGGGCGCTTGCGGCATCCTACAAATTCAGGAAAAACCTGGGCGTGGGGAATTTTCTGGCGCGGCGGCTGGCCGAATACTGCCGTAACCACGGCGGCCTTGAATTTTCCGGTTTCGCGCTGGTTCCCGTCCCGCCCCGGCCGGGGAAGATCCGCGCGGCGGGCTGGGATCAAGTGGAGTACCTGGCGCGGCGGCTTGAACACGAGGGGCTTCCGGTCCGGCGCTGCCTTAAACGGCTTCCCTCCCAAACCCAAAAAAAGCTGAACCGGCAGGACCGGCTGCAAAACCTGGAAGGCCGTTTTGTCCTGACCGGGGCGGTGCCCCGCCGGGCCCTGATTATCGACGATATTATGACCACCGGGGCCACGCTTGAAGCCTGCGCCGCCGCCCTGAAGCACGGGGGGGCCGAACAGGTCCGGGGGCTCTGCCTGTTCTACGGTTAGCGGGGACGGGCTGGTTTTTGCCGCGATACGCGGCAAATTTAAGAACACAATCCACAAATTCGCCCCCTTTTTAGGCTTTTCCCGGACAAAAAACGTGAAAACTACGGGACGGGCTTCTTGATTTTTAAGGGCTTGAGGTTTTTCCTTGCCGAGAATAGGATAGGGTCATGGCAAAGCAGCGCAGGCAGGCAAAGCTGGTGCTGGAAGACGGCTCGGAATATTCAGGCTGGTCTTTCGGCAAGCCCCGTTCCCAGGCGGGGGAAGTGGTGTTTACCACGGGCATGACGGGGTATCCCCAGGCTCTGACGGACCCCAGTTTTAAGGGGCAGATTCTGGTTTCCACCTACCCGCTGATTGGGAACTACGGTGTCCCGCTTAAGCCGAAAAGCGGGGAAGCTTTTCTGGACGGGCAGGGAATCCCCGTTCATTTTGAGTCCCCGGTAATCCAGGCGGCGGGTTTTGTGGTCAGCGAGGCATGTGAGGAACCCAGCCACTTCGCGTCCGGTGCCACCCTTTCGGCCTGGCTGGACAGGAACAACGTGCCGGGGATTCGCGGTGTCGACACCCGCTCGTTGACCGAACGGCTGCGGGAACACGGGGTGATGCGGGGGAAGATCCTGGTGGAGGGGAGCCGGGAGGTTACGCTGGATTCGGGTGTCATCGCCAACCCCGTGGCGGAGGTCTCCAACCCGGAGGTAAAAATCTTTCTGCCCGGCGCGGAAGGCGGCGCGGGTCCCGGCGGGGAACATGGCGCGGAGGCCGGACAGGGCGCTGAACCCGGCGCGGGCTTGAACGGCCGCCGGGGCGGCAGGCTGCGGATCGCCTTAGTGGACTGCGGGGCCAAGGCCAACATCATCCGCTGTCTTCTGGCCCGGAACGCGGAGGTGATCCGGCTTCCCTGGAACCATGACCTGCGGGGCGTCGAGTACGACGGTCTCTTTCTTTCCAACGGGCCGGGGGACCCCAAAGCCTGCGGCAGGACCATCGCCGCGCTGCGCTGGGCCTTTGACTTGGGGAAGCCGGTTTTCGGCATCTGCCTGGGGAACCAGATCATGGCCCTGGCCGCCGGGGGGGACACCTACAAGCTGCCCTACGGCCACCGGGGGCAGAACCAGCCCTGCATCGAGGCGGGGACGGGCCGCTGCTATATCACAAGCCAGAACCACGGCTACGCGGTGCGGGCGGAAAGCCTGCCCCAGGGCTGGGAACCCTGGTTCACCAACGCCAACGACGGCACCGTGGAGGGCGTCCGCTCCACCGGGGGGCCCTTCAGCGCGGTGCAGTTCCACCCCGAAGGCTGCCCCGGCCCCCGGGACACGGAATTCCTCATCGACAGGTTTTTGGATGAAGTGGCGGTGGGCGGGCGGTAGAATACTAAGGGGGGAATCATGGGAATAGTACACGCCGAAATAACGCTTAAAAATTCAGGGGATGTGGCCAAAGCCCAGGGCGGGTTTATTCCGGAAAGGGAAGTCCGTGAAGTAAGGGTCCGGGCGCTTGTGGATACGGGGGCGGGGACCCTTGTTATCAACGAGGAAATAATGTGCGCCCTGGGGCTGGGGATACGCGGCCTCCGCAGGGCTTCTTTCGCCAACAACGCGAAAGAGATCTGCAAGGTAACGGACCCGGTGGATGTTTATTGGAAGGAGCGGGGAATGACGTGCCAGGCATTGGTCGTACCGGATACCCCCGATGTGCTTCTTGGCGCCATACCGCTTGAGGATATGGACCTCATCGTCAATCCGTCAAAACAGGAACTTGTAGGCGCCCACGGGGACGAAGTCGTTACCAGCGTCGTGTAACAGGAAGTAATCCATGACAAAAGACAGCGTTCGCAAGGTTCTGCTCCTGGGCTCCGGGGGTTTGAAAATCGGGCAGGCCGGGGAATTCGACTACTCCGGTTCTCAGGCCCTCAAGGCCCTGCGGGAGGAGGGGATCGGGACGGTCCTTATCAACCCGAATATCGCCACCATCCAGACCAGCGAGGGCATGGCGGACGCCACCTACTTTTTGCCGGTGACCCCGGAGTACGTGCGGCGGGTCATCGAAAAAGAACGGCCCGACGGACTCCTCCTTTCCTTTGGCGGGCAGACGGCCCTGAACTGCGGGGTGGCCCTGGACCGGGACGGGACCCTGGCCCGCTGCGGGGTGCGGGTCCTGGGGACGCCGGTAAAAAGCATCGAGGACACCGAGGACCGGGAACTCTTTGTGCGGCGGCTCAACGAAATCGGCGCCCTGTGCCCCCGCAGTATCGCTGTTACTTCCTCCGAAGCCGCGGTGCGGGCGGCGCTGGAGATAGGCTTTCCCGTGATGGCGCGGGCGGCCTACGCCCTGGGGGGCGCCGGATCGGGGCTCTGCCGTAACGAGGCGGAACTGCGGCGGAGATGCGACCGGGCGCTTTCCCGGACCAACGAGACCGGCGCTGCCCCCCAGATACTGGTGGAGGAATGGCTGGGGGGCTGGAAGGAAATCGAATACGAGGTGGTGAGGGACGCCAATGACAACTGCGTCACGGTCTGCAACATGGAAAACATGGACCCCCTGGGCATCCACACCGGCGAAAGCATCGTTGTGGCCCCGTCCCAGACCCTTAGCGATTCGGAGTACCACAAGCTGCGCAGAATCGCCATCGAGGTGATCCGCCACCTGGGGATCGTGGGGGAATGTAATATCCAATACGCCCTGGACCCCGAATCCGAGGATTACCGGATCATCGAGGTGAACGCCCGGCTTTCCCGCAGTTCCGCCCTGGCCAGCAAGGCCACCGGCTACCCCCTGGCCTTTGTGGCGGCGAAGCTGGCCCTGGGCTACTCGCTGACGGAGATCGAAAACCGGATCACCAGGGTTACCAAGTCCTGCTTCGAGCCGGCCCTGGATTACTGCGTCGTAAAAGTGCCGCGCTGGGACCTGACTAAATTCAAACCCGTGGACCTGCGGCTGGGTTCGGAGATGAAGTCCGTGGGGGAAGTCATGTCCATCGGCCGGAACTTTGAGGAGGCCCTGCAGAAGGCCCTGCGGATGACCGGCGTCGGCGCGCCGGGGCTTGCCGGGGACGACAACCTCTGCGGCCAGGGGCTGAAGAACATGGCGGAGGCCCTGCGGAAGCCCACGGACCGGCGGATCTTCATCATCTACCGGGCCCTGATGGAAGGCTGGACCGTGGACAAAATCCACCGGCATACCCGGATCGACAAGTGGTATTTGTACCGGATCGCCAACGCCCTGGAAACGGAGAAGGCCCTGCGGGCCGCCGCCCCCAGCCGCGTTCCCAATTCCGCCCCCAGCCCCGCCGCGGGTTCCGGTCCCGGCCAAAATCCCGGCCCCCGGCCCGGCCAGGCCATAGACCGGGAACTCCTGGCCCGCGCCAAACGGCTGGGCTTTTCCGACGGGCGCATCGGGGAATGCTGCGGCTTTTCGGAGGCGGAGATCCGCGCCCTGCGGGAGGAGTACCGGATCAGGCCGGCGGTCAAGCAGATCGACACACTGGCGGCGGAGTACCCCGCAAAGACCAACTACCTCTACATGACCTACGGCGCCTGCGGCCCCGGAAGCGGCGCGTCAGACGACATCGCCCCCGCCGGCCGGGGGGTCATGGTCCTGGGTTCCGGGGCCTACCGGATCGGCAGCAGCGTGGAATTCGACTGGTGCTGCGTCAACGCGGTGGAGACCGCCCGCAAACTGGGCCGCTACTCCATCATGGTAAACTGCAACCCGGAAACCGTTTCGACCGATTACGACATGTGCGACCGCCTCTACTTCGAGGAACTGACGCTGGAGCGGATCCTTGACATCTGGGAGCGGGAGCAGCCGGAGGGGATCATCCTCTCCATGGGGGGCCAGATTCCCAACAACCTGGCGACCAAACTCTACGCCGCGGGGACCCTGATCTACGGCACCACCCCCCAGTCCATCGACATGGCGGAGGACCGGAACAAATTCTCCGCCCTGCTGGACCGCCTGGGCATCGAACAGCCCGAATGGAAGGAGCTTACGGACCTTCCCTCCGCCCGGGAATTCGCCGCCCAGGCCGGCTACCCCGTGCTTATCCGCCCCAGTTACGTCCTGTCAGGCGCGGCGATGAACGTGGCCTGGGACGACGCCAGCCTGGAACGTTTCCTGGGCCTGGCGGCGGACGTGTCGGCGGAACACCCCGTGGTCATCTCCAAGTTCATCGAAAACTCAAAGGAGATAGAGATAGACGCGGTGGCCCGGCGCGGGGAGATCCTCTTCCACGCCATCACCGAACACATCGAAAACGCCGGGGTCCACTCCGGCGACGCCACCGTGGTGCTGCCCGCCCAGCGGCTCTACATCGAAACGATCCGGAAGATCCGGGGCATCGCCGGGGAGATCGCCCGGGCCCTGGACATCACCGGCCCCTTCAACATCCAGTT
>JAISLX010000144.1 GCA_031277045.1 Treponema sp.
ACCTTTATCGCGGACCTCGTGGTGGGGCTGGAAACCGGGCAGATCAAGACCGGGTCGATGAGCCGCACGGACCGCGTCTGCAAGTACAACCAGCTTATCCGCATCGAGGAAGAGCTGGAGGGTGTTGCCGAATACGCGGGGAAAAAGGCCTTTTACAACATCAAAAAGTAACGCGGTTTTTGGCCGGACACAGGTTTTTTGAAGGGCCGCCGCAAGGCGGCCCTTTTATGCCCCGCGGTTTGTTTTGGGGCAGATCGGCAATGCGGCCGGGGCCTTAGCGCCGGGGCCGCCGGGCCAAGGCCCGCGTAAGCGCCGCCATGTCGGCCTCTGTGCCGGGGCCGCCGGGCAGCAGTTCTTCCACCTCCGTGTCCAGTTCAAAGGGCCGCCGGGCCACATGCTCCGGGTAGTGGGCGTCGCTGGAGGTGATAAGCGGATAGCCCAAGGTGTCCAGCGGCACGGCGCCGGACCCGTCCCCTGACATGGCTGCCGGGGGGATCCGCGTACACTCCACGGCGGCCCAGGGCCCCGCCACTACGGCGCCCAACTGGCTGAACATGGAAAAGGCCGCCCGGTCCACATGGGCCGGGATAACGATGCCCCCGTATTCCGCCGCCTTGGTCCCGATGGCGTCCACCGAAAGGTCCAGCGGGTTGACCAGGTAATACTCCACCTCTCCCAGAATGTTGTCTTCCTCGTCCACGTAGACCTGGTCCCCGGTTTTTTCCGGGTTGTTGGGGAAAGGGGTAAGGATACTGTAGGCGTAGTCGTTAAAGGCAAGGCAGGCCGCCAGGCCGGTAAACAGGCACAGGACGTGAATTTCCTCGCTGGTGGTGGCCTCCATGCCGTAGACGGGGATAATCCCCCGCCGGGCGCAGAGTTTGGCAAAGGCGGGGCAGTTGAGGCTGGAATTGTGGTCCGTCAGGGCCAGGACTTTGACTCCCCGCGCGGCGGCGGTGTCCACCAGGAGCCGGGGCGAAAGGTCCAGGGAACCGCAGGGGGAAAGGCAGGAATGGTTGTGAAAGTCCGCCCGGAGGGACATCAGTCCCCCCGCAAAAGCCCGTAGAGCTTCCCCGATACGGTAAACTGGTTTTCCCCGGTCAGCAGCACCGCGATACCCTCGTCCCGGGCGGCTTCCAGCATGTCCTGAGGCAGGGGGCGGGAGTTGCAGACCACGATGGCGGTAATATTCACCAGGGTGGCCACTGCCACCGTGTTTTTGTGGGCTTGAATGGTGATAAGGGCGCCCCCGTCCCTGGCGTTCGCCATCACGTCGGAAAGTAGGTCCGATGTGTAGGCCCCGGTCAGAAGGCTGTCCTCAAATTCAGCCTGGACAATTTTCGCGTCCAGGGCCGCCGCCGCCTCCCGAATCGTCATTCAAGTTTCCTCTTTGGGGGAGTTGATAAACACTGTGGAACAGACGGTTGTGCCCACGCCCAGCGTGGAATTTATCGAAAACTCGTCGCTGACACGCTTGGTGTTGGCAAGCCCCATGCCCGCGCCAAAACCCAGGGAGCGAATCCACTCGTTGGCGGTGGACCAGCCTTCCTGCAGGGCCAGGTTCACATCGGCAATTCCCGGCCCCGTGTCGCTGGCCACGATGATCACCTTGTCGGGCTGAATGGTACAGTGGATGTTTCCCCCGCAGGAATGAACCACCTGGTTTATCTCCAGTTCGTAACTGGCAATGGATACCCGGCGGATAATTTTTGGATCAAGGTTTCGCTGCTTTAAAGCTTTTTTTATCTCGGTAGAGGCCCGGCCCGCCAGCTCAAAATCGTATTTTACGGTGGTAAAATCCATCTCCGAATAAGAAGAAGCGGCGGCGCCCATTTCCTTTTGGTGCATCTTTTCCAAACGCAGAACTTCCCGGTTCATTTCCACCAGCAGGGAACTGATCACATCTTTGGAGCTGATAATCCCCACCAGTTCCTTGTTTTTGTTTACCACGGGAAAACGCCCATAACGGTACTTGTTTAGATAGGAAATGGCGAAGGAAAGGGGCATGTCGTCTTCCAGGACAATCACGTCTTTGGTCATCCGCTCCTCCGCCGGACAGTCGATAAAGCCCTTGTCCAGGGCGGTAACGATGTCGCCAATCGAGACAATTCCGGCAAGAACGCCGTTTTCGGCAATGGGCACCCCGGTGATGTAGTTTTCCCGCATCAGGGCCTGGATATAGCGCATGGTATCGGTCTTTTTCGCGGTGATTACCGCCGTTATCATAACGTCTTTGATTTTTAACTGGTAGATTAGTTCCAGCACCGCCGAGGGGGAATCGACCGTGCTGATGGGGATATCAACTTTGACGGGGACCGGGGGCGAATCCGGGGGCTGTCCGCCCGGCGCTCCGGGAACGGACAGCTTATCGCTCATAAGATTCCGTATCCCGCCGGGATGTGCCGCGCCGCAGCGCCGCCTGTCATGAGGGAGAACCCTTTCCCAGGATGTACTGTTCGATGATGCCGGCAACGCCGTCTTCCTCGTTGGACCATTCCGTTACCAGATCGGCAATTTCCTTGATCCGCGCATCCCCGTTAATCATGGCGACCCCCGTACCGGCCCAGCGGATCATCGCCTCATCGTTCATGGAATCCCCGATGGCCATGACCGCGCTTTGCTCAATTTCCAGCATCCCGGCCACCCTGGCCAGGGCGCTTCCCTTGTCGACTCCCCTGGGCAGGATCTCCAAAAAGTAAGGTTTGCTTGTAAACAGGTTAATGTCGTTTCCCAGGTAGGTTCTGATAAGTATTTCCAGTGGCTGAAGCAGCATGGGATCCCCGGGAATCAGCAGCTTGTTGCAGCCCTTTCTGACAACGGCGTGAAAATCGTCCGCCACCACCTGCTTTAGACCTGTCAGTTTTTGATCGTAGCGGGTAAATTCGTTGGTTTTTGACACGTACATGATGTCGTCTTCGTAGACCTGGACCGGGAAGCCTTCCGCTGTCGCCAGATCGTAGACCGCCAGGGCGGTTTCCGTGTCCAGCCGGGCCTCCCAAATTATCTTACCGGTGTTGCTTTCCTGAATAATCGTGCCGTTGCTGCAAATAATGTAACCGGGCCGCTTGGTCATTCCCAATATTCTGGAAAACCGCTCAAGGGCAGCGGGGATTCTGCCGGAGGCCAGCACTACCACGATCCCCTGGGCCACCGCTTTTTTTATTACATTCCGTGTGTGGTAAGAAATGGACAGATCGGAGCGCAAAAGGGTGTCGTCCAAATCTAAAACGAGCATCCGTATGGGTTCCATAATGATAGAATAAACCCATCTACCCCATAGTTCAATAGCAATCGGCAAACATATTGGATATAATCCACGCTATGGGCAGAATTTATGTTTTTGTGAACCAGAAGGGGGGCGTAGGCAAGACCACTTCGGCGGTAAATATCGGCGCCTACCTCGCGGAAGAGGGAAAGTCTGTACTTCTGGTGGATTTTGATTCCCAGGCGAATCTGTCCAGCGGGATGGGGATAAACCCCCGTAAACCCGGGGTTTACGAACTGATTTCTGGCCAGGTATCCATAGAAACGGCTATCCGGGATACGGCTATTCCACGCCTCAAGGTAATTCCCGCCAGTATCGACCTGTCCGGGGCCGCGGTGGAGCTGATTGAGCAGGAAGACCGGGATCTGTTCCTAAAACGGTCCCTGGAGCCGGTCCGCCACAGCTTCGATTACATCCTTATCGACTGCCCCCCCAGCCTGGGAGTGCTTACGCTGAACGGCATGGCCGCGGCGGACGCGGTGCTTATCCCCATGCAGTGTGAGTATTTCGCGATGGAGGGGCTTTCCCTGCTGCTGCAAACCATCAAGCGGATTCAAAAGGGCCTGAACCCCGCTCTGGATATTGGGGGCATTTTTTTTACGATGTTCGACTCCCGCACCCGGCTGGCCCAGGACGTGATAAAACAGGTAAGCGCTTATTTTAAGCGCAAGGTGTTTGCGACCATTATTCCCCGCAATGTACGGCTTTCGGAGGCGCCTTCCCACGGGCTTCCCATTTCCATCTACGATCCCCAGTGCGCGGGGGCCCGCGCCTATCAGAACCTGGCCAGGGAGGTTATCAACCGTGGCGCTTAAAAAACTCGGTCTTGGAAAGGGCCTGGATGCCCTGATTTTGCCGGAAGAGGACATTGCCCCCGCGGCCGGGGAATTCAAAGTACCTCTGGATAAACTGAAACCCAACCCGGAGCAGCCCCGCCGCTACTTTGGGGAGGAAGAGCTAAAGGAACTGGCCAACTCCATCAGGGAACACGGCATTATAGAACCTGTCATTGTTCAGAAAGATGGGGACAATTACACCATTATAGCCGGGGAACGCCGCTGCCGGGCGGCCCGGATGGCGGGTTTAGAGGAAATTCCGGTCTTAATCCGGTCTTATACGCAGGAAGCCCGGCTGGAAATTGCCCTGATCGAGAATATCCAGCGTGCCGATCTTAACCCCATAGAAGAAGCCCGCGCCTACAAAAACCTTATGGATGTAACGGGCCTTTCCCAGGATTCGGTGGCCGCCAAGGTGGGGAAAAACCGTTCCACCGTGGCAAACGCCCTGCGGCTGCTCCGGCTGCCCCCGCCGATCCAGGAAAGTCTTGAACGGGGTGAAATTTCCCCGGGCCACGCCCGCGCCATCCTCCAGGCCGCCGGGGCCGGCGGGCAGGAAACCCTGTTCCGGGAGATTCGTGAGCGGGGCCTTTCCGTCCGGGAAGCGGAACGCAGGGCGGGGGAACTGGGCGGAGAACCCAAAACCGGGGACAAGCCGGTAAATGAAATGCTGATTACCGGCGATCCGGCGACAGGAACGCCGGTAATCCCCGCGGAACCGGAAAGCCCCGCCGCACAGCAACCCGATCCCGCAGCCTCCGCCGCGAAACAGTCCGCTTCCGTACCTCCGGTGGAAACCCGCAGGCCCCCGGAACTAACCGGCATGGAAGCGAAGCTTATCGAACGCTTCGGCACCAAGGTATCCATCCAGGGCAGTCTGGACAAAGGCAGCATCCGCATCGACTACTATTCGATGGATGACCTGGACCGACTCTACAACATTATCCTGGGAATGTAGCCGCCTCAAGGAGTATCGCTTGCCGGGGGGCCGTGTCCAGATGCGGACAAGCTCTTGCTCTTCGTAGGGGAACAGCCTGGTTAGTTCTTCGCCGGAAAGGGTATCCTGCCGCCGTCCATGCCGTTTGAAAGGTTCAAACTCCGGCAGCATGTCAATTATTCCGGCTCGCTTGGCTTCCCGTATAACAAGTTTTAGGGTGTACAAAATGGTATTCCGGCAGGAGTTGGAAAGCCGCTGTTCCAGAAGGAAGTCCTCAACCGCTGTGGGGGTGATTTCATCAAAACGGAGTTTCCCGAACATGGGGAGGAGATAAGCGGTCAGGTGGCGGCGGTGCTGGGTGATGGTCTGCCGTTTCAGGACCTTGCCCTTGGCAGCCCACCGCGCAAGGTGGGGAGCGCCTTCGGTGAACATATCCCTGGAAAAATCCCCAATCGTGGCGGATTGCAGGGCGGTTTTACGCTTGGTTTCGGCTAATTCCTGCTTGAGCAGGGCTTCAAGGAAAGC